>NZ_JBEYID010000004.1:357391-500854 GCF_040635605.1 Streptosporangium sp. NPDC006930 | reverse complement strand
CGGCTCGTCCATGATGATCAACCGGGTGTCGTGCGACAGCGCCCGCGCCATGCTCACCACCTGCTTGGCCGCCGGGGACAATCGCCCCACCTCCACCGACGGGCGGATCTCCGCGTGCCCCAGCCGCGCCAGCAACTCCCGCGTCGCCCGCGCCGCCTCCCCGCGGCTCACGAACCCCATCCGGGCCGGCTCATGACCCAGGAACACGTTCTCGGCCACACTCAGCCCGTCCACCAGGTCGAGCTCCTGATAGATCGTGGAGATCCCGAGCCTGATCGCCGCGATCGGGCTCGACAGCCGCACCTCCTCGCCGTTCAGCGTGATCGTCCCCTCGTCGGGCTGGTGGGCACCGGCCAGGGTCTTGATCAGGGTGGACTTCCCGGCACCGTTCTGGCCGAGCAGACAGTGCACCTCGCCGGCACGGACCTCCAGGTCGACGCCGTCCAGGGCGCGCACTCCGGGGAACTGCTTGACGATCCCTCGCATGACGAGGAGGGGTGCCGAGTCGGTTGACGGCTCGGGCATGGGGGGCCTCCGTGGATCTTTACGACTGAATCTCGATGGGGATTCACTGGAAATTCGATGGAAGGGGATGAGTGGGATCCCGCCCGTCCGGCCGGGCCGGACAGCACCAGCGTGGCGCCGCCGAGGTCGGCGTGAACGACGGCGTCACGAATCCGGTTCTCCGGCCGGACGGACGGGATGTTCATGGGGCGATACCGGAGCTCACGAGGTATGGCGTCTCATTCGCGCTCCTTCTCGGGTGCCGGTGCCGCCAGGCGGACGTCTATGGCAGTGGGGTTGGAGAGCACCCTCTCCGTGACGATCCCGGCGGCGCCGCGCGAGGCCGCGCCGAAGCCGAGATCGGAGGCGACGAAGTCACAGCGGGCAGCGGATCCCTCCACGCCCAGCCGCTTCAACTCCGCCTGCGCCACCGGGATGAGCCGGTCGGCGAGCTTGGCGAAGTAGCCGCCGATGACGATGACGCGCGGGTTGAAGAGGTTCACCAGTGTGGCCGAGCCCCGACCGAGCCAGCGGCCCACCTCGCCGATGGCCAGGTCGACCCGGGGATCGCCCGCGGCCCACCGCAGCTCGATCTCGGCCAACCGCTCCTCCGGGTCGCGCATCACCCCGTCGTGCATGCCGTAGGCGTGGTCGGGGGTGGCCATCCGGACCAGCGCGGCCAGGCCGACCTTCGTCTCCCAGCAGCCGATCCGGCCGCAGCCGCAGCGTTCGCCCGAGGGGTCGACCATGACGTGGCCCACCTCTCCCGCGAAGCCGTCGGCGCCGCTCAGCAGGCGTCCTCCAGAGATCACGCCGCCGCCGATGCCGACCTCGCCGGTGAGGTAGACGAGATCGGACGTACCGGAGGCGACTCCGCCGGTGAACTCGGCGAGGGCCGCCAGGTTGGCGTCGTTGTCCACGCTGATCGGTACGTTCGGGGGAACTCCGGCGCGTACCAGCCAGTCCACCACGGGAACGCCGTACCAGCCGAGGTTGGGGGCGACGTCCACGGTGCCGGTGGCGGTGTCGACGAGACCGGGAACGGCCACGGTGATCCCGGCGACCTTGACCTCCAGGAGGTCGAGTTCGGCCATGGCCTCCCCGATCACCCGGGCCAGCTCCGTCAGGGAGCGCTCGGAGTCGCAGCCCATCGCGTCGAAGCTCACCCGCCGGTCGATCAGCACCCTGCCGCCCAGGTCGGTGGCGAAGGCGGCGATGTAGTCGACGTTCACCTCAAGGCCGAGAGCTCCGACACCCGCCCCGTCCAGCGCGAGGGCGAGCCCGGGGCGGCCGACGGCGCCCGCGTGCTGCGGCCCGATCTCCTTGAGGAGTCCTCGGGCCTGCAGCTCGCTGACGAGGCTGGTGACCGTGGTCTTGTTCAGACCGGTCTCCATGGCGACGACGGACCTGGACCGCGGGCCGTACTCGCTGACGTGACGCAGCACCAGGGACAGGTTGGACCGGCGCACGGTGGCCTGGTCGGCGGGTGTACCGGCCGACCTGTTCGAGCTCGTCGAACCGCCGTTGCGACTGCCGGTCCAGCTACGGTGCACGTCACTCCCCTCAATTAATTTGCATGACTGGCCGAATTAAAAGCTCAGTCCAGGTTGGGGCGCAAGGTCCGAAACGTTTCGATCTGCGTAACGTTTTCGTAACACGGTCGCGCGTTTACGCGTGTACGTCACACGAACGACAGATACCGAGTCGTTACCGTCCCCCTGGTGCGCGACAGGACACCTGTGTGTTACAAATCCAATTAATTTCTATCCGAGACAAATAAAACCCAGGTGGCCGTGTGACCCAGGAGCAGCACCAGGCCCGCACGGTGGGCGGCACGCCTCAGGCCGCGGGACCCGCCTTGCTCCGCCGGACGAACCTCTCCCTGGTCCTGCGCCACCTGCGCGAGCACGGGTCCACCTCCCGGTCCGACATCGCGGAGGCCACGGGCCTGCACCGGGCCACCGTCTCCAACCTGATGGTCGAGCTCCTCGACCGGCGGCTCGTCCAGGAGGTGGGCGTCGACCACGCCGGCACGGTCGGCCGCCCCCGGCGGGCGGTGGCGCTGCACGGCGCGCACATCGGTGCCCTCGGCCTGGAGATCAACGTCGACTACGTCGCCGTCCACGGCGTCGACCTCGGAGGAAACGTCCTGGTCGACCGCCGCCTGGGCTTCGACGCGGCGGGCAGCGGCGCCAGCCGCTCGCTTCGCGAACTCGGCCTGACGGCCCGCGAGGCCATCGAGGAGATGGCGCGCGCCGGGGCCGCGCCGGCGGGCATCGGGGTGGCGGTCCCCGGCCTGGTCGACGTCGACCACGGGGTGGTCGCCTTCGCCCCCAACCTCGACTGGCACGACGTGCCGCTCGCCGCCCGGCTCTCCTCCGCCCTCGGCCCGCTGCGCGTGCCGATCACGGTCGACAACGACGCGAACCTCGCCGCCCTCGCCGAATACACCTCGGGAGTCGCCGCCGGTACGGCCGACATGGTTTACCTCACCGGCGAGGTCGGCGTGGGCGGCGGCATCGTCGTGAACGGCAGGCTGCTGCGCGGAGCGGACGGCTTCTCCGGCGAGGTCGGGCACCTGCCGGTCGACCCGAGCGGCGGGCGCTGCGGCTGCGGGCGGTTCGGCTGCTGGGAGACGAAGGTGGGCCTGGCAGCGCTGGTGCGCATGGCGACCCCCGAGCGGGCGTACGGGCTGGACACGGTCCCGGTGCCCGACCCCGAGGAGCGGGTGGCCGAGATCGCCCGCGACCTGGCCGCCGGCGACCAGCAGACACTGGTCGCGGTCGCGGAGGTCGGCCGCTGGCTCGGGCTCGGCGGCTCGATCCTGGTCAACCTCTTCAACCCGCGCGTGATCGTCGTAGGCGGTTACTTCGCCACCCTGGCCGCATGGCTGCTCCCCTTCGCCCAGGCGGAGCTGGAGCGCCTGGTCGTCGCCGGCCCCGCGGCCCGTTGTCGTTTCATCGCCTCCGACCACGGCTTCGGCGCCGCCTCCCGGGGTGCCGCGAACGTGGTGATCAACCAGATCGTCAACGACCCGGCCGCGATCATGCCGCCCGCCGGAGCCTGACGGCTTCGGCGGGCGGCATGGCACGACCCGTTTCGTGTCGATCCGCTCCCGCCCTCCCGACGACCGTCGGGCAGATCGCCGCCGGAGATACGGGGCCTCGTGAGCGAGAGGGCCGGGGGCCCATCCGGGAAGTGTCCGGCCACAGGCACACGAGGTCCTCGCGAGCGGGAAGGCTGGGCCGGCTGGGCGGTCTCTCCTACGATCGAGGACGTGACCGCCCCGATTTCACGTTCCAGTGCCCGGATCCTGCTGGTCGACGCCGACGAGCGCCTCCTGCTGTTCCGGTACCCGGCCCCCGCGCAGTGGCCCGCCGAGCACTGCTGGATCACGCCTGGCGGAGGGGTGCACGACGGTGAGACGCCGACCGCCGCCGCGGTCCGCGAGCTACGCGAGGAGACAGGGCTGGAGATCGCGGAAGAGCGTCTGGGGCCGGTCGTGGCCCGCTCCTCCGGCCTCACCTGGTTCGGAGACGTCCAGATCACCGCGATCGACTCGTTCTTCTTCCTGCGCGTCGGCGAACACACCGTCGAGGTCTCGGGACAGGAGGAACTGGAGCGCTCGCTGATCTCGGCGCACCGCTGGTGGACCCGTCACGACCTCCTCACCACCGATGAAACGATCTTCCCCCTCAACCTTGGAGCCCTGCTGTCCGATCTCCTGGACGGAGACCTCCCCGCCGAACCCGTCCCACTGCCCTGGCACCACGACGAGTAGTCTCCCGCCGACGGTGACGGGCGGGCGCCCCCCATCACCGTGTACGTGCCGCCCCGGGGATTCGAACCCCGAACCTCCGATTCCTGAAACCGGTGCCTCTGCCGTTGGGCCAGAGCGGCCGGGCGTGCCGTACGGCACGCCGGTGTCGCCGATGTCACTGTGTCGTCTGGGTCGCCTGACCGTTTTCGCTCGATGGCCCGGGGCGCTGGGCGTCGTGAGTCGTCGCGTCTCAAGTCGTCGCGTCCTGGGTCGCCTTCGCTGGAAGTCACTGCGTCGTCGGAACGGCAGGGCTCGAACCTGCGGCCCTCCGGTCCCTGGCCGGATGCTCTTCCTGCTGAGCTACGCTCCGTCACGCGTCCGGGCCGGTTGGCGTGGGCCGTACCGGACGCGCCGCGGGCCTGCGAACCGG
Organism: Streptosporangium sp. NPDC006930; assembly: GCF_040635605.1. Classification (NCBI taxonomy): domain Bacteria; kingdom Bacillati; phylum Actinomycetota; class Actinomycetes; order Streptosporangiales; family Streptosporangiaceae; genus Streptosporangium; species Streptosporangium sp. NPDC006930. The sequence continues at coordinate 496,160 of NZ_JBEYID010000004.1, read as the reverse complement.
GCGGGGGTCGCCACTCCCGTCGCCGAGTCCCAGTCCCATGCCCTTCTCCTGTGAGGGCAGAGCCGCAGCGGGGGTTCGAACCCCGTCCTGCCGGGTGGAAACCGGCTGCCTTACCGATTCGGCCTCTGCGGCGTGTCTTCCGGGATGAATCCTTTCGCCCCTTCCCGCGAGAAGGCGTGAAAGCGTTCAACGTGCTGTGCTGTGAATTTATGGAGAGCGGGGAAACTGGCTCCCGCGCCCACTGGTCGAAGCGGTCTCACATGGTTCGGGAAATGAAGAAGCCGCCTGGACCGACGTCTTGGGCGGCTCGGTGGTTTCCCTTGAGAGGATTAGCCACCTGACCCTCCGGGAGCCGGAGCACCGTCGTCGAGCAGTGGAAACACCTCAAGGCTTCCCTGCCGCACCGGTGACGCGCCGTACTTCATCGTCGATCCTTTCCGAGGTGCGGAGCGGATGCCCCGGCCTTTTCTCCATTGAAGGGCAAAGGCGACCTTCGATGCCAGTGGTTTTATCCGTGCTTCCACTCGGAGATTTTCGGTGGCCGTTTCCCTCGACCCGCGGAGAATTCACCGTTCGTCGTGCGCCGGGCTTTCCCGGCCCGTGCCCGCGTTCTTCTCGCCGCGAATCCGGGTGGCCGGATCCGTTCCACCGATCTCCGCCCGCCCGAACGTCACCTCCTCACCGGGCTCCCGCGTGGGCGGCAGGCCGCGGAGGGCCGGGGGCTCTCCTCGCGACCACCTCGCGGTTGGGAGGCTGCGCGGGCTCACGCGTGATCGACGAGAGAACCGATCGTGTGAACCGGCGTCCCCCGTCTTCTGGTTAGGTGAGTGACATGGCACTTCACCCCAATATCGATCCCGGACTGGCCGCCGCCCTTGAGGCGAACCCTCTGCCCGCCGCCGACTTCGGCGCCATGCGGCTGGAGGACCTGCCCGACGTCCGTCTCCAGTTGGACGCGGCGCGTGCGGCGATGCCCCCGCCGGCCCCGGACGGGCGAGTCGTGATCGAGGACCGGACCGTACCCGGCCCCGAGGGCGATCCCGACATCCGGTTGCGGATCTACCGGCCGGCCGGACAGGAGGGCGCCGTCCCCTGCCTGTACTGGATCCACGGCGGCGGGATGATCCTTGGCGACGTGGAGACGGAGGACGCGCGCCTCAACGAGTATGTCGCGGCGCTGGGATGCGTGATCGTCTCGGTCGGCTATCGCCTCGCGCCGGAGAACCCGGACCCGGCGCCGGTCGAGGACTGCTACGCGGGGCTGGTGTGGACCGCCAAGAACTCCGCCGAGCTGGGCATCGACCCGGAGCGTCTCGCGGTGGGCGGGATCAGCGCGGGGGGCGGGCTCGCCGCGGGAACCGTGCTGCTGGCACGAGACCGCGGCGGCCCGGCCCTCGCGTTCCAGCTCCTGATCTGCCCGATGCTGGACGACCGCAACACCACTCCTTCCAGCCACGAGTTCGTCGAGGCGGTCGTGTGGAACCGGGCGGCGAACCTCTTTGGATGGAGGGCACTGCTCGGCGAGCGGGCGGGCGGCGACGATGTCTCCCCGTACGCGGCCCCGGCGAGGACGACCGACCTGTCGGGGCTGCCCCCCGCGTACATCGACGTCGGCGAGCTGGAGGTCTTCAGGGACGAGTGCTTCGACTACGCCCTGCGGCTGGTGCGGGCGGGTGTCTCCACCGAGTTCCACCTCTACCCGGGGGCCTTCCACGGCTTCGACGGGATAATCCCCGAGGCGGAGATCAGCCGCAGAGCCGCCGCCGAACGGGTGGTCGCGCTGCGCCGGGCCCTGCTGCGCTGACCGGGCCGCGGATCGAACGTCCGCTCAGCGCAGCACCGGGTAGTTGGCGCGGATGAGGCCGTGCGGGTCGCGGGAGCGCTTGAGGTCGCGCAGCCGGGCCAGCACGTCGACGGGGAACGCGGCCGTGGCCCGCTCACCGGGACTCAGCGAGGTGTAGGGCTTGCGTCCGCTGCTCCACGGGACCAGGTCCGCTGAGATCGCGTCCTGGCGGGCCCGTACGGCGGCGGCCGCCTCGGGTGAGGGTGAGAGACCCAGCATGGCCAGCATGTAGGGCTCGGCCAGGTGGCCGCAGGCGCCACCGTTCGCGGCCGGGCGGGACAGGGCGCCGCCGAGGTGGCGGATCTGCACGCTCAGCAGCGGGGCGATCGGCGCGGAGAGCAGCGCCGCCACGACCTCGTCGGCCAGGTCGGTCAGCAGCTCTCCCCGGTTCACCCCCGCTCCGGGAGCGGTGGGCTCGGCGCAGACGGAGTCCAGCTCGGCCACCCGCAACGGGCCCCTGCTGTCCGAGATCACTCCGTCGATCTTGTCCAGACGGCGCAGCAGGTCCTGGGCCTCCCCCGCCTCTCCCAGGAACGTCACGTCCACGGCGACCATGGGCGCCGCCCCGGGAAAGTGCAGCAGGTCGAACCAGACGCTCAGCTCGTCGGGGGCGTCGGCGGTGATCTCCCGGAACGCCTGGAGCACGAGCGGGGCGCTCTCGCCGGACCACATGACGCGTCCCCCGTACAGGTGCGGCGCCGGGTGCAGGTCGAACTCGACGGCGGTCACCACGGCGAAGTCGCCGCCGCCACCTCGCAGCGCCCAGAACAGCTCGGCGTCGGACTCGGCGCCGACCGTGGCCCGCACGCCGTCGGCGCCGACCACGTCGAAGGCGCGCACGCTGTCGGCGGCGAAGCCGTGCCGGCGGCCGAACCAGCTCAGCCCCCCACCCAGGGTGTAGCCCACCACGCTGGGGCCCGAGGAACTGCCGGCCAGCCCGGTCAGCCCGTGTGGTCCGGCGACGGCGAGCACCTCGCCCCACCTCACCCCCGCCCCGACCCGCGCGGTGCGCTGCTGCGGCCGTACGTCCACCCCGCCCAGCCGCCCGGTGCGCAGCAGGATCACCCCCTCCACGTCGCCGCTCGCGCCGTGTCCCAAGGGCTGGGCGGTCACGCACAGCCCGGCGAGGCGTGCCCAGGTGACCAGCGCCGCCACGTCGTCGGCGTCCTCCGCCTCGACCACCGCCGCCACCGGCTGGTCGACCGCGAGGTTCCACGCCCGCCTGGCCTGCTCGAACCCCTCGTCGCCCGCCGCCAGCACCGGCCCTCTGACCGCGCGCCGCAGATCGTCCCCGATCGTCATGATCGCCTCTCCCCTTTCACCGTTACCGGTCCCACTGTCGAACGAGTCGGCTGGGGTCGAGCTGAGGTCGGGTTGAGATCCGGGATCCGCTCGCACCCGAGCGGATCCCGTGCAACCTTCCGTCTCATCGCAGCGTCTATAGGGGTCAAAGCGGGGCATGCGCCACGGGGACAGACAGGCGTGTGAGCCCGGAAGCCTGCGAGAAGGGGACCCCCACAGGTGCGTGCACTGACGGGCAAGGCCAAGAGGGCGATCTACCGGCTGTTCGAGGCGAGGAACCGAAGGCGTGAACGGACCGCGCCACCCCCGTCCACACACCAGGTCAAGATCCTGCTCCTGCACGCGTACGGCATGGGCGGCACCATCAGAACGGTCTTCAATCTGGCCGGCTACCTGGCCTCGACCGGACACGACGTGGAGATCGTCTCCATCCTCAAGGAGGCGGAGGAGCCGTTCTTCCCCATCGACCCGAGGGTGAGGTTCCGCTTCCTCGACGACAGGTTGGTCCCGCCGACCGGCCTGCGCGGCCGGCTGTCGAGGATGCCGAGCAGGCTCATCCCGCCGCAGGAGGCCGCCTACCACCGCTTCAACGTGTGGACCGACCTGCGACTGGCCCGATGGATCCGCTCGGTCGACACCGGCGTCATCATCGCCACCAGACCCGGGCTCAACCTGGCCCTCGCCCAGTTGGCCCTGCCGAGCGTCATCACCGTCGGCCAGGAGCACGTGGCCCTGCGGGGACAGTCGCAGGAGGTGCAGAAGGTCATCAAACGGCGTTACCGCAGATTCGACGCCCTCGTCACCCTCACCAAGGCCGACATGCGCGACTACCGCGCGACGCTGCGGCGAAAGCCTGGGAAGCTGGCGAGGATCCCCAACGCCGTGCCACCCATGACCGGCGGGATCTCCGAACTGGAGGGCAAGGTCGTGGTCGCCGTCGGCCGCATGACCAAGCTCAAGGGCTTCCACCGCCTCATCGCCGCGTGGGGGACCGTGGCGGCCCCCCATCCCGACTGGACCCTGCGCATCTTCGGCGCGGGACCGCAGGAGGACAACCTGCGGTCCCAGATCGCCGAGGCGGGACTGCAGGGCAGGGTCGAACTGCCCGGCCCCACCTCCGACATCGGCGCCGAGTTGGAGAAGGCTTCGATCTTCGCGCTCAGCTCCCGCCACGAGGGCTTCCCCATGACGATCCTCGAGGCGATGGCCAAAGGGCTGGCGATCGTGAGCTTCAACAGCCCGCACGGCCCCAAGGAGATGATCACTGACGAGGTCGACGGGCTGCTGGTCACGCCGCGCACCGACGCCAACCTCGCCGCCGCCCTCAACCGCGTCATCGAGGACGAGGAACTGCGTCGCCGGCTGGCCAAAGGCGCTCTGGCGACCGCCGCCACCTACGACGTGGAATCGGTCGGCGCCATGTGGGACGCCCTTCTGGAGGAGCTGCTGGCCCGCCGCGACGGTACCTACGCACGGCCCTCCTGAGTCTTCGACCGATACGGTGCGGCTCGGATGCTCCCGGGCTCGGTACAGCGGACGGCCGCACCGTCCCCGGCCTCCTCGGCGCCGGGTACGCCGAGACCCTGGTCGACATCACACCAGGAGAGCCCTCCGCCCCTGACGGCCGGTGCGGCCGGGGAAGAACGGAAGGGCACGCGGCCTCTCGGTGTCGCGGGGACCCGCCGGCAACCGGATCCACCGGCCACGAAATTGACGGTGGGAAAGCGTAGGCTTCCGGCCGCCATGGAAAAAGAGGACTCTTCGACGCACCTGACCTTCCGGCTGCTGGGCCCGCTGGAGGTCACCGACGAGGCCGGTCACCCGCTTGACCTCGGCACCAGGAAGCAGCGTGCCCTGGTGACGATGCTGGCGCTGGAGCCTGGCAGGGTGGTCTCGCTGGACGGCCTGATCGACAGGCTGTGGGCGGGCGAGCCGCCCTCCGGCGCGACGAGGACCCTGCAGGCCTACATCGCGCACCTGCGCAGGGTGCTGGAGCCCGACCGCAGGCCGCGCACCCCGCCGAGGGTGCTGCTCACGCGCGAGCCGGGATACCTGCTGGCCGTCGCTCCCGGTCAGATCGACCTGGCGCGCTTCGCGGCGGGCGCCGAGGAAGGTCGCAGGGCACTGGCGCGCGGCGACCACCGGGAGGCGCTCCGGGTGCTGGAGGAGACGCTGGGGCTGTGGCGGGGTGAGCCGCTGGGCGAGTTCACCGATCAGGAGTTCGTCCGGCCCGCCGTCACGCGGCTGCGCGAGCTGTGGGCCACCGCCGTGGAGGACGGATTCGAGGCACGGCTGGCGCTGGGCGAGAGCGGCGCACGCGTGCCGGACCTGGAGGCCCTGGTCGAGACCCATCCCTACCGGGAGCGGCTCTGGGAGCTGCTGGTGCTGGCGCTGTATCGGACCGGCAGGCAGGCCGACGCGCTCGCCGCGCTGCGCCGGGTCCGCGCCCTGCTCGCCGATGACCTCGGTATCCAGCCGGGGCCGCGGCTGCGGCGCCTGGAGCGGGCGGTGTTCGAGCAGGCCGTCGAGCTGGAGACCTCCGGCCTCGCTCCCGGCCCGTCTCCCGGTGCGGACCCGGTGCCGTCTCTCGCCGCGCTCGTCCGGCCCGCACCGGCCCGCGCCGCGACGGGAGACGGGGCCGGTGACCTCGTGACCGCCGAGACCCTGGTCGCCAGGGAGGCGCAGCTGCGTCTGGTGGCCGAGCGGCTGGCCTTGGCGAGGCGCGGGAAGGGCGGGGTGGTGCTGGTGACCGGGGAGGCCGGGATCGGCAAGACCCGGCTCGCGCGGGCCGTGGCCGACGAGGCCGCCGGGCGGGGTTTCCGGGTGGCCTGGGGGCGCTGCGTCGACGGAGCGGCCCCCGCGTTCCGTCCCTGGATCCAGGTGTTGCGCGAGTGCGGCGGGAAGAACCCGTTCCACGGCGAGACGGCGTCACCGGTCCGCGGTCCGAGCTTTGAACCCGGCCAGGACCGTCCGAGCCCTGATCCTCGCCCGGCCCTTCCGAGTTCCGGGCCCGGTCCGGACGGTGAGGCCTCGGCGGGCTCCGGTGCTCCTCCCGGGCTCGGCTCCAGCCCGGGTCTCGATCCCGACGCCGCCCTGTTCGAGCTGTACGAGCGGGTGACGGCGACGCTGACCTCCACCGGCGGCCCGCTCCTGGTGGTCCTGGAGGACCTGCACTGGGCCGACGCCTCCTCGCTGCGGCTGCTGACCTTCGTCGCGGGCGAGCTGGCACGCCACCCGGTGCTGGTGATGGCGACATTGCGTCCCGAACCGGGCGACCACCCCGCGCAGCTGCGCGACACCCTCGGCGCGTTGTCCGGGGAGCCGGGGACCATGCACCTGGAGCCGGCCCTGTTTCGTGCGCAGGACGTGTCGTCCTACCTGCGTCTGCGGCGGATTCCCGACGATCCCCGGCTGGTCGAGGTGCTGCTGGAGCGGAGCGGCGGCAACCCCTTCTACCTGGGCGAGCTGCTGCGCCTGCGCGAGGGTGAAGGCGAGCACTGCCTGGTGGCGGGACTGCCCGCCGGAGCACGTGACGTCATCGAACGCCGGGCGGCGAGGCTTCCCGAGGAGACGCGGGAGCTGCTGCGGGCGGCGGCGGTCACCGGGCGCGAGGTGGACATCGACGTGCTCGAAGCCGTCACGGGCATTCCCGCCGAGCGGGTGATGGCCCTGCTGGAACCGGCGGTGGCGAGCGGGCTGCTGGCCGAGCCGCCCGGTGGCCCCGACTACCGTTTCTCCCACGCCCTGGTGCGCGACGCGCTGCTCGCCGGGCTCGGCCGCCTGGCGCGGGCCCGGCTGCACCTGCGTACGGGCGAGTGCCTGGAGGCCATGCCGGGCACCGAGCCCGCCACCCTGGCCCATCACTTCGCCTCGGCCGCCAGGGTCGGCGGCGCGTCCAAGGCGGTGGAGTACGCCTCCCGCGCGGCCAGGCGGGCCACGGCCCAGCTCGCGTACACCGAGGCCGTCGAGCTGTGGGAGCTGGCTTTGAACTCACTGCCCGCCGACCGCGGCCGTGGCGACGGCGGCAGGTCCAGGTGCGCGTTGCTGACGGAGCTGGGGCAGGCTCGCCGTACGGTCGGCGACGCCGCGGCGGCACGCCGGGATCTGGAGGAGGCGATCGAGCTCGCCCTGCGGCTGGGTGACAGGGATGCCCTGATCTCCGCGATCACCGTCTCCGGCGGACTCGCCCTGTGGTTGTGGCGCCCCTACGGGGTGGTCGACACCGCGATGGTCGCCGTGCTTGAGGACCTGCTGGCCGGGCCGCTCGACGACCGCGACCGGGCCGCGCTGCTGGGCACCCTCGCCGTCGAGCTGCACTACGGCCCGCGGCGCGCCGAGAGCGAGCGGCACGCGGCGCGAGCCGTGGAGATCGCCCGCGGCCTGGACGATCCCGCGCTGCTGGCACGGACCCTGAACAACTACCTGCTCGCCTGCTGGGTGCCCGGCCGCAACCCCGAGCGACTGCGGGCCGCGAAGGAGATGCTGTCCCTGCCGCATCTGCCGCGAGCCACCGAGCTGGTGGCCCGGGTCTTCCGGATGGCCTGCCTGATGCGCGCCGGCGACCTGACCGGCTGGGATCTCGATCTGGCCCGCTGCGAACGGCTGGTCGAGGAGGTACGCCGCCCCGAGCTGGAGGCCATGGTCCGCATCGCCCAGACCGCCAGATGCACCCTCGAAGGCCGTTGGGCGGACGCGGAATCGCTCGTCACCCGTTTCGGGAAGATGGGCTACGGCTCCAGCGTCTGGGGGCAGGAGTTCCGGCTGCTGCTCACGATGTTCACCTGCGACCGGGGGCGCGGCCGGGTCGCGGAGACCCTCGACGGGCTGCTCGCCTCGGCGGAGGACCCGTCGCTGGTGCCGCTGCGCCCGATCGCGGTGCTGGCCGCCCTCGACTCCGGCCGTCCGGATCTCGCCCGCGAGCTGGTCGCCCGCTGGGGCACAGAGGTCGCGGACGACTGGATCGCCGACTTCCTCATCCCTGTCTGGGGCCTGGTCGCCGCCGGGCTCGGCGTCCCCGACCCCGAGGAGCTGTACGACAGGCTCGCCCCGCACGGCGACCAGCTGATCGTCGCCGGGACGGGCAGCACGGCGTGGGGTTCCACCCACCTGGTCCTCGCCGAGCTGGCGGCGCGGCTGGGCCGCGCCGACCGGGCTCGTGAGCACGCCCGCGAGGCGGTCGAGACGCACCGGCGGCTCGGCCTGGCCCACCTGGAGGAGCGGAGCCTGCGGCTGCTGGCCCGCCTGAGCTGATCCGGCCGCCTCACCCGGCCACCGGTTCACCAGCGTTGGTGGACCTGCGGGCGGATCAGCTCGTCGTAGATCTCCCGCACCCTCGTGAGGGTCGGCTCGGGCAGCGCGTCCACGGCGGCGGCGGCCGCGTTGGCACGGGCCTGTCCGGGATTGCGGGCACCGGGGATGACCACGGAGACACCGGGCTGGTCGATGATCCAGCGCAGCGCGAACTGCGCCATGGTGGCCTGCGGCGGCACCAGCGGTGCCAGGCGGCGGACCGCCTCCAGGCCGGTGGCGAAGTCGACTCCGGAGAAGGTCTCGCCGACGTCGAAGGACTCGCCGTGCCGGTTGAAGGTGCGGTGGTCGTCCGCGCCGAAGACGGTGGACTCGTCGTATTTGCCGGACAGCAGGCCGCTGGCCAGCGGGACACGGGCGATGATGCCGACCCCGGCCTCGGCCGCCGCCGGGAGCACCTTCTCCAGCGGCTTGAGCCGGAAGGCGTTGAGGATGATCTGCACGGTGGCCACGCCCGGCCGGGCGATCGCGGTGAGCGCCTCGTCGCAGGTCTCCACGCTCACCCCGTAGGCGGCCACGCGGCCCTCCTCGACGAGCGTGTCGAGGTCGTCGAAGACCCTGTCCGTCGCATAGACCGGGGTGGGCGGGCAGTGCAGCTGCACCAGGTCGAGGGTGTCGACGCCGAGGTTGGCGCGGGAGCGGTCGGTCCACGCCCGGAAGTTGTCCAGGGTGTAGGCCGAGGGCTCCTGCGCGACGCGGCGGCCCATCTTGGTGGCCACGGTCAGCCCGGGCCTGGCCTTGATCAGCCGCGAGACGATCCGCTCGCTGCGTCCGTCGCCGTACACGTCGGCGGTGTCGACGAAGGTGACCCCCGCCTCCACCGCGGCGTCGAGGGTGGCCAGGGCCTCGTCCTCGCCGACCTCACCCCAGTCGGCCCCCAGTTGCCATGCGCCGAGCCCGACGACGCCGACCTGCCTGCCCGTTCTTCCCAATTCGCGCTGTTCCACATCAGTGATCGTAGCCCGCACGCACGGCGGGAATCACCGGCACCCGGGCGGGGCAGGCCGGCGGTGCGGTGTCCCCCTCCTACCGCGACACGCTCGGTACCACGTGGGCGTCGGGACCGGGGAAGACGAGGCTTTCGTGCTCGTCGCCCTCCCAGCGGACCATGTAGGGCGGGCTTCCGTCCTCGTTGCGCAGCTCGATGATCAAGCCGACCTTGCGAGGATCGCCGTTGCGGGCGCCCTCCACGATCAGTTTGTCGCCTATGGTTGCCTTCATGGTGTCCTCCCGTATGGGGAAGATGCTGCCTCCGTGGCCATCCTCCCTTTCCATGGGATCACCCTGCGGCGCATTCGTCCAGGTGGGAGACACCCTGAGGCCTGCTGGAGCACCCCATCGGCGTCAGACTTTACTTATATAAGTCGATACTGAGACAGTGAGGCCATGCACGCGCTCGACGTTCTCGGCGATCCGGTCCGGCGCCGGATCCTGGAGTTGCTCGCCGACGGCGAGCGGGCGGCCGGTGAGATCAGCGCCGTGGTGCAGGAGGAGTTCGGGATCTCGCAACCCGGCGTCTCGCAGCACCTGCGCGTGCTGCGGGACAACGGGTTCGCGACCGTACGTGCCCAGGGGACCCGAAGGCTGTACGCCGTCGACCCCGCCCCGCTGCGGGAGGTGGACAGGTGGCTTGACCGCTATCGGCACTTCTGGAACCAGCACCTCGACGCCCTGGGCACCGAGATCGCGCGGGGAAAGCGGGAGCGTCGCGTCAGGGAGGCGAAGCCCTCGCCGACACCGGGCGCCGACACCGGCCCGTGAGACCGGCCCCGCCGTCCCTGTGGCCTGGGGGCTCAGGGTGAGCCACGCTCGAAGGGCCGTCCCAGCGCCCCGGGTTCGCGGCGCCGGTTCGTGAGCAGCAGCATCGCGAGCAGGGCCAGCAGGTACGGCGCCGCTATGAGCAGTTGCGCGTTCAACTCCAGGCCCAGCGCGGGCAGCGCCAGGCGCATGGCGTCGGCGAGGCCGAAGATCGCGCAGCCGAGCAGGGTGCGTCCCAGCCGCCAGCCGCCGAAGATCACCGCCGCGACGACGATGTACCCCCGTCCGGCCGTCATGTTCTGGTTGAACGAGCCGACCTCGCCGACCGCGAGGTACGCGCCGCCCAGCCCGGCCAGCGCGCCGCACCACAGCAGTGCCTGGCGGCGGCGCGCGTTGACCCGGATGCCGGTGACGTCGGCGGCACGCGGCCGCTCGCCGACCGCCCGCAACTCCAGGCCCCACCTGCTGCGCTCGACCAGCCACCAGGTCAGCGGGACGATGACGACCAGCAGGTAGGCCGGCCAGCGCTCGACGAACAGCGGGGGGCCGATCAGCGGTATGTCGCGCAGCCAGGGGACGCTGACCTGTGACACCTGGTGGGAGTCGAAGTCGCTGACCGTGATCAGGTAGCCGGTCACCCCGAGGACGAGGGCGTTGAGCACCAGACCGGCCACGAAGGTGTCGATCTCCAGCCGGTGGGAGAGGTTGCCGTGGACGAGGCCGATGAGGAGCCCGACCAGCACGCCCGCGACCAGCCCCGCGGTGGCGCTGCCGGTGGCACTGGCCGTGGCGATCGAGCCGAACGCGGCGCCCAGCATCATCGCCTCGACGGAGATGTTCATGGCACCGGCCCGCTCGGCGAGATACTCCCCGCACGCCGCGAAGGCGAGCGGCACCGTGAGCCGTACCCCGCTGGACAGGATGGTGGAGACGTCGTCCGCGCCGATCACAGGGCCGTCCTCTCCGCGACGGGCGCGGCCCCGTGCCCGTCGCGTGCGGCGCGCACGCCGGTTCCGCGGCGCCGGAGCGCGGCGATGACGGCGGGCGGGGCGACGAAGGCCAGCACCAGCAGGGCCTTCACCACGTCCACGACGAACGAGGGCACACCGGTCGCGGCGAGGAAGCCGCCACCGGAGCGCAGCGCGCCGAACAGCAGGGCGACCGCCACGGCCGGCACCGGCCGGTTGCGGGCGACGAGGGCGACGAGCAGTCCGTCCCAGCCGATGTTCATCGCCATGCCCGGCTGCAGCCGGTGGACGCCCACCGGGCTGGTCAGCAGCACGGCCCCGGCCAGCCCGGCGAAGGCGCCGGAGACGGCCAGCGCCGCGCCGCCCAGCGCGTCGGCGCGTACCCCCGCGTGCCTGGCGGCGAGCGGATTGAGTCCGAGCATGGTGAGCCCGAACCCCCAGCGGGTGCGGGTGATCGCCGTCGCGACGATCGCCGCTCCGGTCACCGCGATCAGCAGGCCGCCGTTGACCTGCAGGTCCGGATATTCCCCGATCGAGCCGAGCAGCGCGCTCGCCGGCAGCGGGTTGGACTGCGGCGCGACGACGGCGTCACCGATCCGCGACTCCTGCAGCAGCCACGGCGTGTTCACCGCGAACGCGACGAGCTGCTGGGCGACGAAGGTCATCAGCAGCGTGCTGACCACGATGTTGACGCCCCGCAGCCGGTACATCAGCGCGCTGAGGCCCGCCCACGCGCCACCGGCCAGCGCGGCGACCGTGAGCACGACCACCAGCAGCGCCGGGCCGGTGACCGCGAGGCGCAGTCCCACCCAGGCGGCGAAGAGCGCCCCGACGAGCACCTGGCCCTCCTGCCCGATGTTGAACACACCGGACCTGGCGCTGACGCACGCGCCCACGGCGACGAGCAACAGCGGCGCCGTGTACAGCAGGGTGGAGGTCCAGGCCGTCCAGTCGGCCACGCTGCCCTGGAAGAGTGCCCGCACCGAGGCGAGCGGGGATCCGCCGGTCACGGCGATGAGCAGCGACGACAGGGCGAGCGCCACGACCACGCCCGCGACGGTCGCCAGGCCGGTCTTCCAGCCGGACGCGCCGGGGCCGGGGGTGAGGAGGGCGAGCAGGCGTCCGGACGGGTTCGGGCCGGCGTTCGGGGGGGTTTCTCTCACGTGGTCGCCCCGCCCACCAGCATTCCGAGCCGCTCGGCCGTGGCCTCCCCGCCGGAGAGGACGCCGGTGATCCTTCCCGAGGAGATCACCGCGATCCTGGAGGCGAGGGTCATGACCTCCTCCAGTTCCGTGGAGATCAGCAGTACGGCCATCCCTTCGGACGCGACGTCGCGCAGCCGCCGGTGCATGTCCTCGATGGCGCCCACGTCCAGCCCCCGCGAGGGCTGGGCCACGACCAGGACGGCCGGGCGGGCGGAGAGTTCGCGGGCGAGCACGACCCGCTGCCGGTTTCCTCCGGAGAGGTCGCGCACCGGGGTGTCCGTCGACGGGGTGACGATGCCGAACTCAGCCACCATGCGGCGGGCGAGGGCGTGTGTCCTCCTGCGATCGAGGAACACCCGGCCGCTCACGGCGTCCAGCGACTTCATGACCAGGTTCGCCGCGACGCTCATGTCCAGCACCAGCCCGAAACCGTGCCGGTCCTCGGGCACGATGCCGAGCCCGGCGGCGTGCAGCGCACCCGGGCGGTTCAGATCGACCGGTCTGCCGGAGATCTCGACCGTCCCCGAGTCCGGTACGGCGAGCCCGGACAGCAGGTCACCCAGGCTCGACTGGCCGTTGCCCTCGGCCCCGTACAGGCCGACGATCTCACCGGGGGCGACGTCCAGCCCGAGATCGGACAGGACGGGCACGCCGTCGACGGTGAGGGTGAGGCCGCGCAGCCGCAGCGCGGGCGCCGGGGGGTCCTGGACGGCCGTGCCCGCCTCATCTGTCCTGATCTTCTCGGCCCTGAGCTCCTCGGGCCTGAGCTCGGTCATCGTGGCTTTTCCCGGCCCGGCCTCACCCGTCACGGCTCCTCCGGCTCCGGCCTCGGGACCGGTCTCGGTCATCGCGGCCTTCCCGGGTCCGTCACCCCTCGCGGACCCGTACGTCCCCGGCAGCACGCCGAGGGCGGCGGCCTCGGCGCCCAGGGAGACCTCCCTGCCGACCATCCACCTGGCCAGTTCCCGCGGGCCCGTCCGCGCGGTCGCGCCACGGAAGACGACCTTTCCCCCGCGCAGCACGGTCACCCGGTCGGTGGCCGCGGTGATCTCGTCCAGCTTGTGGCTGATCAGGATGACGGCGCGGTTCTCCGAACGGACCGCGCGGCGCAGCACGCCGAACAGCTCGGCCGACTCCGCCCGGGTCAGCACGGACGTCGGCTCGTCGAGGACGAGCACCGACGGGTCCCCGCGCAGGCACTTGATCAGCTCGACCCGCTGCCGCTCGCCCGCGGAGAGCCCCGCGACCCTGGCCAGCGGGTCGACCGGCAGACCGTAGCGCCGGGAGATCTCCAGCACCTGGTCGCGGGCGGCGGCCCTGTCGATTCTCCCGGTGTCGCCCAGGACGACGTTCTCCCAGACCGTGAGCGGGTCGATCAGGCTGAAGTGCTGGTGCACCATGCCGATGCCTAGCGCCGCGGCCTGCCTCGGGCTGCCGATGTCGACGGGCTCGTCATCGCGCAGGACGGTTCCGGCGTCCCGCCGGACGAGTCCCAGCAGGATCTTCATGAGCGTCGACTTGCCGGCCCCGTTCTCACCGAGCAGGCCGTGGATCTCTCCCCGGTACACGTCGAGATCCACGGCGTCGCAGGCCACCACCTGGCCGTAGCTCTTGCTCACTCCCCGCAGCCGCAGCGCGGGCACCGGCGGTGGGGAGAGCTCCCCGGCCTGTTCGTCTTCCCGCATCTCAGGAGCCGAGCCTCCGCACTTCCGCCTTGGGGTCGATCTTGCCGCTGCCGACGTCGGCGATGAACGTCTCCAGCCTCTCCTTCTGCTCGGGGGTGGGCTCGCAGATCCTCACGGTGGGGAAAGGGTCGACGCCGAGCTTCCAGACCTTCTCCACGCCCATCCGCAGCTTCGCCGCGGCGAATTCCTCCAGCGCGGCCCTGAAGTAGTCTCCGGGGCTGAAGAGCACCGAGATGTCGAAGGTGGGCGCGGTGGAGGCGCACCGGTCGGTGCCCGGGGTGAGGGTGAGCACGCCGTTGGCGTTGGCCAGCTCCGCCGACGCGTCGGTGGCGCCGCCCAGGTAGGGGTAGACGACCTTGACGCCCTGGCTGATCTGGGCCTGGGTGGCCTCCTTGGCCTTGGCCGAGTCGTTGAGGTCGCCGCTGTAGGTGACCGTCAGCGTGGCCTCGGGGACCACCAGCCGGATGCCCGCCCTGAAGGCCCTCGCCGCCGCGGTGGTGAAGTCGACCTCGGGCCCGGTCACGAACCCGGCCTTGGTCTCGCCTTTCTCCTTCATCAGCAGGCCCGCCGCGTATCCGGCGGCGAGCAGGCTCTGGTCCGCCTCGTCGGTGGAAAGCATGATCTTCGGGGTCTGCGGGATGTTGTCGGAGGAAGGTACGTACCAGGCGGTGCCCGCGCACACCGGCTCCTCGGCGGCGGGAATCGCGTCCCTGAGGTCCGCGGCGCCCAGGGCCACCATGTCGACCTTCTGGCGGCAGAGCGCTCGCGCGGCGTTGAGCGCCTCGCTGGTGTTGACGCCACCGCGCTTGATGATCGTCCAACCCTTCGAGGTGGCGAACTCCTCCGCCGTGTCCACGAAGCTCTGGTAGTAGCCCTTGTCGTTGATGTCACCGGGGCTCAGCACCCCGATGACGACCCGGCCGTCGCCGTTGACGTCCGGCTGGCCAGGGAGCACGGTGCCGCCGTCCTTCTCGGCTCCCGTACCTGCCGGGGCGGGGGTGGTCGCGCGGGGCGCCGTGGCGTCGCCGCTCGCGCATCCGGCGAGCGCCACCGCGGCGAGACAGGCGGTCAGCGCGGCCGTGACCCGGCCCGTTCGATGGTGTGCGGACATGACGATCCTCTCGATCCGATGCCCACGGGGCGCGGGTGGGGAACGAACCTTGGTCGCGGACAGGGGGGTACGGGCTCGTTGGGGGCAGGTTGGGACGCTGCCATGTGGACGCTGCCATTTAACCGCCGTCGGCGTCCATCGTGTTCACCGCCTGCCCAAGGAGGGAGAACTCCCCGGTCGGAAAGCCTTCCGCTCCGTCCCACACGGCCCGTGCGCATCCTCGGGCAGGCGGGCCACGCGCTCGTCGACGCCCTCTTCGCCCGACCCACCGCCGTCCCACGCCGCCCGCGCGGATCCTCGGGCAGGTGGGCCAGATGCTCCTCAGCACCCTCTTCACCCGACCCGTCATCGCCTCGCACGACCCGCGCGGATCCGGCGTACGATGCGGGCATGCCGAACCTCGGGCCCACTGAGCTGCTGATCATCGTCGCTCTGCCCGCCGTGCTCCTGGCGATCGTCGTCGGTGTCGTCATGGCGGCCAGGAAGGGCGGCCGCGCGGTCTCCGGCGGGGTGCCCACCGCGCCACTGACGCCCCAGGGATTGCATGAGACCGTCACCGGGCTGACGCGCCAGGGGCAGAAGATCCAGGCGATCAAGGAGTTGCGCCAGTACACCGGGCTCGGTCTGAAGGAGGCCAAGGATGTCGTCGACGCCGTGGCCATGGGGCGCGACCTGTGGAGCCATCCCCTCATGGCGCGCGTTCGCGCCGCCCATCCCGTGGAGTCCCCGAGCACCATCGCGATCACCGGGCCCGACCTCGCCACTCGCGTGCGCGAGCTCAAGGCCGCCGGCCGTGCCGAGCAGGCGATCCACCTGGTGCGCGGCGAGACCGGCATGGGCGAGCGCGAGGCCGAGCTCTTCGTCGAAGCGCTCTGACTCACCCCGGCCCCTTCAAGCCCCCTTCCCCGAGTCCTTCGAAACCTCCGCCCCTCTTTTCCCGAGCTCCGCGAACCGGGACACTTCGCGGCGAAGCCCTCGGCCCGGGCCGACGAACAGGATCCGAGGCGGCGCTGTCACACCTCAGGGCGTGGTGCGGGTGGTCAGCCGGATGTTCCGAGCATGCCGTTCGGGTCGAGCACGAACTTGGACGCGGCGCCCTGGTCGAACTCCTCGTACCCCTGGGGCGCCCGCTCCAGCGGGATCGGCACGGCGTTGACCGCCTTGGCGATCTGCACCCTGTCGTGCAGGATCGCCTGCATCAGATAGCGGTTGTAGCGCATGACGGGGCACTGGCCCGTGGTGAAGGCGAGCGACTTGGCCCAGCCGAGGCCGAGCCTGATGGACAGCGAACCCTGCTTCGCGGCCTCGTCCGGGGCACCCGGGTCGCCGGTCACGTACAGGCCCGGGATGCCGAGCGCGCCGCCGGCGCGGGTGATGTCCATGAGCGAGTTGAGCACGGTGGCGGGCTGTTCCCTGTCGGAGTCGCCACCGTGGCCGCGCGCCTCGAAGCCGACGGCGTCGACGCCGCAGTCGACCTCGGGCTCGCCGAGGATCTGCTCGATCTGGTCCTTCGGGTCACCCAGCGACACGTCGACGGTCTCGCAGCCGAAGCTGCGGGCCTTTTCCAGCCGTTCCTTGTTCAGGTCGCCGATGATGACCACGGCCGCCCCGAGGAGGAACGCCGAGACGCCCGCGGCGAGCCCGACCGGTCCCGCGCCCGCGATGTAGACGGTCGATCCCGGCTTCACCCCGGCGCTGACGCAGCCGTGGAAGCCGGTCGGGAAGATGTCGGTGAGCATGGACAGGTCGAGGATCTTCTCCATCGCCTGGTCTCTGTCGGGGAACGTGAGCAGGTTCCAGTCGGCGTAGGGCACCAGGACGTACTGCGCCTGCCCGCCGATCCAGCCGCCCATGTCGACGTAGCCGTACGCCGAGCCTGGCCGGTCGGGGTTGACGTTCTCGCAGATCCCGGTCTTGCCCTCCTTGCAGTTGCGGCAGCGGCCACAGGCGATGTTGAAGGGGACGGAGACGAGGTCGCCCTTCTTGACGAACTCCACGTCCGGGCCGAGTTCGACGACCTCGCCGGTGATCTCGTGCCCGAGGATGAGGCCGACGGGCGCGGTGGTGCGGCCACGGACCATGTGCTGGTCGCTGCCGCAGATGTTCGTCGCGACGGTCTTGACGATCGCGCCGTGCGGCACCTTACGGCCCACGTTCGCCGGGTTCACCCCGGGTCCGTCCTTGAGCTCGAACCCGGGATAGTCGATGTCCCGGACCTCCACCTTGCCTGTCCCCTGGTACGAGACGGCCCTGTTGCTCGGCATGACGTCCTCCCTGTTCGTTTCCTCGTGGTGTGCCCTTCCGCGTGACGCCGGCGGAGCGGCCCGCCGCCGTCGAGGGGACGTGAGGGGAATGGTGACGACCACATCCGAACCGATGATGATTTTTCGCCTTTTTTCACCATATACCTGCTGGTTGCGGCGATATCGGGGAGCCATCCCCCTCCGGGATCCGCCTCCCCCAATCCGCCGGAGCCGGTGACCGGCGTGATACCGAAGGATCCCTATCCCGCGTGGGGTCGGCAGCGGCGGTGGACCTCGTCGACCCGCTCGGTGAGCCCTCTTTCGTCGAGGTGTTCCAGGAGCGGCACCGCGACCCTGCGACTGGTGCCGAGGGCCTGCCTGGCCTGACTGACCGTGAACGGCTGCGGCAGCCGGGCGAGCACCCGGCCCGCCAGGACGTCCGCGCCGGGCAGCAGCACGATCCCGTCGGCCACCCGGAGCAGCGCCCCCACCCGTACGGCGGCCGCCAGCTCCCTGGGCCCCAGCCCCAGCTCGGCCAGCCTGCCCGCCTCCGGGGCCAGGAAGGGGCGCGCGGACAGCTCGGCGCCGAGCCGCTCGACGGCCCGGACGACCGGCGCGGGCAGCGCCGGGCGGACACAGGGGCCGCTCACGATCCGTCCGGCCTCCAGGGCGAGCGGCGGGCGCAGGAGCGCCGCGACCAGCCGACGGTCGGGCAGGGCCAGCTCGTGACGGGCCGCCTCCACCGGCATGCCCGGCTCCAGCGGATGCGCCGAGGAGTGGCGCCGCACCACCTCGGGGAGACGCTCCTCCAGCATCGACCAGTGCGCCGGATCGACGTGCCAGTCGCCGCACACCGGCCTTCCCCGAGCACACCCCATCGCCACCAGATCACCGGTACGCAGCAGCAGGTGGGTTCGCAGCAGGGAGGCCGCGTCCGGCGGGGCCGCCGCCAACTCGGCCGCCCGCTGCCGCGCCGCGCCCCGGCGGCGCAGGTCAGGCGGGCGGGGATCGAGCACGCTCGCCCGCGCGAGGACCCGCACCTCGCCCCGGTCGCGCCCGGGATCGCGCAGCAGCAGCACGTCGCCCGCGTGCAGGGGGAGCCGTCCGGCCAGGCGCAGCCGGGCGATCCGCCCACCGAGCGGTCGCACGTCGCACACCACCGCCGCGGAGCCGATGTGCGCGGTCAGCCGCCCCGGAAGATCACCGGCGTCCCAGCCCTCGGAGCGTCCCTCGCCTCCGAACGCCCCAGAGATGTGTTCCCAGGAGCCCTCCGACCCGGTATCCCCGGCGGGCACGCGCGAGCCACCACCTCCGAGGCCGTCCACCTCGAACTCACCAGGCCACCACGGGCCACCGCCCGCGGGTCCCGACGGGCTGAGGCGCACGTCGACCAGGTCGGTGTACGTCCACGCGTCCGGGGTGACCAGGGCAAGGCCACGACAGGGATCGCCATGGCCGCGCATGCCCCGCAGGTTGAGCGCCACCCTGGCCACGCCGGTCACCGAGGCCACCGGCTCCTTCAGGCACTCCAGCGCCCGCACCCGCGCGGGCACGCCGTCGAGATCCAGCTCGTCCCCCGCGGTGATCGTGCCCGCGGGCAAAGTCCCGGTCACGACCGTGCCACTGCCACGTACGGTGAACGCCCGGTCGATCCACAGCCGAACCGGCGCCCCTGGATCGGGTACGGGCAGTCCGGCCACCAGCCGGTCCAGTGCCCGGCGCAGCTCGTCGAGGCCCTGCCCGGTGCGTCCGCTCACGGCCAGCGCCTCGGCACCGCTCAGACCACCCGCCGCCAGACGGGCCCGCGCCCGCTCCACGGCCGGAGCCGGCTCCGCGAGATCGGCGCGGGTCACCACGAGCAGGCCGTGCCGCACCCCCAGGGTCTCCAGCGCCACCAGGTGCTCCTCGGACTGCGGCATCCAGCCCTCGTCGGCCGCCACCACGAACATGACGGCGGGCGCCGGACCGGCCCCGGCCAGCATGGTGGCGAGAAAGCGCTCGTGGCCGGGAACGTCGACGAAGGCGAGCCGCTCCCCCGAGGGCAGCTCCGTCCAGGCGTAACCGAGTTCGATCGTGAGCCCCCGCCGGCGCTCCTCGGCCAGCCGGTCGGGTTCCATCCCGGTGAGCGCCCGCACCAGGGTGGACTTACCGTGATCGACGTGGCCCGCCGTGGCGACGACGTGCATCAGCCACCCGTCCACGCCCCGTGTGCCGACCGGCCGTCCCGACGGTCACACACGGCGGCCCTCACCCCGAGAACGGCGCTCAGCACATCACCGTCCCGGTCCGCGGGCACGGCACGCAGATCGAGCAGGAGACGGCCGCCCTCCACCCTGCCGACGACCGGGAGCCGCCCGGTCCGCAGCGGCACCGCGAACCGCTCGGGCAGGCTGACCGCGGCGCTCGGCAGCCTCACGCCCGGTGCCCCGCCGCCGCCCACCGCCGCCTCGCTCGGCACGGCCCTCGCGTCGATCCCCGTCTCGGCCAGCCTGGCCGCGAGCGCGGCGGCACGCTCGCCGAGCAGCGCGGCGTCGGCGTGCAGAGCTTGGTGGACGGGGGTGGCGGGGCCTCGCAGGGTGGCCTCCAGCGCGGCCAGTGTCAGCTTGTCCACCCGGAGCGCACGGGCCAGCGGGTGTCTGGCGCACCGCTCGACCAGGTCGCGCCGACCCAGCAGCAGCCCGGCCTGCGGACCGCCGAGCAGCTTGTCGCCACTCGCGGTGACAAGATCGGCTCCGGCCTCCAGAGCGCTCGCCGCGTCGGGCTCGTTCGGCAGCAGCGGCTCCCGCGCGAGCAGACCCGAGCCGATGTCTGCCACCACGGGCACACCCAGCGCGGACAGCTCGGCGACCTCGACCGAGCCGGTGAAACCCTCGATCAGGAAGTTCGACGGGTGCACCTTGAGGACGAAGCCCGTCTCCGGTCCCACCGCCGCCCGGTAGTCGGCGTGGCAGGTGCGGTTGGTCGTGCCCACCTCGCGTAGCCTGGCGCCGGTGGAGACGAGCAGGTCGGGGATGCGGAACCCGTCGCCGATCTCCACCAGCTCGCCGCGGCTGATCACGATCTCCCGCCCGGCGGCGAGCGCGGTGGCCACGAGCACGAGCGCGGCGGCGTTGTTGTTGACCACGTGCACGCCTTCCGCGGCGGGAACGGCCCGCGCGAGCGCGTCCATCGCACCCCGCCCCCGGCGGGCGCGGACTCCGGTGGCCAGGTCGAACTCCACGTCCGCGTAGCCCGCCGCGGCGGCCGTGGCCTCCACCGCCGCAGCCGAGAGCGGCGCGCGGCCCAGGTTGGTGTGGACCAGCACCCCGGTCATGTTGATCACCTGCCGCGAGCTCGCCGGGTACGGCGGGAGCGCCGCCACGGCCGCGTCCGCGATCTCTCCCGGATCGAGCGCGCCCTGCCGTACGCGTCGCTGTGCCCGCACCACGGCGTCCTTGACGACCGTCCGCCCGAGCCTCCCCGCCGCCGCGACCAGCCGCGGGTCGGCGAGGACGGCGTCGGTGCGCGGCACGAGCCTGCGTGGGTCCACTCTCCGAACATAGGCGAAGGCGGAAGGGAATCGAATCCGCCAGGCCGAGGACCTGGGCCTTTGAAGCCCGGCCTCCCATTCCTTCCGCCGGGCGTTCCGGCGAGCGCGTCTCCTCTGGGCGTCGTCGGTCAGGACTTCCCGTCTCTGGTCTCGATGGTGTGAAGCGCCTCACGTGGCCAAATGTTGCGCCAGCGGTCTCCGCACACCCTCGGCCTTCATTCTGAAACCTTGATAGGTCGGATGTCTAGGGGCGACGAACGACGCATGAGCGGATTTTCGTTGGCTTTTGTTACGGCTATTGACGCGATACATCAAATCTTTTAACTTGACCGAAACCCCCCAGTCCCAAACCCCGCCACCTGCCGATTCGACCGGACTCCCGAGTTGACCTGTTGTCGAGTTCGTCGTCGCATGCGCGATTTCGGCTGCCGGCGAGGCTGCACCACGCTTGGAGAAGCACCATGCCAGACCTGTCCCGCAGGCAGTTGATGTCGATCAGCGCAGCCGGAGCCGGAGCTCTGCTGCTCCCCATGCAATGGACGGCGGTGGCCCGAGCCGCTTCGGTGGCGCCTCCGGAAGTACTCGCCGCCAACGACCTGGCCCTCTGGTACGACCGGTCCGCCGGCACCGACTGGCTGCGCGCGCTGCCCATCGGCAACGGACGCCTCGGCGCCATGGTCTTCGGCAACGTCGACCAGGAGCGGCTGCAGCTCAACGAGGACACCGTGTGGGCCGGCGGCCCGTACGACCAGAGCAACCCGAGGGGCGCCGCGGCGCTGGCGGAGATCCGGCAGCTGGTCTTCGAGGACCAGTGGATTCAGGCCCAGAACCTCATCGACCAGGCAATGCTCGGGAACCCCGTGGGCCAGCTGGCCTACCAGCCCGTCGGCAACCTCAGGCTGAGCTTCCCCGGCGGCACCGGCTCGACGGAGTACAACCGCCAGCTGGACCTCACCACCGCCACCACATCCACCACGTACCTCAAGAACGGGGTGCGCTTCCGGCGCGAGGTGTTCGCGAGCGCCCCGGACCAGGTCATCGCGATCCGCCTGACCGCCGACCAGCCCGGCTCGATCACGTTCTCCGCGACCTTCGACAGCCCTCAGCAGAACACGCGCTCCAGCCCGGACGGCGCGACGGTCGCGCTCGACGGCCGGTCCGGCAATCACCGGGGCATCACCGGCTCGGTCCGGTTCCAGGCACTGGCCCGGGCCTTCGCCGAAGGCGGCACCGTCTCCAGCTCCGGCGGCACACTTCAGGTTTCCGCCGCCGACAGCGTGACGGTGCTGGTCTCCATGGGCTCAAGCTACGTGAACTACCAGGACGTGAGCGGCGACTACCAGGGCATCACGCTCGGGCACCTCAACGCCGCCCAGGACAAGACCTTCGCCGAGTTGCGCAGCCGGCACGTCGCCGACTACCAGAAGCTGTTCGGGCGTACGAATCTCGAACTCCCGCGCACCTCGGCGGCCGACCAGCCGACCGACGTCCGGATCGCGCAGCACAACGCCGTCGACGACCCGCAGTTCTCCGCGCTGCTGTTCCAATTCGGCCGGTACCTACTGATCTCCTCTTCGCGTCCCGGCACGCAACCGGCCAACCTCCAAGGCATCTGGAACGAATCGATGTCCCCGTCGTGGGACTCGAAGTACACCATCAACGCCAACCTGCCGATGAACTACTGGCCCGCCGACACGACGAACCTGTCGGAGTGCTACCAGCCGGTGTTCAGCATGATCAACGACCTCACGGTGACCGGCGCCCGCACGGCGCAGGCGCAGTACGGCGCCGGCGGCTGGGTCACCCACCACAACACCGACGGCTGGCGGGCCACCTCGGTCGTGGACGGCGCGTTCTGGGGCATGTGGCAGACCGGCGGAGCATGGCTGGCCACCATGATCTGGGACCACTACCTGTTCACCGGTGACGTCGAGTTCCTGCGGAAGAACTACCCGGCCATGAAGGGCGCCGCCCAGTTCTTCCTTGAGACCCTGGTGGAGGAACCGAGGCTCGGATATCTGGTCACGAACCCCTCCAACTCCCCCGAACTGGCCCACCACGCGAACGCCAGCGTCGCCGCCGGCCCCACCATGGACAACCAGATCCTGCGCGACCTCTTCCACGGGTGCGCCGAGGCGAGCCAAGTCCTCAGTGTGGACGCGAGTTTCCGCGCGCAGGTCCTGGCCGCCGCGGACCGGCTGCCGCCGATGAAGGTCGGTTCGCGCGGCAACATCATGGAATGGCTGTACGACTGGGTGGAGACCGAGCGGAGCCACCGGCACGTCTCCCACCTGTACGGCCTGCACCCCAGCAACCAGATCACCAAGCGCGGCACCCCGGAACTGTTCGAGGCCGCCCGGCGGACGCTGGAGTTGCGCGGCGACGACGGAACGGGCTGGTCACTGGCCTGGAAGATCAACTACTGGGCGCGGATGGAGGAGGGCAAGCGCGCGCACGACCTCGTCCGCTTCCTCGTGACGCCGGCCAGGCTCGCCCCCAACATGTTCGACCTGCACCCGCCCTTCCAGATCGACGGCAACTTCGGCGCCACCTCCGGTATCGCCGAGATGCTGCTGCAGAGCCATGCCGGTGAACTGCACCTGCTGCCCGCGCTGCCGGAGGCGTGGCCGACCGGGCGGATCGAAGGCCTGCGAGGGCGCGGAGGTTACACCGTCGGCGCGACGTGGAGCGATTCCCAGGCCGACGAATTCCTGATCACGCCCGATCGCGACGGCACGATCAAGGTACGCGGCCAGATGTTCGCCGGACGCTACCGGGTGCTCGACGCCACCCGCGGCGGCACCGCTCGCACCAAGCAGACCGAAGAGCCCGACCTGCTCAAAATCACCGGACAGGCCGGTCACACCTACCGCGCGTACGCCTTGCAGAAGGTCAAGCTCGACGCGCCCGCCGAGGTCGCGCTGGGACAGGAGGCGACGTTCACCTTCACACTCCGGGCGATCGACATGCCGATCGCGCCTAGAACGAGCGTGTCCCTCGAAGTTCCGGACGGGTGGACCGTCACTCCGGCGCAGGTCGTGTTGAAGCCCTTGCCGCCTGACTCCGAGGCCACCGCCGAGTTCAAGGTCACCCCCGCCGCGACCGGCTCGGCGACCACCGTGGTCCTGACCGGCAAGGCGACCGGCCGTGACTGGACCGCCTCCGCCAAGACCTCGGTCCGGGTGTGGGACGGCAGGGAGACGCCGCTGGAGCAGAACTTCACCAACATCGCCGTGACCGACAACGGCAACACCGCCGTCGGCAACTTCGACGGCAACGGCGGCAGCATCTCCGCCCAGGCGCTGGCCCAGGTCGGCGTCACCCCCGGCAGCACGGTCAACAAGGGCGGGATCGACTTCAGGTGGCCGGACGTCCCGGTGGGCACCGCCGACAACGCCATCGCCTCCGGCCAGTCCATCAAGCTGAGCGGCTCGGGCGCGAAACTCGGCTTCCTGCTGACCGGAACGTACGGCGCGGTGTCCGGGCCGGCCACCATCGTCTACAAGGACGGCACGAGGCAGACCTTCACCCTCAGCTCCCCCGACTGGTACGGCGCCCCCAGGCCGGAAGGCGACGCCGCCATCGTGGCCCCCTACCAGAACCGGCCGGGAAACCAGCAGTTCAACACCGCCGCGACCATCTACTACGTCGGCGTGGCGCTGCAGGACAAGGAGGTCTCCCGCCTCGACCTGCCGAACATCAGCGCGAGAGCGCAGTCGGGCGTCGCGACCATGCACATCTTCGCCATCGCGATAGGCGGATAGCACCCCCGGATAACCGCCGAGCCTGACCGAAGGGCCGCGGCGTGGCCACACCCGGCCATCCCGCGGCCCTTCCTGACATGCCGGAAACGTCAGGCCCGCACGCTGAATGGCGGAGGCGGACGGGAATCGAACCCGCCAGGCCGAGGACCTCGGCCTCAACGATTTTGAAGACCGCGGGGGCCACCAGGCGCCCATACACCTCCGGGGGAGAACATACCCGCGAGCGGGTATGTGTACCGGGGCGGCGTGCCGGACGGTGGTGTGCCGATCTACCAGCCGATCTAGCAGGGGGACGCGGCATGGCGGAGAGCACTGTGGAGCGGGGCGCCTCTCCTCCCGGGCGGGACTCGGTGCGGCTCACCCGGTACGCGCACGGGGGTGGCTGCGCCTGCAAGATCCCGCCCGGTGAGCTGGAGGCCGTCGTCGCGGGACTGCTGCGGGAGGCGGACGGACCGCGCCAGGATCTCAACGGTGAGCTGATCATCGGGTTGGACGACGGCGACGACGCCGCCGTGGTCCGCGTCGAGGGCGGCCGGGCGATCGTGGCCACCGCGGACTTCTTCACCCCCGTGGTGGACGACCCCTACGACTGGGGGCGGATCGCGGCCGCCAACGCCCTGTCGGACGTGTACGCGGTGGGCGGGGAGCCGCTGGTGGCGGTGAACCTGCTCGGCTGGCCCCGGGACACGCTGCCGATGGAACTCGCCGGGGAGGTGCTGCGCGGCGGCCTGGAGGTGGCGCGGGCGGCAGGCTGCCATGTGGCGGGCGGCCACAGTGTCGACGATCCCGAGCCGAAGTACGGGATGGCCGTCACCGGGCTCGCCGATCCTGAGCGGCTGCTGCGCATCGACGGCGGCCGGGCGGGCCTGCCGATCTCCCTGACCAAGCCGCTCGGCGTCGGCGTGCTCAACACCCGGCACAAGGCGACCGGCGAGGTCTTCCCGCAGGCGGTGGCCGCGATGACCACCCTGAACAGGGACGCCTCCCGGGCGGCGCTGACCGCGGGCGCCGGGTGCGCCACGGACGTGACCGGGTTCGGCCTGCTCGGCCACCTCTACAAGCTGGCCAGGGCGAGCGGCGTCACGGCGGTGGTCGACGTGGCGGCCGTGCCGTACCTGAGCGGGGCCCGCGAAGCCGTACGGGACGGCTACGTCAGCGGCGGCACCCGGCGCAACCTGGCGTGGGTGGCGCCGCACCTGGATCCTGGCCGCTTCGACGAGGAGGAGTTGCTGCTGCTCGCCGACGCCCAGACCTCAGGCGGCCTGCTCGTGGCGGGGGAGATCCCCGGTGCACCGGTCGTCGGTGAGCTCGTCCCCCGGGAGGGGCCGACCGTGAGACTGCGCTGACCTGCCCCGACCCGGATGACCTCTATGCGACGAACCGGTGGCTCGGCTCGCCGCGCAGCCGCCCCTCCGGCAGCTTCCGGCCGCACAACACCAGGATGAGATCCTGCGCGGCCCCGTACATCGGCGTGCCGTCCCCGATGGACCAGTCGAGGTCGTCGGCGCGTAGTTCGATTCCCCGGATGTCGACACCGAAGAACCTGAGGCTCTTCGACGCCTCGAAGCCCTGCAGGACGATGCGCAGTCGATCCTCGGGGACGAGCCGGTCAAGCCCCAGGGGAACGGTGAAGTCCAGGCCGTGGATCACCTCGTGGGTCAGCGCGCCCTCGAATCCACCGCCCGGCGGCTTCCACGCGTAGTCCGCGTTCTCCCTGAGCAGCGTGGCCAGCTCGCCGGACGACAGGGAGGCCGCCTCACGCCGGGCGCTCCGGTCGGCCATCCTGTTGAAGTTTCCCCGTGCCCTGAGCATCCCGATCATGAAGCGTGCGGTCGAGTAGTAAAACGGCATCGTCATGTGGGCCACGACCTCCCGTACCCGCCAACCGGCGCACAGGGTCGGCTCGTCCCACCTTCGCTCCGGCAGGCCGGTGAGCACGTCGGCCAGGTCGCGGCGTTCGGCGGCGATCGCCTTCCTGACCTCGCTTTCGGTGGCCTTCCTCATCGCCGCTCCCCCGATCGCGTGCCCCAGGTGTCGTCACGCGACATCGCCACGCCTAGTGATATATCCATCGGTGTCCTCTTTTCCAGGTTCCCGGAAAGGTGTTCGCGCTACCGACGAACGAGCCCGGCTCCGACGGACACTCCCAACGCTACGAACCGGCCACCTCGGCGAGTCGGCGGCCGAGGTAGCGACGTTCGGCATCGGTCACCGCCAGCTCAAGCGCCTCGCGGTAGGCGGTCTCGGCCTCGGCGGCGCGCCCCAGGCGGCGGAGCAGGTCGGCCCGGGTCGCGGGCAGCAGGTGATATCCGGCCAGCGCCCCCGACTCCCTCAACGCCTCCACCAACTCCAGTCCCGCGGCCGGTCCCGCGGCCATCCCCACCGCCACCGCCCGGTTCAGCTCCACCACCGCGGACGGCGTGAACCGCGCGAGCTGCCCGTACAGCGCGGCGATCTGGGCCCAGTCGGTGCCGGCCGCGTCGGTCGCGGTGGCATGGCAGGCGGCGATGGCGGCCTGCACCTGGTACGGGCCCGGTCTGCCGCGCCGCAGGGCGCGGTCGAGCAGCGCCTCGCCCTCGGCGATCGCGGCGGTGTCCCACAGGCCGCGGTCCTGCTCCTCCAGGGTCACCAGGTCACCGGCCGCGTCGAGCCGGGTGGCGCCGCGGGCGTCGTGCAGCAGCATCAGCGCCAGCAGCCCCGCCGCCTCGGGTTCGTCGGGCATCAACCGCGTCAGGACGCGGGCGAGCCGGATCGCCTCGGCGCTGAGGTCGGGCCGCAGCAGGTCGGCACCCGCCGTGGCCGAGTATCCCTCGCCGAACAGCAGGTACAGCACACCCAGCACGGCGGGCACGCGCTCCGGCAGCAGGTGCGCGGGCGGCACCCGGTACGGGATACCGGCGTTCCGGATCTTCAGCTTGGCCCGGAGCAGACGCTTGGACATCGTCTGCTCGCCGACCAGGAACGCCCTCGCGATCTCCGCGGTGGTCAGCCCCGCCAGGGTACGCAGGGTGAGCGCGACCCTGGCCTCCATGGCCAGCGCCGGGTGGCAGCAGGTGAAGATCAGCCGTAGCCGGTCGTCCGGCACGCCGTCGTCCTCCCACGCGGGTTCCGGCTCGGGTTCGTACGACATGACGGCCACCTCTCGCAGTTTGGCGGCGCCGACCGCCTCGCGGCGCAGCCGGTCGACGGCACGGTTGCGCGCGACCGTGGTGAGCCAGGCGCCCGGCCTGCGCGGGACCCCGTCCCCGGCCCAGCGCCGCAGGGCGAGCGCGAAGGCGTCCTGGGCGCACTCCTCCGCGAGGTCCCAGTCGCCGGTGATCCGGATCAGGGTCGCCAGGACCTGCCCCCACTCGTCGCGGAACGCCTGGGCGACCGCGGCCTCGACCTCCGTCGTCACGCCGGCCCCGGTCACGACGGCAGGAGCGGCCGGATCTCGATCGAGCCGTAGCCGGAGGCCGGGTGCTTCGAGGCGATCTCGATGGCCTCGTCGAGATCGGCGCACTCGATCAGGCAGAATCCGCCCATCTGCTCCCTGGTCTCGGCGAACGGGCCGTCGGAGAGCAGGACCGCGTCGTCGCGCACCCGGACGGTCGTGGCGTCGGCCGGTGGCCGCAGCCCCGCGCCGCCCCGCAGCACCCCGCGGCGTTCCATCTCCTCCGACCATCCGCCGCAGCCGTCCTGGGCGTGGGCCTCCGCGGACTCGTCGCCGCAGATCAACAGCATGTACTTCACATCTCCTCCTTCTCATGACCTCTCATGGTGCCGCTCCCCCGATAACGACGAACGGGAAGACCGGTAAAAGACGCCATCGGTCAGGAGTTCTCGTCCGCCCGTCTCCTCAGGCGCTCCCGCTGGGGCACCACCGTGTACTTCGGGTCGGCGGCCGAGGCCTTGCCCACGGCCAGGACGCCGAAGCGGGTGCAGAGGGCGCCCGCGGTGAGGGCGAGGCCGGACAGCGCGCCGAGGGCACGGCCGCGCCCGGCGACCGTGGCGAGCAGGGCGCCGCCCACCGTGAGGGCTCGGGCCGTCCGCATCAGGCGGCCCGGCCTGCCCAGCCGGTAGGGCTCGCCGACCAGGCCGAGCCGGTGCTCCATCACCGCGCCCGCGACCGTCTCGACGGCGGCCCCCAGCATCGCGGTGACGCGGGCCGGGCCCGCCTCGCGGCGCGAGGTGGCCAGCATGCCCACGGCGCCCGCACCGGCCAGCGCGCTCCCCGCGAACAGGAACGGCAGCTCGCGGTGGGCCTCGTGCCAGGCTGGCACGGCGGTGTCGGCGACGAGCACGGCGGTGTACGTCGACATCAGCGGCCCGGTCACCACGGCCGCCCAGGCGGCCGCGTCACCGACCGCGGGCAGGGCACGGGTGATCTTCACCGGGAGCGCCGGGATCCGCAGGACGAACCTGAGGGGAACCCGCCCCGGGACAGGTCTCGCAGGAACCCGCAGGGCCGGCCAGGCGGGAAACCACGGGATGGACCGCGCGGGGATCTCCCTGACGGAGCGGGCGGTGACGAGCGCGGAGGCGGCCGAGACGGCCGTCAGGGCGCTGTGCGCGGCCAGGAGCCAGGAGCCGACGCTCATCGGCGAGGTGGGCTTGAACACGCGCAGCATGTTGAGGAACCGTTCCGGCCTGCCGAGCTCGGCGACGAGGAAACCGGCACCGGCCACGGCACCGGCGGCCGCGGTGACCCTGGCGGTGAGCGCGAGCCGGTCACGCCCGGTGAGCGTCGCCACGGCGGAGATCACCGACGCGGCACCGGAGGTCCCGCCCAGATAGAGGTAGAGCGGCATGTGGGGCTCGTGCCAGATCGGGGCCTTGATGATCGGCTGCCCGTAGTAGGAGCGGAACTCCGCCCCCGGCACCATCGTCTCCTCGCCGCGCCTCACCGCGACCACCTCCGCCCGGAAAAGGACACCGCCACCACTGCGACCATGGAGAGCGCCGCCCCGGCCGCCCAGCGCCACATGGCGGGCAGGTCCCTGGTCGTGACCACCGGGTCGGGTGGCAGGCCGTACACCTCGGGCTCGTCGAGCAGCAGGAAGAAGGCCCCGTCCCCGCCCACGCCGTCGTCGGGATCAGCCCCGTACAGGCGGGCCCGCGACCTGCCCTCGCCGTGCAGCGACTCCACCCGCTCCTCGGCGCGGGCCCGCAGCTCCTCCAGCGGCCCGAACTGGATGGAGTCGGTGGGACAGGCCTTGGCGCAGGCCGGTTCCAGCCCGCCGAGCTGGCGGTCGTGGCACATGGTGCACTTGAACGCCCGGCCGTCGCGCTCCCTGCGGTCGATCACTCCGTACGGGCAGGCCGGCACGCAGTAGCCGCAGCCGTTGCAGACGTCGGCCTGCACCACCACCGTGCCGAACTCGGTGCGGAACAGCGCCCCTGTCGGGCAGACGTCCAGGCAGGCGGCGCGCGTGCAGTGCTTGCACACGTCCGACGACATCAGCCATCCCTCGATGCCCTCCCTGCCGTTCCCGCCCGGCTGCTCGATGAAGGCCACGTGGCGCCAGGTGTCGGCACCGAGGCCGCCCGTGTTGTCGTACGAGGTGGCACGGAAGACGAACCCGTCGTCGGGCACGTCGTTCCACTCCTTGCAGGCGACCTCGCACGCCTTGCACCCGATGCAGATGCTCGTGTCGGTGAAGAACCCCATCCGCTCAGCCATCGCGGTACTCCTCGATCAGGTCGAGCAGTGCCCTGCCCGTGGGGCGCCTGCCCGGCCGCAGGTCGCAGGTCATGGCCTTGCCCTCCTGGATGTAGACGTTCGGGTCGAGCACGAGCGGCATCAGGTCGTTCACCACGTCGCCGGTGACCAGGCCGCCGCCGCCCCAGCCCCAGTGGTAGGGCAGGCCGATCTGGTGGATCGTCGCGTCCCGCAGGCGCAGCGGGCGCACGCGCGAGGTCACCAGGACACGGGCCTCGATCGCGGTGCGGGACGTCACGATCGTCGCCCAGCCCCCGTTGACGAGCCCGAGTTCCGCGGCGAGCTCCGTCGACACCTCGCAGAACAGTTCCGGCTGCAGTTCGGCGAGGTAGGCCAGCGGCCTGCTCATCCCTCCGGCGGTGTGGTGCTCGGTGAGCCGGTAGGTCGTGAGCACGTACGGGAAGCGCGGCGACCCCGGCGGGTTGTAGGGGCTCTCCGGGCGCGGATAGGTCCGGCGCGCCGGGTTCGCCCGCTGCCCGTACAGCGTGTTGCGCACCGGCGACTCGTGCGGCTCGTAGTGGGCCGGCAGCGGCCCGTCCGCCAGTCCCGCCGGGGCGAACAGCCAGCCCTTGCCGTCGGGCTGCATGATGAACGGGTCGGTCCCGGCCAGCGCGTCCTCGGCCAGAGCCCCCTCGGGCGGCACGTACCCGGGCGGCTTGTGCCTCTCGAAGTCCGGCACGTCGAGCCCGGTCCACTCCCCCTTCTCCTCGTCCCACCACACGTACGCCTTGCGCTCGCTCCACGGGCGGCCCTCGGGGTCGGCGGAGGCCCGGTTGTAGAGGATGCGCCGGTTGGCGGGCCAGGCCCAGCCCCATTCCGGCGCGACCCTGTTCTGCTCGCCGGCCGGCCTGCGACGGGCCGCCTGGTTCACCTCGTCGGCGTGCACCCCGCAGTAGATCCAGCACCCGCACCGGGTGGAACCGTCGGACTTGAGCTCGGTGTAGGCCGACAGTGCCCGCCCGTCGGGGCCGGTGCCGTTGATCTCACGCAGCACCGCCCGCGCCGACGGTTCCGCGTGCTCACCCTCCTCCGGGTAGTCCCAGGTCAGCTCGCGTACCGGCCGGTCGATCTCGTCGTCGGTCATCCGCTGTCTGATCCGCTTGCCGAGGTGGTAGTAGAACGACAGGTCGCTGCGGCAGTCGCCCCGCGGTTCGACCGCCTTCTCCCGCCACTGCAGCAGCCGCTGGGTGTTGGTGAAGGTGCCGTCCTTCTCCACGTGGCTCGCGGCGGGCAGGAAGAACACCTCGGTGGCGATGTCCTCGGTGCGCGTCTCCCCGGTCTCCAGCTCGGGGCCGTCCTTCCAGAAGGTGGCCGTCTCCACCAGCGTCAGGTCGCGCACCACCAGCCAGTCGAGGTTGGCCAGGCCCAGGCGCTGTGCCCGGCCGCCCGAGGAGCCGACCGCCGGGTTCTCCCCCACCACGAAGTAGCCCTTGACGGTGCCGTCGATCTGTCCCATCACGGTGGTGAAATGGTCGTGGTCGCCGGTGACGCGGGGCAGGTTGTCGAAGCGGAAGTCGTTCTCCTCGGTGGCGGCGTCGCCCCACCACGCCTTGAGCAGGCTCACCATGTAACAGCGTTTCCTGCCCCAGAAGCCGGTCTCGGCCCCGGCCTTGGCGAGGTAGTCGTCGAGCCCCTCGTGCCGGTGGGCGTGGGGCATCGGCAGGTAGCCCGGCAACAGGTTGAACAGGGTGGGGATGTCGGTGGAGCCCTGGATGCCCGCGTGGCCGCGCAGCGCCAGGATGCCGCCGCCGGGGCGGCCGATGTTGCCCAGCAGCAGTTGCAGGATCGAGGCCGTGCGGATGTACTGCGCGCCCACGGTGTGCTGGGTCCAACCGACCGCGTACGCCCAGGCGGTGGTGCGTTCCCTGCCGGAGTTCGCGGTGATCGCCTCGGCCAGTTCGGCGAAGTCCTCCGGGGAGATGCCGCACAGTTGCGACACCGCCTCCGGGGTGTAGCGGGCGAAGTGCCGCCGCAGGATCTGGTAGACGCAGCGGGGGTGGCGCAGCGTCGGATCCGTGAGCGGCCTCGACGGCGCGGCGGCGCCACCGGAGCCGTACTGCTCGGGACCCGCCGCCTCGGCGTGCCGGGGGCCGCCCTCCATCCGCTCACCGTCGACGTCGGACGTCTCCTCCTCCTCGCCGCGCTCGTAGGCCCAGCTCGACGGGTCGTACGCGTGTCTTTCCCGGTCGAATCCGGAGAACAGCCCGTCCAGGTCCTCGGTGTCCTCGAAGTCCTCGGAGATGATCGCCGAGGCGTTGGTGTAGGCCACCACGTACTCGCGGAAGTCCAGCTCGTTGGAGAGCACATGGTTGATCAGCGCGCCGAGCAGCACGATGTCGCTGCCCGCGCGGATCGGCAGGTGGCGGTCGGCGATCGCGCTGGTGCGGGTGAAGCGCGGGTCGATGTGGAACACCTTCGCCCCGCGCGCCTTCGCCTCCACCACCCACTGGAATCCCACCGGATGGCATTCGGCCATGTTGGAGCCCTGGATGACGATGCAGTCGGACTCGGCCAGATCCTGCTGGAAGTCCGTGGCACCGCCACGCCCGAAGCTGGCCCCCAGACCGGGGACGGTGGAGGAGTGTCAAATACGGGCCTGGTTCTCCACCTGTATCGCGCCGAGGGCGGTGTAGAGCTTCTTCATCAGGTAGTTCTCTTCGTTGTCCAGCGTCGCCCCGCCCAGGCTCGCGATGCCCATGGTGCGCCGGACCGTCTTGCCCTCGTACTCCTGCTGCCAGGTCTGGCGGCGGGTCCGCACCACCCGGTCGGCGATCATGTCCATCGCCGTCTCCAGGTCGAGTGGCTCCCAGTCCGTGCCGTGCGGCCGCCGGTAGAGGACGCGCGTCTGCCGGCCGGGGTGGGTGACGAGCTGCTTGCTCGCCGCCCCCTTGGGGCAGAGGCGCCCGCGTGAGATGGGCGAGTCGGGGTCGCCCTCGATCTGGGTGACCCGGCCGTCCTTGACGTAGACCAGCTGGCCGCAGCCGACCGCGCAGAACGGGCAGACCGAGCGCGCGACGCCGTCGGCCTCCTCGGTGCGGGGCCGCAGGGCGTCGGTGCGCGCGGAACGCGCGGCGTCGCCCCTGCCGTCCTCTCCCATGAGCTGCCGGATCACCGGCCAGCGGGAGATCCACCTCCCCCATGTCATCTTCGGGGCTTACCCCGGCTGACCTGCCCTGAATCACCGTCCGGATTCGCAGAGCGCCATCTCGCGGTCCGGCGCGGAGAGCGCCCGGTAGCTCCCCGAGTGGAAGACCAGCGGGTCGCCCTCCCCTCTCCGGAAGTGCTCGACCTCCCCGACGAAGATCAAATGGTCGCCCCCGTCGTACGTGGTCACCGCGCGACAGGCGAAGTGGGCGACGGTCCCGGCGAGGACCGGCACCCCGCCCGGCGCGAGGTGGGTCTCCACCCCGGCGAACTTGTCGGGCAGCGGCGTGGCGAACCGCCGTGACAGGTGCTCCTGGCCGACGGCCAGGACGTTGACCGCGAACCGCTCCGCCTCGGCGAAGGACGGCGCGCTGGGGGCCCGCCGGGACAGGCACCACAGGACGAGCGGCGGGTCGAGCGAGACCGAGGTGAAGGAGTTGACGGTCACGCCCAGCCGGTCACCCCGTGGGGTGGCGGCGGTGACCACCGCCACCCCGGTGGCGAACTGCCCGAGGGCGTCGCGCAGGGATCTCATGACGCCGCCTCACTCCCCGGCCCGCGCCAGGTACTCGGCCGCGCCGGCCGGGTCCAGGAACCAGTCCGCGTAGTCGGACGGGTCGTCGAAGCCGTTGACGAAACGGGAGGCCACCTCGGGCAGCCCGCCGGCGGCTCCCAGGATCTCCAGTACGTGCGGCGGCGGGGGCGCGAGCAGCGCGTTCGTCCAGGTGGTGGCGTGCCGGGCGTCTTGCCAGTAGCGCTCGAAGACCCGCTCCATCCAGGCCGTGTCGTACGGCCGCTCGCCGCGCTCCAGGATGTCGGACAGGTAGGAGGCCGCGCACTTGGCGGCGTTGTTGGACCCCTGCCCGGTGATCGGGTCGTTGAGCACGACCACGTCCGCCACGCCCAGGACCGGGGCGCCCGACGGGAGCGTCGCCACCGGCCTGCGCACGACCGGCGTGAAACGGCCGGACAGGACACCGCCGGTGTCGGTGAGTTCGACGTCCGCGGCGCGCTCGGCCTCCCACGGCAGGAAGGTCTCCAGGATCCGCCTGCTCATGGCCAGGTGCTCGGCCGGGGTGGCGACCTCCGCCCAGCGGTCCATCGGCCCGCCGGGAACGCCCTCGAACACCATGATCTCGCAGGGGCCGGTGACGGTGAGGGCGGGGAACACGAAGTACTCGCCGACCCCGGGGATCATGTTGAAGCACACCGCGGAGTGGTCGGGCCGCGGCGTGAGGCCGTTGACGTAGGTGAGGGCGAGGGCCCGCTGCGGGGCGTGGTACGGCGAGCGCGACGCGTCCCGCTCGAAGAGCGAGGCGATCGCCCCCTTGCCCGCGGCGACCATGACCAGGTCGTACTGGGCGGCGTAGCCCTCCAGGTCCTCCACGGTGGCGTCATGGATGACGATCTTCCCGCCGAGCCGCTCCACCTCGGCCATCCAGGCGGGCATCTTCAGCCGCTGGTCGACCGAGCGGGCGGGGGCGTCGAGCCGGGCGGCCCAGCGGATCGCCGGGTCCCCGTCGGGGCCGGCCACCGCGAACTGGATCCCGTCGATCGGCGGGCAGCCGTCCGCCCACAGGTCCAGGCCGAGGTCACGCTCGTGGCCGAGGGCGGTGCCGAACATGGCCTGGCTGGACATCACCCGGCCGTCGCGGATGTCCTCAGGGGTCCGGTTGGAGACGACGGTGACGTCGTAGCCGTTCCGCAGCAGGCCGAGGGCGAGGTGGAGGCCCGCCTGACCGGCGCCGACGATGAGGATTCTGCGCATGGCGACGTGTCCTTTCGAGGAGGTTTCGAGAGCTTCGGGGAAACATTGAGTGGGCCTCCCCGAAGCGGGGAACGATCGAGCGGCGCCTGGTGAAAAGGTACGACGGCCGCCACCGCCCGTGCCATCCGCTCAGCGCGGGTTCCATCCATCTGGCGCGGGATCCTCCCCGGGCCCCCTTCCCGGAGTCGTCACGGAAGTCGCAAGCCTCACCGACGAAGTCATCACGGGGCGCCGCGAGGTCACCCCGGGAATCGGCGCGAGGCCGCCGAGTCTCACGAGACGCGTGACGGGATCGCCACGGAGCCGACGACGGATGCCCGGCGGCGGGAGGCGCGCGGTCGGGCCGAGTGCCGTCAGTCGCCGCGCAGCGTCTGTGACGGTGTCCGGCCGTAGCGCGCGCGGTAGAGGGCGGCGAAGCGCCCCTGGTGCGGGAAGCCCCAGTGGGCCGCCACCTTCGTCACGGTGCACCTGGCAGGATCGCCGGCCGCCAGTTCGTCGTGCACCCTGCCCAGGCGCACATCCCTGAGGTAGGTCATCGGGGTCAGGCCGAGATGACGGCGAAAGCCCTCCTGAAGCGAGCGGCCGCTGACCGCCACGGCGCTCGCGACCTCGTCTGTCGTGAGCGGCAGGTGGGCGTGGTCGTCGATGTACCGCATCGCCCGGCGCACCACCTTGGGCAGTGCGGGGGGCCGGGGGGCGTTCAGCCGCTCCAGGTAGTTGGACGGCTGCCCGGTGAGCAGGGAGGAGAGCATGGCGTTCTCCAGGTGGGCGATCGCGAGCGGCTGCGCGGCGAGCCCGTCGCCGTACTCGGCCTCCCTGACGATCAGGTCGGCCATCGCCTTCCAGGCCCTCGCCCAGCCGGCGGTCATGTCCACGCCCAGGTCGAAGACGATCGGTCGGTCGAGCCGCTCCCCGAGCATCCGCTCCATGGCGTCCTCGACGACCGGCCGGTCGAATTTGACGATCAGCTGGGGGCAGCCGGCCGCCCAGCGCATGTCGAGGTGTTCCGACGGCGACGGCAGGGAGGCCAGACCCGGCGTCGACACGATCTCCTGGCCGCCGCACCGGATCAGGCTGCGCCCGGCCAGCGGGATCTGCACCAGGAAGAAGGATTCGAGCTCCCCGGGCTCGATGCGGACGTCCGCCCCATAGTCCAGGTAGTTCACCCGCACGGTGCCCAGCTGGACCGAGTTGAGCCGCGCGGCCAGCCGGGAGGTGCCACCGGTGAGCTCCAGCCGGTGGGGGCAGAACACTCCGGCCACCAGCTCGCGGGCCTCGTCGAGGTCCGCGGTGTCGAAGACCGGCCGGTTACCGAGCGGGACCGGCCCTCCAACCTCGCCCATCGACACCTCAACCCTCTGCGATCGCCTGTAACCCTCTGTGCTCGTACATCCCCGCACGTGCCGTCGCGTGCGTACGGCGACGCGAGGTCGCGCACGGCCGACCCTCACATGATCTACGGGCCGGAACCGGCCGACCATGGAGAAATACGCAAAAGATCGAGGGAGCGTGTCCAATAGTGGACAGGTCTCGCGGGCGAGGCCGACGGCGTCCTCACGGGCACGTGGAATCCGCGTGAGTCACCACGGAGGGGACCTTCGCCGGAGGTCGCGCGCTACCCGGTTTTCGGGTGGCGGCACGTGGTCCGGCTTTGCCGTGGCTTTCATCCGCCGGTCCTACCGTGTGCTGGTGACGTCTTTTCACCGGTACCTCGCGGAGGAGGTCGCGGTCGACCACGCGGCGGGGCTTGTCCCCCGGCACGAGGCGCTGCACCGCCTCACCCTCCTCGGGCTGGAGGCACCCGCCGCCGTCGCCCTGCTCGCGACCTGGGAAAGCGGCGGAGGGAACGCGGCCGCGCCGGCCGCCACGGAATCCGGTACGGCGACGGCGTCCACCGGGCCACCGAGCGGCGAACCGCCCCCGGGGTCCTCGCCTCTGCCGACCGAGGAGATCATCTTTCCCGGCACCGAGAGCGGCGTCACCCTCCGGGGCACCTGGGCGGCGCCCGCGGACCCGCGAGGCGCGGTACTGGTCGTCCACGAGAACCGCGGGCTCACCGACCACATCCGGTCGGTCGCCGGGCGCCTGGCAGCCGACGGCTACTGCGCGCTCGCCATCGACCTGCTCTCCCGCGAGGGCGGGACCGCCTCCTTCGAGGACCCGGCTCAGGCCACCGCGGCGCTGGGCGCCCTCTCCCCCGAGCGCCTCACCTCGGACATGAAGGCCGCCCTGGGCGAGCTGGAGCGCGGCGCCCCCGGTAAGAGGCTCGGCGTCATCGGTTTCTGCTTCGGCGGCGCCATGACCTGGCTGCTGCTCGCCTCGGACGAGCCGCGCCTTTCGGCGGCCGTCCCGTTCTACGGCCCGCTTCCCGACGACGCCGACCTCTCAGGGGCGAGGGCCGCCGTCCTCGCGATCTACGCCGAGCTGGACGACCGGGTCAACGCCACCCGCGAGGAGGCCAGAACCGCCCTGGAGAGGGCGTGCCTGGAACACGAGATCATGACGTTTCCCGGCGTCGGCCACGCCTTCTTCAACGACACCGGCCCGCGCTACGACGCCGGTGCCGCCGCCGAGGCGTATCGGCGCGTCCTGGACTGGTTCGGCCGCCACCTGGGCTGAGCTTCCCGTCCGGCGGCCGAAGGGCCCGCGCCGCGGCGGTCGGCGGACGCCCTCTCCCGGAGGCCTCCCGCCGCCCGGCCCGCACGTCCCGCCCATCCACGCGTCCCCGCCCGCCCGCCCGCCCGGTACGGTGACGCGCCGGGCTCAGGTCGAGGCCCACCCGGCTCAGGTCGGGGCCCGCCCGGCTCAGGTCGGGGCGCGCTCGGCTCAGGTCGGGGCGCGCTCGGTGAGGATCCCCTCGGGCAGGCCCGTCACGACGACCTCGCCCTCCCGGTCGACGGCCGCGCTCACCTCCGCTCCGGCGACCCGCAGGCCTCCGGCGAAGACCACGCCCAGGGGGGCACCGGCGAGCGGGCGCAACAGCATCCGGCCCTCGGGCACGTCGGGGTAGAGGCCGAGTGCCGAGTGCACGACGGTCACCGCGGCGGCGGCGGACCACGCCTGCGGGCGGCAGGCCGCGGGGTAGGGAACCGGACGCCCCAATGCCGACCGGTCGTCGCCGCCGAACAGCTCGGGCAACCGGTAGCCGAACGTCTCGCCCGCGGTGAGCAGCCCTTCGGCGAGGGTCGCCGCGTGCGTGGCGAACCCGGCGCGGGCCAGTCCGGCGACCACGATCGCCGTGTCGTGCGCCCAGATCGACCCGCAGTGGTAGGACAGCGGGCTGAAGCCGCCCGCGTCCGCCGACATCGTCCTCAGGCCGAAGCCGCCGGCCATCTCCGGGGAGACGAGGAGGTCGGCGATCTCCGCCTCCTCCGCCCCGGTGAGCAGGCCGGTGCCGAGCAGGTGCCCGATGTTGCTGGTGAGCGCGTCGACGGGGCGCTTGTCCCGGTCCAGGGCGAGGGCGGGGAACCTGCCCTGCGGTCCCTCCACCCAGAACCTGGCCCGAAAGCGCTCGGCCAGCGCCGCGGCGTGCTCGCGCCAGCGGGCCGCGCCGGGGCGGCCGAACGCCTCCAGCAGGTCGGCTCCCTGCCTGGCCGCCTGGTGGGCGTAGCCCTGCACCTCGACCAGAGCGATCGGCGGCTGCGCCTGGCGGCCGTCGTGGAAGCGCAGCGCGTCGCCGGAGTCCTTCCAGCCCTGGTTCGCCAGGCCCCGGCCGCTGGTGTCGACGTACTCGATGAAACCGTCCCCGTCGGGGTCGGCGTGGTGGCCGAGCCAGCCGAGGGCGGCCTCCAGGTGGGGCAGCAGCGCGGCGATCTCCGTGGCGGGAGCGCCCCAGCGCCAGGCGTCGTGCAGCAGGGCGATCCACAGCGGGGTGGCGTCGATCGTGCCGTAGTAGGCGGCGGGCAGGTGCAGGTCGTTGCCCTCGACCGTGAAGTCGTGCCGGCGCAGCTCGTGCATGATCTTCCCGGGGGCCTCGCCGGATCCCGGGTCCACCCTGGTTCCCTGCCTGCGGGCCAGCACCCGCAGGGTGCCCATCGCCAGTTCCGTGCCGAGCGGCAGCAGCATGCGGGCGGCCCAGATGCTGTCGCGGCCGAAGAGGGTGAGGAACCAGGGCACCCCGGCGCCGAGGAAGACATCGCCGGGGGCCGCGGTCTCGGCCAGTCGCAGCGAGCGCAGGTCGTCCATGGACCGCTCGAAGAGCCTGCTCAGCCGGTGGTCGGCGGCGACGACCCGGGGAGCTCCCTCGCCCGCCCACTCGGCGGGGCGATCGGGCGCGGTCACCACGGCCTGGGGGTCGCGCACCTCGACCCTCCACGACAGGGTGACCCTGGCGCGGGGCGCCAACTCGACCGGCCAGCGCAGGAAAGCCGTGCACGCGGACCCGGCGGACCCGGCGGACTCGGCCCGCGCGCCGGTACCGGTCGCCACGACGCGGACGCCGCCGGAGTTCCAGGAGATCTCATCGGGCGCGGTGCGCTCGGCCGCGGCCTCCGCGGTGTCGCCGCCGGACTTGACCACCTCGATGGGGGCGAAGTCGCAGCCCAGCTCCAGGCTCACGACGGCGGTGACGGGAACGGTCGCGCTGGAGACGATCTCGACGCGTTCTGCCATGCCGCCCGGTGTGACCTGCCGGAACCGCTCGATCCGGACAGTGGGATCGGGGACGGGGTCGCCCAGCCATCGGGCCAGCGTGACGAACCCGGTGGCGCCGGGCCCTCTCGGGGCGTGGCCCACGGCCTCGGGCTCCCGGCCGTCGATCGTCAGGACGGCCCGCGACAGGGCGCGGGAGTCCGCGTGGAACACGCCCTGGACACCGGCCGGGCGGATCTGCCCGTCGCCGCCGCTCAGCGCGACGGTCGGCGCCAGCACGGTGCTGACGAGATCGTGCAGCAGGGGCTGGAGGCGGTAGACGTCGGCGGAGCCGCCCACCGCGACCGCCTGTGGGGTGGGGGACGAGGCGTCGTCGAGCACGACTGACTCCCTGAGATCGTGTCGAGCCGGTGACGTCTTGACAGAAGACGGCCGGGGGGTGCACATTGCGAAACACTCTCTTTATTTGAACGATCCAACCATTACGCTCCGTTTGCTTGAACGATCCAATCATGCCTCATACCCCTTTGAACGTTCAAATCTCCAGAAGGGTGCAAATGGTCACAAAGGTGACGATCACCGACGTCGCGCGCCGTGCGGGGGTGTCGCGTCAGACGGTGTCGAACGTGCTCAACAGCCCCGAACTCGTCCGCGAGGAGACCCGCGACCGGGTGCGCGAGGCGATCGAGGCGCTCGGCTACCGGGCCAGCCAGGCCGCCCGGCAGATGCGAACCGGTCGATCACGGCTGATCGCGACACGTATCGAGCCCGATCGGGACGGGATCAACGGCTCGGTCCTGGACCGCTTCCTGCACGGGCTGACCGCCTCGGCGGCCCGTGCCGGATACCGGATCCTGCTGTACGCGGCGGGCGACGAGCGTGCGGAGATCGACACCTTCGACGAGCTGGTCGGAAGCCACGAGCCGGACGCCTTCGTCCTCACCAGCACCTACCACGGCGACGGCCGCCCCGCGTGGCTGCGCGAGCGGCGGCTGCCGTTCGTCACGTTCGGACGGCCCTGGGGAAACGCGGGAAACGCGGGAAACGCGGGAAACGCGGGAAACGCGGGAAACGCGGGAAACGCGGGAAACGCGGGAAACGCGGGAAACGCGGGAAACGGCGACGCCGCTTCCCGGGGGACGACGACCGCGGATCCAGGCCACCCCTGGGTCGACGTGGACGGCGCGGCCGGCACCGCGGCGGCCACCCGCCACCTGCTCGACGCCGGTCACCGGCGGATCGGGTTCCTTGGCTGGCCGCGAGGCTCCGGCGTGGGCGACGACCGCAGGTCCGGCTGGGCGAGGACCCTCGCCGCCGCCGGGATCGACCCGGACGGCCTGGACCAGGCCACGGACGACGGGGTGTCCGACGGCGAGAAGGCGGCCCGCGAACTGCTGCGCGCCGAGCGGCCGATCACCGCGCTGGTCTGCGCCAGCGACTCGCTCGCCCTGGGCGCGCTGCACGCCGTCCGCTCCCTGACCGCCTCGGGACAGCTCACCGCCTCGGGACGCCTGACGGCAGAGGGGCGTCTCACGGTCGCGGGGCGGGCCGGCGACGAGGAGGGCCTCCCGGTCAGCGTGATCGGTTTCGACGACACGCCGGTGGCGAAGGCGGTGGGGCTGAGCAGCGTGGGCCAGCCGCTCGCCGAGGCCGCGGCCGGCTGCGTGGGTCTGCTCACCCGGCTGTTCGACCCGCCCTCCCCCGGTGATCCCGGTACCTCCGCGACCTCCGTGATCTCCCCGGCCTCCCACGCCCCCGAGGCCGGCACGCACCTCCTGCTCCAGCCGTCCCTCGTTCTGCGGCAGTCGTCGTAACCGCATGGCCACCCGGTCAGATGAACACCTGACTCCTTTTTGAATCACCCCCAGACCGCCGGATGTCGAGGGGAAAGACCTTTTTCCGTACCGCCTTCTTCCGAGGCATAGCACGCTCGTACCGGGTATGTCTGGATGATGCTCATCTTCGGTTTGCGTACGGTGGCCCATCGGCTCGGAGTGGTAACCCTGACCTGCCGCAACTGCGGCAACACGGCGGCGCAGGTGCTGTCGCGTCGGGTCACCAAGTTCAGTTTGTTCTTCGTCCCGCTGTTCCCGGTACGGACGAGATACGGGATGCAGTGCACCTTCTGCGCAGCCTCGTACGCCATCACCAAGGACGAGGCGAACCGGCTGGCGGTCCACTGACCCCCTCCTTCACCTGCAGATATATCGGCCTATCAGACAAAAGAAGGGATTTGTCTGAAACAAACAAAGAAGTGTTAATTATTTACACTTGTCGCGTTTCTGCTTTACGGTGCCGAATCAGCCGGTGTCCGGATGGGACCCGGGCCCCCGATTCCTGAGGAGACTCCGTGCAGAACGCCCGGCCGCGCTCGCACCGCCGGTCAGCCGCGATCCTGTCCGCCGTTCTCGCCTTCCTGCTCCTCGCGCCCGCCCAGGCGGCGAGCGCCCGGTCCGCGGGCCCCCTGGCGGACGCCTTCGCCCGAGCCTCCGCCACCTACGACGTGCCGCGCGACCTGCTCGTCGCCCTCGCGTACGCGGAGACGCACCTCGACGGGCACGGTGGCGAGCCGAGCGCGAGCGGCGGGTACGGGGTGATGCACCTTCTCAGCACCCCCGCCGTACGCGCCCTGGAACGCGCGGCCGAGCTGACCGGCACACCGGCGGCGACCCTGAAGAGGGACGATGCGGCCAACATCGTCGGCGGCGCCGCGGTGCTGCGCTCCTACGCCGACGCGCTCGGCCTCGACGCCACCGCCAGGAAGGACGCCGGACTGTGGTACCCGGCCGTGGCCAGGTACGGCAACGCCTCCAGTTCGGAGACGGCCAGGCTGTACGCCGACACCGTCTACGACCTCCTCGGCAAGGGCCTTGTGGCCACCGGCGCGGGCGGCGAGGTCGTCACGGTCACGGCCACGGAACTGCAGGTGGATCGCGGCGCCTACGAGGGCGTGCGGGAACTCGCGGCCAAGGCCCCGAGCCCCGACTACCCCGCCGCGAGCTGGGTGGCCGCCCACGCCGGCAACCGGGCAGTCGCGAACAGGCCGAAAAGCTCCAAGATCGATCGAGTCGTCATCCACGTCACCCAGGGGGCGTACGCCGGCACGATCTCCTGGTTCCAGAACCCCGGCGCGAAGGTCTCCGCGCACTACGTCGTCCGCTCCTCCGACGGTGACATCACCCAGATGGTCCGCGACAAGGACGTCGCCTGGCACGCGGGGAACAGCTCGTACAACGCCAGGTCGATCGGGATCGAGCACGAGGGGTTCGTCAACAACGCCTCCTGGTTCACCGACGCGATGTACCGCGCCTCGGCGGCCCTGACCCGCGCCCTCTGCGACAAGTACGGCATTCCCAAGAACCGCTCGCACATCATCGGACACAAGCAGGTTCCCGGCGCCACGCACACCGACCCCGGCTCCCACTGGGACTGGGCCAAGTACATGCGCTACGTCACCGGGGACACCGCGCCCTGGTCGGCGACCGTCGACAACTCCACCTCCGGCGCGTTCACCGCGAGCGCGAACTGGACCGCCTCCACCCAGGCGGCCGGGCGCCACGGCCCCGACCACCGCCAGGCCACGCCGGTGACCTCCAGTGACGTCGCCTGGTACCGGTTCACCGTCCCCGCCGCGGCCACCTACCAGGTCGAGGTCTGGTATCCGGCCGCCCCCGGCCACAACGGATCCGCCCCGTACATCGTCGCCACCTCCTCCGGGAGCAAGACGGTCTACCTCGACCAGCGCGCCGGGGGCGGCACCTGGCGGAGCATCGGGACGTTCGCCCTGAAAGCCGGGACGTACAACACCGTCGGCGTCAGCCGGTGGACCTCCGGCACAGGACTCGTCGTCGCCGACGCCGTACGCCTCACCCGGCTCTGAACTCCCCCGGGCAGGGCGGCCCGCTCTGCCCGGGGGTACCCCGCCGGTCCCGGCACGCACCGGCCCGTCCCCCGCACGTCACGTAGAGCCCACCCTGGAACACCTTGAGCGGCCCCGGCGAAGGCCGCCCTCGCGACCTTCACCCACCCGGGAGTCCTGGTCAGCAGGTCCCATCTCGACTTCGTCAGGTCGAAGGTGAACGCCGGCACCCAGCCGTGGAAGGGCGCCTTCGACCAGATGATGGGACATTCCCTGGCGTCGCTGTCACGGACCCCCAAGCCACGCGCGATCGTGGAGTGCGGCTCGTTCTCCAAGCCCAACAACGGCTGCACC
This sequence comes from Streptosporangium sp. NPDC006930, assembly GCF_040635605.1. Classification (NCBI taxonomy): domain Bacteria; kingdom Bacillati; phylum Actinomycetota; class Actinomycetes; order Streptosporangiales; family Streptosporangiaceae; genus Streptosporangium; species Streptosporangium sp. NPDC006930. Next base: position 452,029 of record NZ_JBEYID010000004.1, on the reverse strand, counting down.
GACGAGCGGCAGGACGCGCTCGGCATCTCCGTCTTCCTTGAGGACCGGGCGAGCTACGACAAGGCGGTGACGGAGTTCCGCGGGCGGGTACCGGCCTTCATCTACATCGCGTCCGACGGCACGCTCCCCGAGGCGCCTCCGGGCAGCGGCATCGACACCCGCGCCGAGATCATCAAATACTGGCAGGGCCAGTCCACCTTCATGGACGGCCTGACCCAGGAGACCTGCCGCGACTTCACCCACACCGGGTACGGGCTGTCGGCCATCTCGCACTTCGCCGAGACCACCAGGATCCAGGGGCAGGACCTCTACCCGAAGATCAGCGAGCGGCTGCGCCACGCGCTGGGCATGCATGCGAAGTACCAGCTCGGCGCCGCCGTACCGTCCTCGCTGTGCGGCGGTACCCCTCACCTCGGCCTGTGCCCGATCACCGAGGTCGGATTCAACGCCCTGAACGACCGGATGGGCATCGCGATGACGAACACGCAGCGCCTCACCGAGCAGCAACGCCCGGCGGGGACGAACGTCCTCTTCGTCGCCTGGAAGACCTTGACCCACGCCGCCAACTCCAACTGACGCCGACCGCCCGGGGACGGCGGAGCTCCGTGACCTCCGCCGTCCCCGGGCGGTCCACGCGGACACCGCGCTCGCCGTACTCGCTGCAACGGATCCCTCCGACACCACGGTCACCGCAACGGATCTCGCCACCGCCGGCCGCCCCTCGAACACCGCGCTCGCTATATTGGCGCGCATGAACGCACTGGTCCGACGCCCGCTGGGCCAGACCTCCCTGTCCGTGACGCCGCTCGGCCTGGGCCTGGCGGCCCTCGGCCGCCCCGCCTACATCACGCTCGGCCGTGCCGAGGACCTCGGCGACGGCCGGGACGTCGCCGCGATGCGGTCACGCACGTGGGCCGTGCTCGACGCCGCGTGGGCGGCGGGTGTGCGCTACCTCGACACGGCGCGCTCGTACGGGCGGGCCGAGGAGTTCCTCGCCGGGTGGCTGCGCGAGCGCGGAATCGCCCCTGGAGACGTCGTGGTCGGCTCGAAGTGGGGATACGCCTACGTCGGCGGCTGGCGGCTGGACGCCGAGCGGCACGAGGTGAAGGAGCTCACCGCCGACCGGCTCCGCGTCCAGCTGGAACAGACGCGCGCGCTGCTCGGCGAGCACCTGTCGCTCTACCAGATCCACTCGGCGACACTCGAGAGCGGCGTGCTCGACGACGAGGGCGTGCTCGACGGGTTGCGCGCGCTGCGGGCGGAAGGGGTCGCGGTCGGGCTGTCGACGAGCGGGCCGAGCCAGGCGGGCACGATCGAGCGGGCGATCGGGGCCGGGCTGTTCGACACGGTGCAGTCGACGTGGAACCTGCTGGAACGCTCGGCCGGCGAGGCGCTCCAGCGGGCACACGAGGCGGGAATGGGTGTGATCGTCAAGGAGGGCGTGGCGAACGGCCGGCTGACCGCTCGCGCGGCACCCGCCGCGCTCGCGGCCGTCGCGCGCGAGCGGGACACCACGCCGGACGCGCTCGCGCTGGCGGCCGTACTCGCCAGGCCGTGGGCGGGCGTGGTGCTGAGCGGCGCGGTCTCGGCCGGGCAACTGCGCGACAACCTCGGCGCGGCCGAGATCGAGTGGGACGCGGAGCTGGACGAGCGGCTCGCCGGTCTGGAGGAAGACCCCGAAGGCTACTGGACGCGGCGCGGCGCACTGCCCTGGAGTTGACGGCGACGGAGCGCGGATGGAGCCCCTATCGGGTCCTGAGCTGGTTGAGGGTGTAGCCGGTGGCCCGCTTGAACAGGTATTCGGCCCGTTCGTAGGAGAGCCTGCGGCGACCGGTCTCCGGGCACAGGTCGGTGGGTGCGGGAGGCCGGCCGGGGCCGGGTCTGCGGTCGGACAGAAACAGCGGGCCCCGGCGCCGACCCGCGACGAGGGCGGGGATGAGTTCGGCGGTGCCGGAACGCCAGTGGATCCAGCCGGACCCGGTGGCCACCTTGCCGCGCATGCCCGCCAGGTCGAGGTCCTCGACGTTGAGCGAGAGCGCCGGGCCCGCCCCGGCCCCGCTCTCGTACAGCAGCGACCACAGGGCGCGTTCGCGCGGGGCGATGTCCGGGCGTTCCCAGAGTGCCTCGACGTGCGGCCTGTCGATGGGGCGGGTGCGCCCCCTGGGTTCGGGCCTGCGCCCGAGCTCGGCGGCCAGGTCGCGGGGCACACCGCCGGTCAGGTCGCCGGACTGCCCACTGTCCGCCTCACCGGCCGGCCTGCGATCCGGCCCGTCGAGCGGGCCACCGTCCGATCCACCGTCCGGGCCGCACTCCGGACCACCGACCGGCGTGCCCTGGGCGGCGCTCCAGGTGCTGAAGGAGCGGACGGCCCCGCGGTGGCGGTTCCACGTGGCGGGGGCCGCGTTTCCCCACGCGTCGGCGAAGACCTCCGCGACCCGCGCGGAGGTCACGTCCGACAGCGGGATGTCGTCTCCGAGATCTCGGCGCAGCCGGTTCATGGTCTGGCGGTAGGAGCGGACGGTCGCGGCGTCCAGGTCGTCACGGGCGAGGAAGGCGATGGCGGCCTCGGCCAGGGTGACGCCTGCTCCCTGCCCGGCTCTTCCCGATGCCCCGGCCGTGGTGCCCGAGCCCACCGTTCCGGGTGTTCTCCGTGCGGCGATGTCGGCGCAGGCCGCGGCGCGTCGCGTGAGAATCGTGCGTTCCGGCATGTTGAGGGTGAGGGCCGCGGCGCGTTCGAACTCCCGCCGCGCCTCCTCGTGGCGGCCGAGTCTGGCCAGCAGGTCGCCGCGTACGCTGGGCAGGCGGTGGTAGCCCTTGAGCGCGGATTCTCCGACCAGTGTGTCGGCGAGCGCCAGACCCGCTTCAGGACCGTGGGCCATCGCCAGCGCGACCGCGCGGTTGAGCTGCACGACCGGAGTGGGCAGCACCCGGGCGAGCGCCGCGTACAGGGCGGCGATCTGCCGCCAGTCGGTCTCCTCGGCCGTGCGGGCCTGCGCGTGGCACACGGCGATCGCGGCCTGCAGCACGTACGGGCCGATAGGCGCCTCACACCGCCTGGCGCGCAGCAGGGCCGCGATCCCCCGGTCGATGAGGAGCCGGTCCCAGCGGCCGCGGTTCTGCTCGTGCAGCGCGACGGGCTCTCCCGACGGCCCCGTCCTGGCCGCCGACCGCGATGCCTGGAGCTCCATCAGCGCGACCAGGCCGTGCGCCTCCGCCTCGCCCGGCGCGAGTGCGGCCAGCAGGCGGCCAAGGCGCAGCGCCTCCTGGCAGAGGTCCTGGCGCATCCAGTCGTCACCGGCGCTCGCCGCGTACCCCTCGTTGAACACCAGGTAGACGACCTCGAGGACCGACGACAGGCGCGCCGCCCGATCCGGACCCTCCGGGACCTCGAACGGGATCCGGAGGGCGGCGAGGGTGCGCTTGGCCCGGACGACGCGCTGCGCGACGGTCGACTCCGAGACGAGGAAGGCACGCGCGATCTCCTCGGTGCGCAGGCCCCCCAGCAGCCGCAGCGTCAGAGCCACCCGGGACTCGGCGGGCAGTGCCGGGTGGCAGGAGACGAACATCAGACGCAGGACGTCGTCACGCACCTCGTCGTCGAGGGCCGCGTCCACGTCGGCCTCGGCGGTGTCCTGCCGGGTGGCGAGGTCGTGGGCGAGCTCCTCGTGCCTGAGGTCGAGCCGCTTCCCGCGGCGCAGGTGGTCGATGGCGCGGCGCTTGGCGACGGCCATGAGCCAGGCGCCCGGATTGTCCGGGACGCCGCCCCTTGGCCACTGTTCGAGGGCGGCCAGGAGCGCGTCCTGCGCGAGCTCCTCGGCCACCCCCACGTCGCCCACCATCCGGACGAGCCCGGCGACGATCCTCGCCGACTCCATTTTCCAGACCGCGTCGACCGCGCGGTGGGCGTCCCCGGACATCACGCGCTCGATCAGAGCATTCGCCCGGCCGGGTACGCAAGCATCCGATCAGTCCTCGGGGCCGAAAACCTGCTGGATGTCTCCCTCGCCGTCGCCGACGATCTTCCAGAAGCGCCGGGACAGCTCGATCGCCTCCTCCTTGGAGCGCACCTCGACGAGCGCGAAGCTGACGATCGCCTCCTTCGCCTCGGTGAACGGCCCGTCGGTGACGGTGATCTCCCCTGCGGAGGACGAGATGTGGGTGCCGGCCGGGTCCAGGCCACCGGTCGCGAGCACCACTCCCGCCTGGGTCATCTCCTCGACGAAGGCGGCCATCTCGGCGTGCATCGCCTCGGTCGGAGGGGCCATGTCGTCGCTGGCCCTGGTCGTCATCAGAAATCGCATCGCCATATCTCCTTCGGGTGGTCAGATGACCGATCCTCGCCGGTCCTCGGCTACGCGTCGAACGGATCGGACGGAAATCGACACGCACCCTCTGACCAGGACAGTAGCCCGGATGTGACAGGGAATGCGACGTGGCGGGGGCGCGAGCCGATTCCGTGCGTTCGCGGCGTGTTCGCGGTCCGGGCGGCGGCGCGCTCACCGGTCGGCCGCCGGCGAATCAGCGCCTTCCCTGCTCCGCGCATTCGTCCCAGGGAAAGCTTAATAAAGTCATAAGCTTTTTAGTGATCGCGATATCGGCGTATTCCCCCGGATATCCTGCACCTCCGTCGTGAGAGAACGGGACCTCGCGACGACGGCCGACAGAAGCGTGCACACGTTTCGCGACGGGCGAATTCCCGTCCATGATCGCCGCGTTTCCACCTCCGCGAGGGCACTGTGAGAGCGCCGTGAGAGCGCCGCCCACCTCCCGGTCACCCGCGTGGATCACCCCAACGACCGCTGCGAGTGCTGGGGGGTTTGCCGTGAACATCACCGTTGTGATCAACTACCTCCTATCTCAATCGATGCGAATTCCTCATGAACGGACCTGACCCCCATGAGTACCTCTCGCGAATCCGGCTGGCAGCCCGTGGAACTCGATGCCGGTCGGCCGCATTCGGCCCGTATCTGGAATTACTGGCTGGGCGGAAAGGACAACTACCCTGCCGACCGCGAGGCCGGGGACATGGTCGAACAGCTCATCCCCGGCATCGTCGACTCGGCGCGTGCCGACCGGGCGTTCCTCGGCCGCTGCGTCCAGCACCTCGTCGCCGAGGCCGGGATTCGCCAGTTCCTTGACATCGGCACGGGTCTTCCCACCGCCGACAACACGCACGAGGTGGCTCAGCGGATCGCCCCGGAGTCCAGAATCGTCTACGTCGACAACGACCCGCTGGTCCTGGTGCACGCACGCGCCCTGCTCGTCGGCAACTCAGAAGGCGCCACCGACTACATCGACGCCGACCTGCGCGACCCCCAGCACATCCTGCGGGCGGCGGCGGAGACCCTCGACCTCACCAGGCCCGTCGCGCTGATGCTGCTGGGAATCCTGCACCACATCACCGATGACGAGGAGGCGGAAAAGGTCGTGAGGGAACTGGTCGACGCCGTCCCCTCGGGCAGCCACCTGGTGATCGCGCACGCCACCGCCGAGGTTCACGGCGAGGCGATGCACGAGGCGATGCGACAGTTCATGGAGCGGGGCGGCACCCCGATCGTGGCCCGCGACCGCGACCACCTCGCCTCGTTCTTCGACGGCCTGGAACTCCTGGAGCCCGGCGTGGTCTCCTGCTCACGCTGGCGTTCGGAACGCACCTCATGGGGCGATTCTCCTGAGGTGTCCCAGTTCTGCGGTGTCGCCCGCAAGCCCTGACAAGCCCCTCTCCGGCCTTTTTCTCGTTTTGTGTTCTTTCGGCCGCTCGGTGCGCACCGGCTGCTGTGCTCCGATTGCCGCCACATCGCCCCGTACGTCCCCCGCCGCGGCCGGACCGCGGCCCCTCGATGGCGCGGCGCGTCACGGAGAGCCCTCGCGCGCCCTACCGGGGGCAGAGTGCTCGAGTTTGGGCGCCCGACCGGCGAGAAGATTCAGCGGAGATCGCCCGGCACGGCCACCGAACCGGGTTTATTCAGGACGCTCCGGTGCAGTCCCATAGTCGTCCGCTCGTTGCCTCCCGCAGCAACCAACTGCGATAAACGGTGACATATCTTCACAAAAGAATGTTTTTGTAACGCCGACCCCGGATTGCGCACCACTCATCCGGCCAGGCCGTCGCGAAGATCAACGAAGATCGACATGGGAGGTCGTCTCCATGAACCCCGCTCAGGCCCCCGCCTCACCGCCCCCCGGCGCCGCGCTGATCGTCGTCATGGGGGTGACCGGTTCCGGCAAGAGCACCGTGGGCGCCGCCCTCGGCCAGCGGCTACGGGTGCCGTTCGCCGACGCCGACGACTTCCACAGCGAGGCCAACATCGCCAAGATGTCGGACGGGATCCCCCTCGACGACGAGGACCGGCTGCCCTGGCTGCGCGCGATCGGCACCTGGCTCAGCGAGCACGCCGCCACCGGCGGTGTGGCGAGCTGCTCAGCGCTCAAACGGAGCTATCGCGACATCCTGCGCGAGGCCGCGCCGACGGTGAGCTTCGTCCACCTCCACGGCGAGATGGACGCCGTACGCCGCAGGGTCGCCGGCCGCCCGGGGCACTTCATGCCCACCTCTCTGGTCGAGTCGCAGTTCAAGACGCTGGAACCTCTGGAGCCCGACGAGCAGGGGATCGTCCTCGACTTCTCCGCCTCCGTGGACGAACTCGTGGACGCCTACCTCGCCGCGACCGCCCAGACGACGTCCGCCCCCGGGACGGGATCGAACCCGTCCCCCGCCGATTCCGCCACCCCGGCCGCGTCCCGGAACCCAGACCGGGACGACGAGGCCGGGAGCCCGAGGTGAGCCCCCTCCTCACCGCCCTCGCCGCGCCCGCCGACACCTCTCCCGGCAGGCTCATCCCGGCGGCGCTCGTCGGTATCGCGCTGATCGTCGTACTGATCACGTACTTCAGGCTCCACCCCTTCCTGAGCCTCACCCTCGGTTCGCTCGCGGTCGGAGCCGTCGCGGGCCTCGCGATGACCGACACCATCGCCGCCTTCAGCGACGGGTTCGGCAGCACCGCGGCCGGTGTCGGCACGCTCATCGCGCTCGGCGCGATGTTCGGCAAGCTGCTCGCCGACTCCGGCGGGGCCGACGAGATCGTGGACACGATCGTCGGCCGGTCCAACCCCCGATCCCTGCCCTGGGCAATGGCCGCGGTGGGCGCGCTGATCGGCCTGCCGATGTTCTTCGAGATCGGCCTCGTCCTGCTGATGCCGGTCATCTTCCTGGTCTCGCGCCGCTCCGGCGTCTCCCTGATCCGGGTGGGCATACCCGCGCTCGCGGGCCTTTCCGTGATGCACGGGCTCGTCCCCCCGCACCCGGGCCCGCTGGTCGCCATCGACGCGCTCAACGCCGACCTCGGCATCACGCTGGGCCTGGGCGTGCTCGTCGCCGTCCCGACGGTCGCCATCGCGGGGCCGCTGTTCGCCAAGTACGCGGCCCGCTGGGTGGACGTACCGGCGCCGGAGCTCTACGAGACCCGGCCCTCGGCGGAGGACACCCGGCGCCCGTCGTTCGGCGTCACGCTCGCCACCGTGCTGCTGCCGGTCGTGCTGATGATGGGCAAGGCCCTCGCCGACATCCTCCTCGCCGAGGGCAACATCCTGCGCACCGTGCTCGACTTCCTCGGTACGCCGCTGGTGGCGCTGCTCATCGCCGTCCTCGTCGCGATGTTCACCCTGGGCCTCGGCGCCGGAATGGACAGGAAGGCGCTCGCGAAGTCCCTGGAGCAGTCGCTGCCGCCGATCGCGGGCATCCTGCTGATCGTCGCCGCCGGCGGTGGTTTCAAGCAGACGCTGATCGACACCGGGATCGGCGACCTCATCGCCACGTGGGTGGAGAACAGCGGCCTGTCGGTACTGCTGCTCGCCTGGCTGGTCGCCGTGCTCATCCGGCTGGCCACGGGCTCGGCGACCGTCGCGACCGTCACGGCCTCGGGGATCCTCGCCCCGCTGGTCGCCAACCTCAGCGTCGGGGAGACCTCGCTGCTCGTGCTCGCCATCGGCGCGGGCTCGCTGTTCTTCTCCCACGTCAACGACGCGGGCTTCTGGCTGGTCAAGGAGTACTTCGGGCTCACCGTCGGCCAGAACATCAAGACCTGGTCGGTGATGGAGACGGTCATCTCGGTGACCGGTCTGGTCTTCGTCCTGATCCTGAGTCTCTTCCTTTAGCCTCCGCGATCCTTTGGTCTTCGCGATCCTTACGGCCTTCGCGCGGCCCCGGGACCGGTCAGTGGTGTCCGGAGACCGTGTCGCGCAGGCAGCGGACGGCGGAGGCGACCCGCTCCAGGCTCTCCTCGTCATCGGGGCCGGGATCGGCCGGTTCGCGCCCCTCGCGGACATCCTGGGCGATCTTCTCCAGGGAGTCCGCGAGGGCGCGGACGGCCTCATTCGGAGGTGGCGGCGCGCCGCGCCCGGTGCGCGCGACGGTGGTGGCGGTCGCGTCGGCCACCTGTTCCAGCGCGGCCATCGCGGGCATCCAGGTGGTGACGCGCCTGCTGATCACCGGTGGTTCGGACAGCGCCCGCTGGAAGACCGTCCGCAGGTCGGCCAGGGCGTCGTACGCCCCGCGGTGCAGTCGCGTCCCGCCGGCGTGCTCGCCGTCGAACGCGTGCCGCAGGTAGTTCGCGGTGGCCGTCACCGCGTCGGCGAACCGCGGCCCGACCGGCGCCTCCCAGCTCGACGACCACGGCAGGTAGCCCAGCACCAGGACGATCACGCATCCGACCAGCGTGTCCACCAGCCTGATCCTCCCCAGCTCGGGTCCCCCGCGGGTGAGCAGGTCCACCAGAAGCAGGACCAGCGGCGCCTGGAAGGCCGACATCAGGCCCCAGTTGCGCTGCAGGCCGTACGGCAGGAGCGCCGCGCACACCGCGATGGGAGCCAGGAGCAGCGGGCCGTACGGCACCAGGACGAGTACGAGGGTGCCGATCAGTGTGCCCACGAGGGTGCCGAGCACGCGCTGCACGGCACGGGCGAACACCGACCCGAAGTCGGGCTTGAGCACCAACGCGACGGTGAGCATCATCCAGTAGGACCGCTCGAACCAGCCGAACTCGCTGAGCGTGGTGGCCACGCCCATGCACAGCGCGAGCCTGACCGTGTAGACGCGGGCGAGGTGGCCCCGCCACATCTGCTCCAGCACGTCATGGAGCCGGGAACGGTAGCCGACCCGTTCGTACGGCAGCTGGTCCGCCGCGACCTCGCCGCCGGACACCAGCTCGACGGCCCCCCGCACGGCGAGACACAGGGCGCGCGTGACGGGCGGGTCGCCTCGTTCGCAGGAACACGACGGCACCCGGGGCGCGGGTCCACCGGCGAGCGAGGCGGCGACGACCCGCGGGGCGGAAGCGGGCCGCACGAGCGGCTCGCGCAGCCCGCGCTCCTCGTAGCGCAGCGAGAGCAGGGCGTTGCGGATCAGCGAGGCCTGGTTCAGCAGGGCGACCAGGCGGGTGCGCTCCGGGTCCAGCCCTCCGGCCAGGGAGCGGGCGCCGAGCACGACGTCGTAGCCGTTCTTGAGAGTGGTGTCGAACGTTCTCAGCGCGAGGGTGTCGTGGTCGGTGAACAGCCGGTCGAGAGCCTCGTAGACCGCGATCGCGGCGGCCCTCTCCGGCGCCCGGGGGTGGAACGGCCAGTCGGCGACCCCCAGCACGATCACCCAGAGCGCGCCCAGCAGGAACGCCAGCGCGTTCGCGCCCGGCGCCCCCGGCAGTTTCACCCCGATGGCGATCACGGTCATCACCAGCAGCTGCAGCCCGGCCGTCGAGCCCGTCGCCCCGCTCGTGCTGACGAGCGCGGACAGCACGGCGACCGCCACCACGACCGGCACCGCCCACCAGCCGTGGCCGTGGGCCGCGGCCCCGATGAGATACCCCAGCGCCCCCGCGGCACCGGCCGCGCCCATCCTGGCGATCCTGACCAGGTAGGAGCCACCCCGGTCGGCCAGACCGGCGTTCATCGCGCCCATCGCGGGCAGCAGACCGGCCACGACGTTCCCGGAGACGAGTGCCACGAGAAGCGGGCCGGTCACCGCCACGGCCATGCGCAGCATCGGCCACCACCGCAGCGGCGCGGGTACGGGTCTGACCGTCTCGACCAGCCAGCCGGGAGCGGCGTCGGTCAGCCGGTCGGCGGTCCGCCGGAAGAGCGAGGGCATCGCTCGCCGTCGCTCAGGGGATGATGGCGTCGACGTATCCACCGTCGACGCGCAGGGAACCACCCGTGGTGGCGGAGGCCTGTGGTGAGCTGAGGTAGACGACCATGTTGGCGATCTCCTCCGGCTCGATCAGCCGTTGCAGGAGCGACTGCGGGCGGTGCTCTCGCATGAAGGCGCGCTGGGCCTCCTCCCAGGGCAGGTCACGGTCGACGAGCTCGTAGACGAACTCCTCCACGCCACCGGTGTGGGTGGGGCCGGCGATGACGGAGTTCACGGTGACGCCACTGCCCGCGGCCTTCTTCGCGAAGCCGCGTGAGACGGCCAGGAGCGCGGTCTTGGACATGCCGTACTGGATCATCTCGATGGGGGTGACGATCGCGGAGTCGCTGGCGATGTACTGGACGCGGCCCCAGGAGCGTGCCACCATCCCCGGCAGGTAGGCGCGGGTGAGGCGGACCGCCGCCAGGACGTTCACCTCGAAGTAGTGGCGCCACTCGTCGTCGGTGATCTCCAGGGCGTCCTTCGCCCCGAAGATCCCGAGGTTGTTGACCAGGATGTCGACCTCCGGCAGGAGGTCCACGGCGTGCTCCGCGCCCTCTTCGGTGGCGAGGTCCGCGGCGAGCGGGACGACCTCCGCGCCGGGGACCTGCGCGCGCAGCGTGTCGCCGGCGGCCTGAACCTTGTCGGGTGTGCGGCCGTTGACGGCCACCGTCGCGCCCGCCCGCGCGAGGCCGACGGCGATGGCGGCCCCGATCCCCTGGGTGGACCCGGTGACCAGCGCCGTCTTGCCGGTGAGATCGATATGCATACGTCACGTCCTTGGAACCGGGCCCGAAGCCGCCCACCGGTAAGGGTGAACCCCTCACGACCTGGTGATATGCCGGTCGGCTGATCCGGTGTTCGTTCCCGCGCCCACCGAGGTGGAACGCGCGGACAGCGATCATTTTCCCTATCTGTCGTCGCCGTCCCAGGCGAAGGCGTGGAACGGCGGGTCGAGGGGGGCGTCGATCAGGCGGTTGGCGAAGGTCGAGATCGTGTACGCGCCGACGCCGAGGACGACCTCAAGGGCGTTCCGCGCGCTGTAGCCCGCGTCGAGGAACGCCCTCATCTCCTCGTCGCCGACCGCGCCGCGATGGTCCATGACGGCGAGGGTGAACGACCGGAGCGCCTCGGCGCGCCCGTCCGGGAGCGGCTTCCCGGCTCGGAGCGCCTCGACGACCTCGGACGGGGCCTCCAGCCTGACCAGCGTGGCGGTGTGCATCGCCACGCAGACGTGGCAGCCGTTGCGGGTGGCGACCGTCATGACGACGATCTCGCGGTCGACCGGATCGAGTGTGGTCTGCTCGAAGGTGGCGCTCGCCGCCAGGAATCCCTTGAGCAGTTGCGGGGAGGTGGCCATCCGGCCGACCGGCGCGGGGACGTAGCCGAATTTCCGCTTCACGTTCTCGACGGTGGAGCGGGCGTCGGCCGGGGCGCTCTCGGCGGTGTGGGTGGGGAAGAGGGGGTGGACGTCAGTGGTCACGGGGGCCTTCTCTCTGGGTCTTCCGAACCTCCGGAACGCGGGTTCGGCGATCGCACGTCACGGCGATATCGTCAACATGGTTGTCTATACAGTAAATGACGTTGACTACTTTGGCAATGACCGCCCCCAGACGCGGGCCCGCGAGGCTCAGCCGCCGCGGGCGGCGGTGATGAAGTCCCTGATGAGGCCGGGGTCCTTCACCCCGGGCGCGACCTCCACACCGCTCGACACGTCGACTCCCCAGGGCCGGGCGGCGGCGATCGCCTCGGCCACGTTCGACGGGGCCAGTCCCCCGGCCAGCATCCAGCGGCCCGCAGGGCGCCCGCGCACGGCCGCCCAGTCCCACGGCTCCCCCGAACCTGGCCTGGGCGCGTCGACGATGAGCAGGTCCTCGTCGAGGGCGCCGCAGCGCAGGTCGGTGCTCGCGGTCCCGGCGCGCACCAGCGTGACGCCGAGGTCCTTCAGCGCGGTGAAGTCCTCGTGCGGGTGGTCACCGTGCAACTGGACGGCGCGCAGTCCCGCCTCCAGCGTGGCCGCCCTCACCTCCTCGGAGGGCTCTCCGGCGAAGACCCCGACGGTCAGCACGTGCGGGGGCACCGCCGAGGCCAGCTCCCTCGCCAGCGCGGGGGTGACCCGACGCGAGCTCCTGGTGAGGACGAACCCGATGGCGTCGGCCCCCGCCTCGACGGCGGCCGTCACATGTCCGGGCTCGCGCAGCCCGCAGATCTTCACGTACACCCTGTGTACGGTAGCCCGTCTCCCCCACCCGGAACGCCTCAGAGGGCGTTCAGGAACCTCGCGGCGATCGGCGCCGCGACCTTGCCTCCCGCGCCGCCGTGCCGGACGAACACCGCGAAGGCGAGGGAACCCCGGTAGCCGACGAACCAGGCGTGGTCACCGCCGCCGTCGACCTCGGCGGTGCCGGTCTTGCCCACGGTGTCCGGCGGGAGCCCGGCCTGGGCGGCCGTTCCCCGGGCGACCACGGCGCTCATCATCGTCCGCAGCCCCGCGGCCACCCCCTCGTCCAGCGGCACCGGGGCGGGCGAGTCCGCGGGAGGCTCGTCGGTCGTGATCGCGGGCTTCCAGACGCCGCTCGCCACCGCGGCGGCGACCTCGGCCATGCAGAGCGGACTCGCCTGCACCGAGTTCTGGCCGATGGCGTCGGAGCCCAGCTCGTCCGGGTTTCCGTGCGGCCGGATCCGGCAGGAGCTCAGCCCCGGCTTCTCCCGGAAACCGAACCGGTCGGCCGCCTCGGCGCGCAGCTGGCCGTCACGCAGCCGCTCGTACGCCTGCTGGGCGAACGTGGTGTTGCACGAGAGCGCGAAGGCAGTGATGAAGGCCACGCCGCCGTGGTCGACACCGTCGGAGTCGCTGAAGCTCCTGCCGTTGGGGATCGTGTAGCCGGCAGGACAGGCGACCTGGGAGTCGGGGGTGAGGCCACCGCGAAGCAGCGCGGCGGCGGTCACGACCTTGAACGTCGAGCCCGGCGGGTAGAGCCCGTTGAACGCCTCCCGCCCGCCCAGCGTGTCCGCCACCGCTCGCACCTGGGCCGTCCCGACGTCCACGGCCACGATCGCGGCGGGCTGGGAGACACCGTCCAGGGCACGGGCCGCGGCCGCCTGCACGGACTGGGAGATCGTGGTCTTCTCCCCTGAGGTCGGCGGGAGCGGTGACTCCCGCAGCACCTGACCGGAAGGCTCCTCCCGGACTTTCAGGATGACCGCCGTGTCGCCCAGCCCGGTGAAGTAGTCCTCCGCCCTGCTGTCCTGGGGGAACGGCACCCCCTCACGGGTCACCGTGGCCGGTCGCCGGACCTCGGTCTCCTCCAGCCGCACGCTCCCGCCGTTCTTGAGCGAGGGGTGCATCGTCTCGGGGGTCCAGCGCACCTTCCACACCCCGAACCGCGACTCCAGGTGCAGGACGGAGGCGAACGGCCATTCGCCCAGCCCCGTGACCTGCCGCACTCCTTTGAAGGACATCTCGGCCGAGTCCTCGTTTCGGTGACGCAGGTCGCCGGAGGTGAGGGAGAGCGAGGAGATCCGCAGGTCGCCGTCGAAGCCGCGGTGCCGCAGGCCGAAGTCGGCCGGGGGGTCGACGACCATGCCCTCCATCGCGGCGAGGTCGCCCCCCTGCCAGGCGGTGAGGTAGTTCGTCGCGATCGTCTCGGGACCGCTGTTCGGGTTCGGCGTGGCCGGGGTCAGCGTGATCAGGTTCGCCGGCGGTGAGGCGGGCACCGGGGCGGGCGACTCCCCCGCCCGTACCGCGTTCGTCCTGACGTCAGGGTCACCGGCCGGCGAGGGCCTCGGCGAGGGTGCGGCCACGACGGCGCCCGGCGCGGCCACCACCGCGTACACGCCGAAGAGAAGGATCGTGGCCGCCGAGATGACCAGTACGAGGAGCCGTCGATCACGCATACCGTCTACTCCCCCGGGTGTGCAGAGTTGCATACCAGAGAAAAGATCGTAAAGGCGACAAGAAGCGGCGAACCAGATTTTTCCCAACTTCGGTATGACACCGTATCCCACGGCGCACCCGTGGGAGCTTTACCGCAGCTCGTCTTTCCCGGGCGCCTCTCCCTAACGGAGGCCCTCTCCCTAACGGAGGCCGTCGAAAAGGTCGTCCTCGCGATCGCCCGCGGCGGGAACGTGGTTGATGTGACGGATGAAGGCCTCCTGCGCGAACACCTGGTGCTGCGCCTCGGCGGGCATGCGCAGCAGGAAGATGCTGTCGCCCTGACTCGCGTGCGCCTCCAGCGCCTTGCGCTTGCGCTCCACCTGGGTGGACACGTCGACCACGGCGGTGATCTGCTCCTCGGGAACGCCGAAGTCGTCGGGAAGCTCGACGTTCTCGGGGCCGGAGCCGATCGAGCGGAGATACGCGAACAGTTCGGCCGTCCGCTCCCGGGGCACGGCGGTGTAGTAGAGCTTGCGGGGAATGCCGCTCGCCTCGGTGGCGGCCACCGCGATCCGGTGGGCCTGAATGTGGTCGGGGTGGCCGTAACCGCCGTTCTCGTCGTAGGTGACGACGACCTGCGGGCGATAGCGCTCCATCAGCTCGACGAGCCTGCCGACGGCCTGCTCGAAAGGCACGTTGACAAAGGAGTCCGGCGCCTCGTTGGCGGTCCACCCGACCATGCCCGAGTCCTGGTAGCCGAGCAGCTCGACGTGGGAGATCCCCAGATGGGTCGCCGACTCGCGGAGCTCCTCCAGCCGCAGCGCTCTCACCGCCTCCGCGTCATGGCCGGCCTCCCCCGGCTTCACCCCGCCGGGACCGTCGCCCTGCTCGCCGTTCGTGCAGGTCACCAATACGGTACGGACGCCCTCGTCCGCGTATCTGGCGAGGATCCCGCCGGTGCTGATCACCTCGTCGTCGGGATGGGCGTGAACGGCCATCAGCGTCAACTTCTCATCCATGATTTTCCACCCATTCGCAAAAGCCATGCGGACCGGCCCACTCTACGACCGCCCTCGAGAGGCCGAGCGCGACAGGCGGATCACCTGGAACGACGCCTCCGGACGGGGACGGGAGGCGTCCAGCCCATGGACACCACGGGCGAGCCGGAGCGGCCCTCCCCGGCCCCGGACCGCAGGCCCGACCTCGTCGTGTGCGTCGCGCCGGCCGCTATCCGGGCGGGGGGTAGAGGTCGAACCCGTACAGGCCCTGATCGCCACCGGCGGCTATGGCGAACCCCGTGGGAAACCAGGCGAGACAGTTGAGGCCGGCCTCGACCCGCGCTCCGGCCGCGAACGAGTCGCCGTACCTGTCCCACACCCGGATGGTGCCGTCGTCGGAGCAGGTGGCGAGCAGGTTGCTGTCGGGTGAGACGGCCACCGCGCGGATCCTTCCCTCACCGCCGGACAGCCTCGCCCGCTCCGTGCCACCCGCCGACCAGACACGGGCGCCGCCGTCGTCGAAGCAGGCGGCGAGCCAGGTGCCGTCGGGGGCGATCGCCACCCCCCGGGCGGGGCCGGGGCATCCCTTGAGCGAGGCCCGCGCCTTCCCGTCGGCTCCCCACAGGCCGGCCGTGCCGTTGGCGGAGAAGATGGCGAACCACCTGCCGTTCGGCGCCACGGTGATCTCCTCGATCGCCTCCACCCTGCTTCTCAGCGTGGCGTACCTGGCACCGTCCGGCTTCCAGAGCTGGATCTTCCCGTAGATGGACAGCGTGGCGAGCCAGGCGCCGTCCGGGGAGACGAGGAGGTGTGCCGTCGCCCTGATGTTCGCGACCAGGACGGCGCGCTCGGTGCCGTCGGCCCACCACACGCGGGCGGTGCCGTCCTCCGAGCAGGTGGCGAGCCAGGTGCTGTCGGGAGAGATCACCACCTCGCGCACCGGCCCGGTGTGACCGTTCAGCACCGCTCTCCTGCTGCCGCCCGCACCCCACAGTCGTACGGCCCGATCGGCCGACCAGGTGGCGAGCCAGGTGCTGTCGGGGGCGATCGCCACCCCCCGCAGGCGTCCGGCGTGCCCCGTCGGGATGGCTCGCCTGCGGCCACCGGCCCCGCGTATCCGCACGACGTGATCGGTGGACCAGGCGGCGAGCCACGTCTTGTCCGGTGAGACCACGCCGTGGTGACCGTCCTCCAGGGGAACGGTGAGGGTCGCCTCTTCTATCCTGTCCTCGTTCCAGAGTTTCACCGATCCGTCACCGGAGTGGGTGGCGACCCAGCTCCCCTCGGGAGAGATCGTCACCTGGCGGACCGTCCCCGTCCTCCCCCTGCGGCTCTGCCTCGCGGCGCGCTCCGACTGCCAGATCCGGATCGTCCCCTCGTCGGAGCAGGCGGCGAGCCAGGTGCTGTCGGGAGAGATCACCACCTGACGAACCACCCCCCCATGCCCCGTCAGAGCGGCCCGCTCACCACCGTCGGCCTCCCACAACCGCACACTCCGATCACCCGAAAGCGTCGCCAGCCAACCGCCGTCCGGAGAGATCACCACCTGACGAACCACCCCCCCATGCCCCGTCAGGACGGCCCGCTGCCTGCCGTCGGCCTCCCACAGCCGTACGGGACCGGTGGACGACCAGGTCGCGAGCCACGAACCGTCGGGAGAGATCCGCACGCCCGCCCCCGCCCCGGTGTGCCCCGTCAGGACGGCCCGCTCGACGCCGTCGACCCCCCACAGACGCACGCTCCCGTCTCCGGCGAGGGTCGCCAGCCACGAACCGTCAGGGGAGACGGCCAGCGTGGAGACCTTGCCGATCGGCCTGTTCCTGCCGGGGACCTTCTCGTCCTCCTGGTTCCAGCCGCGCATCCTCAGGACGTCCTTCAGCCTTCGCGGCCTGGTTCTCACCCGCACCCGGCTTTTGAGGATCAGATGTCTCTTCCCGCCGGGGCTCCAGAGAGCGACCCCTCCCGTCGCGGAGCGGGTCGCCAGCCACGAACCGTCGGGCGCGGCCACCATCCCGGTGAACTTGCCCGTCCCTCTCCTGAGGACGGCACGCCTGCTTCCGTCGAAATTCCAGAGGCGGACTCTTCCGCTCGCGGAGCGGGTCGCCAGCCACGAACCGTCGGGCGCGGCCACCATCGCGGCGAGCCTGCCGATCCCGTTGCGCAGGACGGCCCTCTGGGCACCGTCGATCCCCCAGATCTGCACCCTCCTTTTCCCCGAGCGGGTCACCAGCCACGCACCGTCAGGGGAGACGGCGACCTCGTGAACAGGCCTGCCGTGCGTGGCCAGCGTCGTCCGGGTGGTGCCGTCGGCCTTCCAGATCTGCGCGCCGCCGCCGCGGGCGTGCACGACGAACCGCGATCCGTCCGGTGTGATCGACACCTCCTCAAGGTGTCTCGCCGCCGAGGTCAGGGTGCGCAGGAGGCGGGTGGAGCCGTCCTCGGGCAGTGGCCAGCGGGCTCTCAGGAAGGTGGTCTCGCTCTCCCGGCTGTAGCGCTCGACCGACGCCCGCATCGGCGGGAACGCGTAAAGGCGGGCGAGCAGGTTCGCCGTGGAGACGGCGTCCGACTCGAAGGGGGTGAGCAGATGGGCGCTACGGGCGATCAGCCGGCGGACCCCCGCGACGGAACGGGAGGTCGACAGCGCCAGATCCGACTCCGCCGCGGCCACCCCGAACGCGCGTACACGGGTGACGAACCAGCGCACGTCATGCAGCAGGGCTTCCAGCTCCCGGTATCTCCTCGCCTCGGAAAGATGGAACAGCAGGTGGTTCCGGAGGTAGGGCACGGTCGGGGGCAGCCTCCACCATTCGGCGTCCGCCGTGAGATCGTCGTCGGGGATGAGGTTTCTCGCCTCGTCGAGAAAGTCGCGGTTGGCGGCCTCGGCGCGCTCCTTGCCCAGGCCGTCCTCCGAGCGGAGGGCGGAACGGACGACGTCGTGGATCGTGATCGACGGCGCCGCCCCCTCCGCGGGGTGCCTGCAGATCAGTGCGAGGTCCTGAAGCCTTCCGCAGAGCCGCTCGGCCTGTTTGGCGGTGAGTCCCGCGGTGCCGCGCCAGAGCAGCTCGACGACGGCGGCCGGTATCTCGACGTCCTCGGGGAAGACGCCCAGCTCCAGGAAGCGGGCGCGGTCGAACGCGCCGAGGGCTTCGAGGCTGTGCTCCACGGTGGCGAGCACCGCGCTCTCCCGCTGGGAGGCGACGGTGACGTCCAGGGGGGTGGGGACGGTCCGGCCGAGCCGCCCGGCGGCCCGGCGAGCGGCGACGTCGGCGTTCGTCCCCGCACCGTACTCGTCGCGCAGCCGGGCGTTGAGCAGGGACAGCGGTAGCGGCCACCTGCCCGTCAGGGCCACCAGGTCGCCGACGACGCCGGGGTTCATCGGCGGCAACCCCCGGCTCAGCAACTGGACGGCCACCCTCGGCGCCATCTCGTCGACGATCATCGCGATCGCCTTCGGGGGCAGTGCCCTGGGCAGCCGGGTCGTCACCAGCACCCGGGACCTGGTGGCCGCGGACAAAAAGGGTCTCAGCTGCTCGAGGCTCCACACGTCGTCGACCACCAGCAGCATGTGGCCCCGCTCCGCCAGGGCCTCGGCCATCCGGTGGCCGGCCTGCTCGGGGCTGGAGAACTCCGGCCGGACGCCCAGCACGGCCTCCGTGACGTCGTTGGCGAGCGCCGCGATGTCGGCCCCGGTGCGGTCACGGCCCACGGTGACCCATATGACGCCGCCGTCGAACCGCCTCCTCACCTCGTCGCTGTGACACGCCTCCACGGCCAGGGAGGTCTTGCCGAACCCGCCCGCCCCGGCGAGACCCGTGGTGAGCCCGACCGTGCCCGAGCGTCGCATCGTCAGGGTGGAGACCACGTCGTCCAGCTCGCTTCTCCTGACCCACCCCGCCTGCCTGTCCGGCACCAGGAAGAGCCCGCCACGCGTGCGTGATCCCATCAGTTTCGGCGTCAGCCATGTCAGCAGAACGACAAGGAAGGCGGTTAATCCGAAAACAACGACCCATTCGATCCTGCGCGCGACGACCGTTTCCGGCAGGTATTCTTCGACCGTTCGCACCGGAAGTCCGACCAGAATTCCGAAAACCACCAGAATCGCCGCAGCGACATCGGCGATTCTTTTTGTGCGGCGAGCCACCGACCACCTCTACAGTGCCGACCCCTGCCCCGACGGGCGCCGGGAACCCTGGAGGCACGATATCTGTTCCCCATTGACCCTGAGTTGAATCACCGATATCCCGGCGATTAAAGCGCACACGAAAAGCCACGTTGCACAGTTTGAGCTGCTATGTCCACGACGTCACATCTGCCATTCCAGCCCGCATTCAAGGTAGATCCTTTTCCGTGACGACACGATCGCCCTTGGTGACCTCTTTCGAACTCGTCCGGGAAGCGCGGACCGGGAAAGGCGGGGGACGGCGAAACCGCCCGGCGTCCGCCGGGCCGGAGACGGCGCGGGACGCCGACGGGCACCCCTGCCGCTCAGGCGCGCATCCGCCGCTCCCGTTCAGACGCGCATCCGTCGCTCCCGCTCAGGCGCGCATCCGTCGCGCGATGTCCCGTACCGCCGTCGCCAGCAGGTCGACGTCGTCGCGGGTGGTGAAGAGCGCCGGCGTCACCCGCACGCAGTCCCCCCTCGCCGGCCCACCGCGGTGCACCGTGAAGATCCGGTACCGCTTCATCAGGTCGGTGGCGATCGCGACGTTCTCGGCCTGCGACGTACGGCCGGTGATCCGGAACGCGGTGATCGTGCCGTACATGGCGGGCTCCTCGGGGGTGAGGATCTCCAGGTTGCCGATGTCGAGCACCTGACCCACCCAGCGGTCGCGCAGGAAGCGCAGCCTCGCCTGCTTGGCGGCGGCGCCGAGGGCGTCGTGGAAGTCCAGGGCGGTGCCGGCCGTCAGGAAGGGCGCGACGTCCAGGGTGCCGGAGTGCACCCGTGAGCGGATGTCCCCCCGTGGGAAGGTCTCGTCGCGGAACGCGACGTCGATGTCGGCCAGGCGGCCGTCGCGGATGTAGAGGAAGCCCGCACCCAGCGGCATGCCCATCCACTTGTGCAGGGAGAACCCGGCGAAGTCGGCGCCCAGGTCGTCCACGGTGAAGTCCAGGTGGCCCCAGGAGTGCGCGGCGTCGACGATCACGTCGATGTCCCGCTCGCGAGCCATCGCCACGATCTCCCGCACGGGGACCACCAGCCCGGTGCGGTTGTTCATGTGGCTGAGCAGCAGCAACCTGAGCTTCGGGTGCTCAAGGAACGCCCTGGCGTAGGCGTCCAGCACCGCCTGCCGGGTCGCCGGCTCGGGGATGACGAGCTTCTCCACCCGGACGCCTCGCCGGTCGCTCAGCCAGTTCATGGCGTACTGCATGCTGTGGTAGTCCAGGTCGGCGTACATCACCGAGTCACCGGGACGCAGCCGCCGGTAGCCGGCGATCAGCAGTTGCAGGGCCTCGGTGCCGCCCCGGGTGAGGGCGATCTCCTTCATGGAGACGCCGAGCATGGTCGCGATACGCCGCCTGACCTGGTCCGCCAGGTCCTTGTAGGTGGTGCGCAGCAGGTAGGAGTTCAGCTCGTTGAGGTGGTCGGTGTTGCGATGGTAGGCGCGGCGCACCGGCTCGGGCATGATCCCGTAGTAGCCGTTCTCCAGGTTGACGAAGTCCGGGGTGACTCGATACTGCCGCGCCACCCGGCTCCAGAAGCCCTCGTCCTCGGCGAGCCGCTCAGGGGCCGTGCCGACGGGAGCGGCGACACCGGCGGACGGCATAGCCGGTGAAGGCCGAACGTCCCGACCGGCGGGCGACGGTGGGGGCGGTGAAGGCGGGAGGGCCAACGCCCCGAGCCCGGCGACCATCTCACGCCTGGACAAGCTCATAGAAACCACTCCACCCCGGTCGGTCAGAGCCCGCGGCGGCCCCGGCCTGTTCCAACGCATCACTCCCAGTGTGCGCGGGGCCGGCTTCGCGACCGGGCATCCGTACAGCTCAGGCGTGGCGTGGCAGCGGCGACAGACCACACCCCCACGCCAAGCAAGCAAGCGCGTGCTTGACGATCAGGGCGATACGCGATCTCTTAGATGAGGCGGCGCGTCTCCTGACAATCTTGACGTCATTCGGGTGGCGTGTTGTGATCCGGATATACGTTATTCCATACTTACTTAGTAGGAAATGAGGCGGTAGTGAGGGTTCTCCGGCGTGCGGCCGCGATGGTGGCGCTCTTGGTGGGCGCGGTCGGCATCCAGGTCGTCCAGGGCGGAGCCGCCCAGGCGGCCCTGCCCACCGCGGCCGTCGCGCTCGGCGACAGCTTCATCAGCGGGGAGGGCGCGGGAGCCTACCAGCCCGTCGTCGACGCCTCGGGGACGGCGCAGTCCTTCCCCGGCTGGTCGGCTCCCAACAGCAACGCCTACTTCTGCCACCGGTCGGCGAACGCCTCGCTGTTCAAGGCCTCACTCCCCGGCATCCAGGACCGCTTCAACCTCGCGTGCTCCGGCGGCCAGCCCGCCGACATCGCCAACCCCTCCGGCGCCCGCGCCAAGGGCCGCTCCGTCGCCTCCCAGCTCGACCAGCTGCGTGCCGTCGCGCAGACCCACGACATCGACGTCGTCCTCATCGGCCTCGGCTCCAACAACACCCAGTTCACCTTCGGCGACGTGGCCACGCTGTGCGCCAACCGCTTCATCGCCGACGCCTGGACGGGCTGGTGGGAGTTCTGGGCCTACCTGGGCGGCGACGTGCCGCAGGAGCCCTGCACCGTCTCGGACCTCGCCTCCGACGCCGAGGTCGCCGCGGCCACCACCGAGACCGCCGCCGCCCTGCGCCAGATCCTCGACACCCTCGCCCAGATCGACGCCGACGGCGTCCACAGCGTGATCCTGCAGACCTACACCAACCCGCTGCCGCTCGACGTCGCCCCGCAGTACCGGGACGAGGACAACCGCACCGACACCCGCGACAAGTTCCGCGCCCTCGGCGCCGAACGGTACGCCGCGGGCTGCCCGATCCACCGCGCGAGCCTCGCTCCCGGGCACGTGTTCTCCCAGAACCTCGGCTCCCTGGTCAAGAACGCCTACACCACGCTGGCGGCCGAGCGTCCGACGGCCGACCTGCGCGTGCTGGACGTCCAGAAGGCCTTCGACGGTGCCCGGCTCTGCGAGAACCCCGGCAGCCCGACGGGTGCGCTCGCCACCCCGATCCGGGTGCAGGACGGGCCGTCCGGCACGTTCGTCACCAGCCTGTCGGGGTGGGACAAGATCGGTGTCCAGCGGGTCGCGAACACCTGCGTCAGCTACTTCCAGACCTGCCAGGAGGGCTGGCACCCCAACGCCGCGGGCCACACCGTCCTCGGACAGTGCCTCAGCGGTGCCCTCACCGCCGCGTCCCGCACGGTCATCACGTGCGCCCGCAACGCGAACGGCACGCTCACCATCTCCTGACCTCCCGGCACCACGCGGCGACGCGGCGACGCGGCGACTGAAAGTTTCACCGCGGGTTGACGGATATGGGGCGACCCCTGACGATCATGTTGCCTCCGGGTCAGGGAGGGGGCGTCGAGTGAACGCCACTATCCGTTGCGAGGTACACCGATGCCGAGAACATCAAGAACACCAAGGACACCGGGGATACTGGGGACACCTAAGAAGCTGTTACGGGCCGCGTCGGCTCTCCTGCTGACGCTGTCCGTCCTGCATGTCCCCACGGCGCGCGCCGATGAGGTCGCCCCGGTCGCGGTGACCGTCAACGCCCGCGCCGCGCTCGCCACCGCCCCCGAGACCGGTATCGGCACCAACCATGCGATCTGGGACGCCAACCTGGGCACCGACACGACCGCCGACCTGCTCAAGGACGCGGGTATGAAGCTGCTGCGCTACCCCGGCGGCTCGTACTCCGACATCTACCACTGGGCCGACCACACCGCCCCCGGCGGCTACGTGGCTCCCAACACCGAGTTCGACACCTTCATGCGCGGTGCGCGTCGCACCGGGGCGCAGCCGATGGTCACCGCCAACTACGGCACCGGTACGGCGGAGGAGGCGGCGGCCTGGGTGCGGTACGCCAACGTCACCAAGGGCTACGGCGTCAAGTACTGGGAGATCGGCAACGAGAACTACGGCAACGGCCACTACGGCGCCACGTGGGAGGCGGACGACCACGCCGACAAGAGCCCCGCCGAGTACGCGCGCCACGTCGTGGCCTACTCCGACGCGATGAAGGCCGTCGACCCGACCATCAAGATCGGCGCGGTGCTGACCACACCGGCGAACTGGCCCGACGGGCTGGTCGCCGAGGGTGACGCAGGGACCTGGAACGACGTCGTCCTCTCGGCCGCGGCATCGAAGATCGACTTCGTGATCCTGCACTGGTACCCCGGCGCCCTCGACAAGGTCGGGCACGTTCCCGACATGATCGATCTCACCCGCCGGCAGATCGCGCGGTACGCCGGGGCCGGCGCCGAGCGGATCGGCATCGCGATGACCGAGTTCAACACCGGGTCGAACGAACGCGGCACGACGACCCAGCCCGGTGCGCTGGCCGCCGCCGACGCCTACGCGACACTGCTCGCCAACGGGGTGTTCACGGTCGACTGGTGGAACGTCCACAACGGCATCGGCAGCGTCACACAGGTCGAGGGGCACACCGACTACGGCGACTTCGGTCTGCTGTCGAACGCGACGTGCACCTCCGACGGCAGCGTCTGCGAACCCTCGCTCAACACACCTTTCGCGCCGTACTACGCGCTCCAGATGGTGAGCAGGTTCGCCCGCCCCGGAGACCGGTTCATCAGGGCCGCGACCGACCAGGCGAAGGTCACCGCACACGCCGCGCGCCGCCCCAACGGTGATCTGGCCGTCCTGCTGATCAACACCTCGTCCGACACGTCCTATCCCGTCGCGATCGACTACTCCGGTTTCAGCCCGGCGTCCGGGGCCCCCACCGTACTGACCCACACCAACGGCGCCACGAGCATCACCTCCTCGACCACAGGCAGCGCGACCGGTCAGACGCTGCCCCCCCTCTCGCTGACCACGATCGTCCTGCGGCCCGCCGACGCCCAGACCGGCCTGCCGGGCACGCCGGGGCAGCCGACGGTCTCGGAGGTGACCGACAGGGCCGCCACGATCTCCTGGCCCACCGCCTCCGCCGGCGCGCGTCCGATCGTGAAGTACGAGGTTCACCGCCAGAACGGAGCCGTCGGCGAGCAGTTCGGCGAGACCGGCGGCACCTCGTTCACCGTGAACAACCTCAAACCGGGGACGCGCTACACGGTCAACGTGATCGCACGGGACAGCGGCGGTGGCGTCTCCGCGCCCTCCGCGCCGCTGACGTTCACGACCGGCACACCCGCCTCCAGTTCGTGCTCGGTGCGTCTGACCAAGCAGACCGACTGGGCCAGCGGCTACGTCGGCGCCATCGACATCACCAACCACGGCGCGCCGGTCAGCAGCTGGACCCTGAGCTTCAGCTGGCCCAGGACCTGGCAGAGCCTGGGCAGCGGCTGGGGCGCCGTCTGGACGCAGGACGGGCAGGACGTGCAGGTCGTCAACGAGTCCGGCAACGGCTCACTGCCCACCGGCGCGTCGGCCACGATCGGCTTCGTCGGCAACTACAGCGGCCCGAACACACTGCCCGCCGTCTTCACCCTCAACGGAACCGTCTGCACGACCCGGTAGCGGCGAAACCGTCCGCGCCCCCGCGGCACGCGGTCCACATGTCAGATCCCCGGCCCACGGTGGGCCGGGGATCCGGCACGCGTCAGGCGCCGGATCTGAGGCAGGTCTGGCGGGCGATGTCCCACCGGTGGATCGTGTGGTCGTAGACGTGGGCGGCCATCCCCGCGTGTTCGCCACCTTCACCGCTCCGTCCTTCGGCGCGGTTCACGCTCACCGCACGGGCAAGGACGGCGAGTCCCTGCCCTGCCGTCCCCGGCGCGACTCCCCCACCTGCCCCCATGGTCGATACGAGGGCTGCGGCAGGCGTCACGACCGCGATGACCCGTAAGTGGGGCAACCGCTCTGCGTGGACTGTTACGAGTACCAGGGCGCGGTCTTGTGGAACTCTCATGCGGGAGAGCTGTGGCGCCGCTTCACCCAGGCACTCCCCGCTGTCCTGGCTCGACTGCTCGGCGTGCCTCGTGCTCACCCCCGTAAGACGTTGCGGCTGTCGTATGCCAAGGTCGCCGAGTACCAAGCGCGCGGCCTGATCCATGTCAACGCGGTGATCCACCTCGACGGCCCGGACGTCCCGGCTCCCCTCCCCCGGACTGGGCGACCGTTCCGCTGCTGGATGCCGCGATCCGGCAGGCCACCGCACAGGTCGTGGTGCCTGCCTCCAAGCAGTCGCCGGACGTTCCTCCACCGGTCCTGCTGCCCTGGGGTGAGCAACTCGACGTGCGACCGGTCTACCTCTCCACCGACCTGGACGGCGTGAGTGATCAGCGGGTGGCCTCCTACGTGGCCAAGTACGCGACCAAGGGAGCGGAATCCGCAGGGACGGTGAACCGACGTATCCGTGACGCCGGGGAGATCGCCCGGCTGGACGTGACCGAACACGCCCGGCGCATGATCTTGACCTGCTTCGCCCTGAACCGCCTGCCTCAATACCGGCTGCTCCCGCTGCGACATTGGTGGCACATGCTGGGGTGCCGGGGCCGCTTCTCCACCAAGAGCCGCTGCTACTCCACCACTTCGGCCTTCGTCGCGGTATGCCCGCGTCAGGAGCCTGAGTCGTCCTTGAGGTTGGGCCGGTCGCGCCAGCGCAGCCAGGCCGCGTAAGCGATTCCCAGGCCGAGGAATGCCGCCAGCAATACTCCTTCACCGAGAACGTGCAAGAAGTAGACCGGCGGATTCACATCGATGACCCACCAGGCGTCGATCGCGGAGTAGAGGAGCTGGGCTACTCCGATGACGGCCACCCATCGCACGCGGGAGGTGGCCGCAGCGGTGACGTAGGCGGCCGCGATCGGCCAGATCCAGCCCGGGGGGGACCAGGAGACCAGGTGATAGACGAAGATCGCGACGACCGACAGCAGCAGCACGGTCATCGGCCACCGACGCCGTAGGAGCAGGAGCGCACCGAGGGCCAGGGCGACGGGGATCACGGCCGGCCAGGGCGAACGCACCCCCGTGGCCAGGGCGATGGCGACGAAGACCACCACGGTGAGCGCGGCGACCCCGAGATCGACGATCCTGGCGAAGTGACGGACGACAGCCGGTGCACGCACCGGCGATGATTCGACCACGTGAGCCCCTTTCTAAGCGATGCGATATTGCGGAGCGGTTTGATGAGTCCTCGACGTTCACCCGACGGGTGATCGCCTCATCACACCGGGTCGCGATCGAGGCACGATCGAACCGAGTCTTTCACGCGCCACGCGCGTTTTGGCAGGGAGCGCCAAAAGCGCTACGCGGATACCCCGATGCGAAATGAGACGCGGGCAACGGGCAACGCCAGGGGTTGGGTGACGGAAAAGGTCGGCCACCCCGTGATGTAAAGACGGAAGAGGGGCAACGAGTTCGGCCCGTGAGCCACGGCGGTGTGGTCACCGGCGATATCCATGGCGGGACGCGGCCTTGAAATCGAGCGCGACTGCCGCCTCAGCGCCCGCATGAATATCGTGGCATGCCTCGCCGATCTCGGCTAATAACAAATCAGTCCCTGGCTTGTCTGCATGCAACACATGCCGTTGCAGATGTACCACCACAGAGCTCCGCAACCATTCTCCTGATAGCAGCCGAGAGCTCCTTGATAGCACCTGTTGCCCCCAAGACACAGAGGGCTGCTGATCGAACACTCACACGCACTCGCCGCGACAGTGTGAGCATGGGCCGGTCGATCCGATGACGTGGAGGCCGACCGAGGACCGAGATTGGCGAACAGGGCGGCGGCGTCACTCTCACCGAAGGCGGCGACCGCCCTCTCTAGCAGCGAGGCGAGGCTGTGATGCGTTTCCTCGGTATTCGGGGCCGCGAAGGTCTTGCTGTCGCCGGCCAGTTCCATGAAAGCGTCGAACACCGCGTTCTGCTCCGCACTCATCTTCGGCAGAGAGCCGCGGTGTTCCTGCAGGTGATCGCCCCAGAGACGGCTGCGCGTCTGAGGGGGAAGCGCGTTGAAGATGGCTCGGCGATGCTCCAGATCGTGGACGCCGAAAGCCTGGTAGGTCTGCGGAAGGTTCGCCCTGTTGGCCTGCACCCACTTTTCCGCGGGCGACGGGTCGGCCGCGGCGGCCTGGGCGAGCGACGTTCTCCCTGCGATCACGGACACAGCGACACCGAGGCCGGCCAACCGCAGGAAGTGGCGACGGCCCGCGCCCGCATCGGCGGACGAGGCGGCGTGCCGCTCCTCCGCCCTCCGGTTCTCGCCAAGGGTGGCCAGCAGGCCGTACGTCCCGCAGACTCCCAGGCGCGCGGCGAGCCGAATCGCCATGGCCGCGCCCGTCCACGCGCGCACGCCGTCATGCCCGACCCTGATGAGGGTCGGCATGTACGGTGCGTCATCACCGAGTGCCTGCTTCCGCCACGCGACGACCTCTGGATGCATGAGCGGAACGATCTCAAGACGATGCTCGGCGAATTTCTTCACCTTGTCGGCCAACCCTCGACATTGGCCACAGGAAGCATCGAAAGCGAGAATCCATTTAGGGCTGGAATCTGGCTGCATGATGTGTTCTCCCTTTATTCGCATCTGTGTGACGAGAGGGAACCTATGGGCCGTTCCGATGCCCGTCAATCGGCCATCCTGTTTAGGACAATCTCGTAGATCGGTGGCGGTAGCCGCGACCCTTCGTCAAAGATGACATGCGAAAATTCATTTCGCACACGGAGCGTTGTGGACCGATCAGCGTATCGTCACGAGAGGAGGGGCCGGAAAGTTCACGGGGAGAATAGGCCCCGCGAGAGCTTGCCAGCTCCCTAACAATCACCTTGTCAAATCGACGACGTTACCGTCGGCGACGGAATGTCGATCGAATCAACGGGCGCACCGTCATCGCCAACAACAATCCGATAATGTCGACGAACACGCACCGTCCGCGACCATGACTTTCTTATTCGCGTCACGGCCATGGCGGTCGCGACCGGCGATGTCGATTCCCTGACGTTTCGAAAGTCCAGTGTCCGATTCGGTCGCCACTTTCATACCGCCCAGAAACGCCTCGGTATGACTTTTCTGCATCCTCGGCACCGGGCCATCAATCCGACAGGCTGCCGTGCATTCATGATGGCGCTATCAATACTTTCCTATCGACGCGGCGGATTCGGCGGCCGTCCAAGCATGCAAGCGCTTTTGCAAGATCCATCACGTGGACGATCAATGATTCGCGGTTCCCTTCTGATGGTTGGAGAGTTTTTGCGCATTACCAGAAGCCGCTCCCGGGTATGGGTCATGACCTTGGCGATCACCGGTCTCCTCGCGGGTCCTTTGCAGCTGTCCGCACTATCCGAAACAGCTGCGGAGTCGTCGCCGACCCCCATTCCATCGGCCGCGTCCCCACAGCCGAAACCCCCCGAAGACCAGCCCAAGCCATATCAGCCGGTCGAGCGACCGGAAAGCGAGCTACACAAGAAACTCGCGGCGCAGAAACCCGACTTCGGCGACGAGGATCCGCTGTCACGGGCGTGGAATCGCGGCGAGATCGGCATCGACGAGTACGTGCGCCATTCGGTCGAGCGTCTGGCCGGCCCGGACAACGTGCCGGCGAAGTATCGTTCCAAGGAGGGCGTGCCGCACGAGGCGGGTCTGGCACTTCACTACGCACTGTCCCTGGCCGATCGGCAGGCCTCGCCGGAGACCAAGTCCTGGCTGGCCGAGGTGTTCAAACAACCCGATCCGGCCCCGGCCCGATCCGCGCCCACCCTTCCTTCCACTTCGGCGGCCGCGCCATGGACGGAATGCGGCGCGGGCCATACCTTCCTGGACAACACTTTCTACTGTCGACACACCGTGACCACCACGACCCGTTTCGACGTCTACTACAACATCGACGGCATCGGCGGCCCCGACGGCGTTCAGGCCATGGATACCAACACCAACGGCGTCCCCGACGCGGTGGAAACCATGACCACCAACCTCACCAAGGCCTGGGAACAGTACCGCGCCTGGGGGTACGAGTTGACCGGACAGAGCGTGGTCACCTACGTCGGATTCGATTTCTTCGGCTTCAACCCCAACCATCCGGGCGTCACCATCCCGACCGGAGGCCCGTCATCCAACGGTCCAGTCATCTTGTTGCCCCCTGACCCCGGTGATCCCAGCTCCGGCTCCTCGACGCGGCGAGATTGGAAATACACCTATCTCCCGTACCACGAGATGTTCCACGCAGTGCAATACCATCATCTGTCCAACCTGGAACTGGGCGCCAATCTGACCTCGATCAACTGGTGGATGGAGGCAACCGCCGAGTGGGCCACTCACGAGCTGTACAAGAAGCTCAACCCCTCCGGGCCGGGCAATGGCGCCTACGCCTCGTCGCTACCACTGTTCCTGGGCGAGCCGACCGAGGCTCTGAACACGGCGCAGGAGGTATGGAGCACCTCACCCAAGCGGCAGTACGGAGCGTTCATCCTGGCGAACTACCTGACCGAACGGACCACTTTCGACTTCGTCCGACAAACGTGGCAGGCGATGAGCGGCAAACTTCCGCTTGAGGCCATCGAACAGGTGCTGAACGGCTACGGCCGCAACCTGAAAACGGAAC
This sequence comes from Streptosporangium sp. NPDC006930, assembly GCF_040635605.1. Taxonomy (NCBI): domain Bacteria; kingdom Bacillati; phylum Actinomycetota; class Actinomycetes; order Streptosporangiales; family Streptosporangiaceae; genus Streptosporangium; species Streptosporangium sp. NPDC006930. Next base: position 422,291 of record NZ_JBEYID010000004.1, on the reverse strand, counting down.
TGCAGGGCTTCGCCGTGGCCAATTATCGCCTAACCAACAAGACCACGAACTTGAGCGGATTTCTGGGCGCGGCCGACGGCTACGCCGACCCGGACACTTCCACCACCTGGCGCAATTTTCTCCCAGGAAGCTTAGCCGAGAGGCCCAAACGGTCAGCCGAGAGGTCCTTGAGCTGGGGCGGGTCGACCAACGGCCTGGTGCTCATCTATCCGGGTGGTACGTCATATGTGGAACTGACGCCGCCCACGAGCGGATCGGGTCGGGTCACGGTTCGGGTCAACGTCCAGGACAACATTCCGTACGGGGATGTTCGGCCGTTGCTGGTCGTCTGGCCGAAAAGTTCGGGAGTGCCGACGATGTCACCGTCGCGCTGGGTCCGGACCGATGCCGGTGGATCGGCGTCGCTGTCCATCTCCTCCACGGAGATCGCCACTCTGATCATGCCACGGGTTGACACCTATGCCGCCAGCGGCGCCGCGCAGAGCGGAACCGCCGCGCAGCAGGTTACGTGGTCGGCCTCAATGGCCACCGAGACAGGCGTGCAGGTCAATTCCACCCTGACCAACATGTTCAAGAACTACGGGGACAGCGCCGGATGCGCGGACTGGAGCGGAGGCGATGCCACCCAGTCCGTGCGGTTGCCGTCGGGCAAGCGGGCCTGGTTCTTCTCCGACACCTTCCTCAACCACCCCAGCAAGCGGCCGGGGGGATTCGAGACCAGCTTCCTGCGTAACTCGATCGTCATCCAGAACGGCTCCGCTCTGCGCACGATCACCGGGGGGAACACGTGTAAGGAAACCGATCAGTCAGTCGACTTCTGGTCCCGCTACGCTCACACCCCGGTCGGAAACGGCTCGCAGTACTGGACCGGCGACGCCAAGGTCAACGGCGACAGAGTCGTGAAGTTCTATTACAGAGGCTTGGGTGGCGTGGACACCCGTGGCGCGTACGTGATCTTCCCGAACAGCGAGCTGGACAACAACACCGTCATAAAGAAAACCCCGACCGCGCTGGCCGACTGCTTCGTCTCCGCCCCCGATCCGATCATCTGGGGGACGGCCTTGGTGGAGCAGGGCGGTTACACCTATATCTATGGCCACGAATCCAAAACGGCACTGGGCAAGCGAATCTTCCTCGCACGTGTCCCGACCACGTTGGACCTGACCGATCAATCCCTCTGGCGTTATTTCACCGGAACCGACAGCTCGGGAAATCCCCAGTGGGGTACCTCGTGTTCCGCCTCTCGGCCTCTGGGGGTGCTGGCAGAGGCGGGATTCAGCGTCATCGACCTCAACAACCGGTTTTGGTTGGTTCACCATGCCGATCCGCATGTCACTCCGGGGCAGATCGTCGCCAATCCATCCACGACCCCGTGGGGATTCACCAACAACCGGATCAAGCTGTACGACCCCCCGGAGCGCCATGTCAGCCCCAACTTCTCTATGGTGTACGAGGCACGCGTCCATGAGGGTCTGTCGTCGGATCCGAGCAAGATCGTCATCTCGTACAACGTCAACACCAACGCGGTGAACATCGGCTGCCGGCCGTTGACGGACTATAACGCCGACACCTACCGGCCCAAGTTCATCGACGTTCCTGTCACCGCCTTCTTCTCCCCGACCTCCTTCAAAGCCGCAGCATCGGCGACCGCCGAACCCGGACCGGCGCCTGCCGACTCCACCGGGGGCCGCGGTATCCACCCGCCCGCCTTCACCGACACCGGGCGTCCGCCCAACGCCCCCGCTCCGCCCCCGGATGGCAAGATTCCACGAACCAGCACGCAGGAGGCCGCCAAGACCCTGGCCGCCGCGGCGGCGGGCCCGGACAATTCCTGGTACGACAACACCGTCGAGCCGCAGAAGAGCAACGCCGGCTGTCCGCGGATCCAGGACCTGCAGGGCAGCGGCTTGACCGCTGCCGTCCAGCCATTGGCCAACGCCAAACTGAACTGGGACGATGTCGGCATGGGCGTCTGGTACTGGATCTATCAGCGCGACGCCACCGCAGGCCAGAGCTGGAAAAAGTTCGATATCTGGACGACGAAACCCAACGCCGATCTGGCACCGCTCGATGGCGCCACCAACCATGGACACCAATTTGAATGGTACGTCGTTCCATACGCCAGCGGCAGTCATCCCGAACTGGCCGCCGCCAAGTCGAACACCACCAGCGGTGTGATCAAACTGGCCAAGCCGGCTGCTCCGACCGGCGTCACCGCCACCCCAGCGGGCCCCTACAAGCTCAACGTGGCTTGGAACGGGGTCACCTTCCCCAGCAGTGCCGTGTACTACTACATCTATTACTGGACCGGGTCCCAAACTCCCGTAAGGCTCGGTCCGTGGGGAGCCGACCAGCGCAGCGCTCCCATGTACCCCCTGCCGGGAGGACAGTACTACTGCTTCCAGGTCGCCGCGGAAAACCTCAGCGGTGAGGGAAACAAATCCAACCCGACCTGTGCCACCGTCCAATAGAAATCGTGGTCATACACTCTGACCAGAAAAAACCGTGACACCGGGAGGCCGTCGTGAACGCGCGAGATGCGCCGGCGAGCATGGCGGCCTCCCGTTCTCGTTTCCCTCTCGATGTGCCCGTCACGCCCTTCACCCACATCAAGGGCGGCAGTCCGGCGTTGGGAGCAGGGCCTTCCGGGCGGCGAACCTGCCCCGCCCACCGGGACGACGACCGTCTGATTCCCGGCACCGGCTGCTCGCTGACTCCTCGACCCCATGACCAGCAGACGAAGCCGACCCGCTATCGTGCCTGATGGCGAAGTCCCTCAAGGAGGCCGCCATGGGCATCCGGAATTCAACGTCGTTCACGACGGCTACTCTGACCGGTTTTCGTCTCATAGGACTGACGACGGTCACCGCGCTCCTCCTCAGCGCCTGCAGTACGCCTCGTGATGAAGAACAATTCATCATCATTAACGCCACACAAGAAACCGTCACGGTGAAGGGAAAGCTCAACAAGGGGTCCTTCGCCGTCCTCGCTCCGGGAGAGGACGTCGGCATCAGTCTGCCGGACTCCATGTGCCATCAGCCTGAGGCGACCGACGTTCTCGTGGCGACCAGCACGAAGACAGGAAAGTCTTATACATACGGTCCGCCGATCTGTTACGGCACAAGATGGAAAATCGGAGGCTGACCAGAGATCTTCAGATGGGGTCAGCCGGCGTTCGGGCGAGCCAGATGGTGATCCCCGCAAACGTCGAGGTGAGAACCCTCGACGTGACGCCGGTCGCCGGCACTCTTTTGAGAGTGCCGGCGAGCAGGACTTTCCGCCGGGCCTGTCAGGCCGGCTCGTGAAAGGCACGGAGCCGGGCCCCTGTCTTTGGTGAAGTAGTGGACCTCGGCCGGGAGGGTGTCGATGAGGGTCACGCCGGTGGCGGCGGCGCTGCCGGAGTTGGCCACCGCCAGGTCGATCGTCATGGCCTCACGGCGGGTCCGCGACGCGCTCCTGGTCAGGGTGAGCCTGGGGGCGTGCACGGTGGTCGTGGCCCTCGCGGTGTTGTTCGCCGTGCTCACCTCGGGGTCGCCGCCGGCGTCCTTCGCGGTCACCGCCACCGTGTTGGTCAGGACGATCTCGTCGGCGACGTCGTACGGAACGCGGTGATCGAAGGTCTCGGTCGCCGACCTGGCCGCGTCGAGGTACGGGGGCGTCCTGGTCACCGTGGTGCCGTCGGGCAGGGGGTCGGTCAGCGCGATCGAGATGGCGGCGCCCGTGCCGACGTTGTCCGCCCTCACCGGTAGGCGAGCGTGTCGCCGGGCAGGGCGGCGGCCCGGTCGACGGTTTTTGAAACGGCCAGTTCGGAGAGCTGCTCGTCGGAGGCAGAACAAACCACCTCATGCGGAGCAATCCGCCGCCCCGTGGCATCGGCGGGTAGGATCATCCGCGTGGATCTGGACGCCATCGCCGCCCCGCTCGGGGTGCCCGTCGAGGACGTCGACCGCGTGCACCGGCTCGCCGGCGACGGGCCATCGGCTCCTCTGCCCGCCAAGGCCGACGCGCCCGCGATCCTCGATCGGCTCGCGGTGCGGCCGGACGACGCCGCCGAGATCATGGAGGGCTGGCCCGACCCCGGCTCCCCACTGTGGACTCCGGAGCTGCGCTGGCTGCTCGACCGCTCGATCGCCCTGGTCCGCGCCGATCTCGGCGGCCACGGCTGGTTGTCGCCCGGCCCGGAGCTGCCGCGCGAACGCGGCCCCGCCTGGCGGCATCTCTACGCGTACGCGTACCTCGCCCTGGTCGACGTCACCACGGGATACCACCGCGACCACGGCGTCGCCGACGCCGTGTCATGGGCGAGCCTCGCCGACCTGGGCCGCAACCTCGCGGTCGACCGGCGGATGCGCGGCGAGGGCTGGCCCGTCATGCAGAGCTGGCTCACCCTGCACGCGCGCGGCAGCATCTACGAGCTGGGCCGGTTGCAGTATCACCGCGGCGGCGCCACCCTCGACCTGCACATCCCCGAGTCGGGGCCGATGACCCCCGAGGCGGTCGCGGCGTCGCTCGACGAGGCCCGCGCGTTCTTCCCACGCCACTTTCCCGACGAGCCCTACACGGAGTTCGCCTGCGGTTCGTGGCTGCTCGACCCGCAACTGCTGGAATACCTGCCGGAGGACTCCAACATCGTCCGGTTCCAGCGGAGGTTCGAGCTGGAGCCGTACGAGGAGCCGGAAGGGCTGGACGCCGACGTGGAGGTGCGGCGGTTCGTGTTCCGCGACCTGTCCACACCGCTCGATCGGCTGCCGCGCCGCACCGCGCTCCAGTGCGCGGTCGTCGACCACCTGAAGGCCGGCCGCCACTGGTACTGGCGCCGCGGCCGCTTCCCGATCCAGCCACACCCCTGACACCTGTTTCACCAGGTGCCTCCAGGCGCTACCGGCGAATCCAGCCGCCCTCCCACTCGACCAGTGGCGACGGCTCGCCCACCTCACGCGGCGATCGGCCGGTTCCGCCGCCGTCCCGATCATCCGAGGGGCACATTCCCAGCAACCCATTGTCTGGGGTCACCGAACTTGAGAGTGAGGTACCGCTCCCACCTGCGCACTATCAATTGGCAGCGATCACGACGGGTGCGTTCAGCGTACTGCCGTCGGCGAGGTGCACGGCGAAGCCACCTCCGCGCCGGGCGCCGCGGTGAGCATCGGCGTGGGCGTCGGCTTCGACGGCTATGACGCGGGCGCCGGTGCGGATCTCGGCGCCCCCGCGGCTTCCTCGAAGCGATGGCCAGCGACACCCGTCAGCAGATCCTCATGCTGTTCGCAGGCGGGATCGAGCTGACGGTGGGCGAGGTCACCGAGCGGATGGCGCCGGCACGGTCAGCCGCCTCCACCCATCTGGCGACGCTGCGCGACGGTGGGGTGCTGAGCGCCCGGCGGCCTGGCTGCCCGCTCAGCCAGGCCGCCGGGCGGCTCAGCCTTTGATGAAGCGGCGGGTGATGTAGCGGCGCACCGGCGGGAGCGTGGTCAGGCGTAGTGGCAGCTGGGTCAGCCACAGCAGCAGCGGGCTGGTGGGGGCGTAGACGCCTTTGACGCGGCGGCCGAGTTTCTGCTTGCGTTCGGCTTCGGGTCGGATGGCGGCCTCCCATGCGGCCAGCGCGGCGGGCACGTCGCCGGGGTGGGCGGCCAGTTCGGTGCCGAGGCGGTCGGCGCCGCCGACGGCCAGCGCGGAGCCGTATCCGGCGAACAGGGTGACGCACCAGGCGGCGTCGCCCAACAGGACCACCCGGCCTTTACTCCAGGACGGTGCGACGACCTGGCTGATGGTGTCGAAGTAGACCGAATCGGCCCGTTTGAGTCCGGCCAGGGCTTCGGGGATGACCCAGCCGAGGTCGCCGTAGACGCGTTGCAGTTCGGTGGCAGCGTCTTCGCCGGGGCGGGCGTGGCTGGTGCGGTAGCCGAAGAAGGCGACGTTGCGGCCGTCGGGGACGCTGATGAAGGCGGCGGTGCGGCCGCGCGAGGACAGGGTGCCGGTGGCTCCGGTGGCGATGGTGGCGGGGCGTTTGTCGAGCATGTAGACGGCGACCTTGTGTTCCAGGTCGAGCAGGAAGTCCTCTTCCGGGCCGAACAGCAGGGCGCGGGTGGCCGAGTGCAGGCCGTCGGCGCCGATCAGCAGATCACCCTTCTCGATACTGCCGTCGGTCAAGGTGACGCGGACGGCGCGGCTGTCCTGGTCGACGGCGGTCAGGGCGGTGCCGAAGCGGATTTCGGCGTGGCCCTCGACCTTCTCGTACAAGACGGCTTCCAGGTCGCCGCGCAGGATGGTGATCGAGCGGGGGCCAGTGGTGGCGACGATGGTGGCACGGTCGAGGGCGAAGCGGCGTTCGCCGTTCGGCTTGTGGTAGACGAGTTCGCCGGTGATGAAGCCCTTGTTGAGCAGGTCGGGCAGGATGCCCATGCGTTCGGCGGCGTCGTAGCCGATGCCGCCGAAGGTGACCGCGTAGCCGCCGCCGCGCCGCGTCGGGACGCGTTCGACGATGAGGGTGTCCCAGCCGATCTGGTGCAGGCGCAGGGCGGTGGCCAGGCCGGCGATGCCGGCTCCGATGATGATGGCGCGCATGAAGGTCGTGTCTTCCTTAACGTGAGAGGTGGTTGAGCAGCCGCTGCTCGGCGGCGGCGTTGAGCCAGGTGTCGGGGGAGGGCGCGTCGGCGCGGGGGGCCGGGTCGCCTTCGGCCTGCAGCCAGGCCCAGGTGTCGGCGAGGGTGTCGCGCAGCGGGCGGGTGGTGAGGCCTTCGGCCAGGGCGGCGCTGACGTCGGCGTCGTGCATGCCGCTCGGCGCGCTGCCGTCGGGCATGCGGAGCCCGAGTTCCATGCCGAGCGGCAGCCCATACCGGCCGAGCAGTTCCGGCGGCGCCCACACCAGTTCGGTGTCGAAGCCGGTGACCTGCAGCGCCGTGGTGAGCAGGTCGCCGACGGTGATCGCGCCGGGCGGGCCGGTCGTGGTGAAGGCGCCCGCCAGGCCGCGTTCGGCGGCCTGAAGCATCCAGGCGGCCAGATCCCGGACGTCGAGGTACTGCAGCGGCGTCTGAGCGGGAGCGGGAGCCAGGACGCGCCCGCCTTTCTCCAGGCGGCGCAGCCACCACGGGATGCGGCCGACGTCCTCGTACGGGCCGAGGATCATCCCGGCTCTGGCCAGCAGCGCCGCCTCGGGGAAGGATTCCAGGACGGCGAGTTCGCCGCCGCGCTTGGCGGCGGCGTAGTCGGCATCGTCGGTGCCGGCGGGGTCGCCGTCGACCAGGAGTGCGTGCTCGTCGGCGTGCGCGGGCCAGGGCCAGCGGTGCACGCCGCGGCTGGAGACGTAGCCGTAATGCCCTGTCCGGCCGGCCAGCAGGCGGGCGGTGTCGCGCGCCACCCGCGGCGCCCAGGCCCAGGTGTCGATGACCGCGTCCCACTCCTCGTGGCCCAGCGCCAGCCGTACGGCCTCGGGGTCGGTACGGTCGGCCAGCAGCGCCCGCACACCGGGTGCTGGGTCGCGGCTGAGGCCGCGATTGAGGGTGCTCACCTCGTCGCCGCGCTGCAGTGCGGTCTCCACGACGGCGCGGCCGACGTGATGGGTACCGCCGAGAACAAGCAGTTTCATGATGCTCCTGGAATGAGGGGCAGCCAGAGGGCTGAGGGGTGCCGGCGGTCGTGGAAGATCTCGTGGTCGGACACGCGCAGGTCCCGCCCGATCGCGAGGGGTTGCCCGGTGCCGAGATTGCGGCCGAAGCGTGGGTGGGCGCGCAGCCAGCTCAGCGTGCCGTCGTCGTCGGCCGGGTCGATGACGAAGCCGTCGAAGCGGCCACCGGATCCGGCCGTGCCGCGCAGGCTCTGGTACAGCACCTGGTAGCCGCGCTCGGCCAGCAGGGCCGGGAGCCGGTCCAGGGCGCTGCCACGGCCGTACGGGCTGCGCAGCAGCACCAGCGGCGGTCGGCGCCGGCCCGTCGGGTAGTAGTGCGTGGCCAGCAGCCGCACGCCATCGGCGGCCGGAATCTCCACGTTGCGCCGCACGCGCACCCGGTGCCGGAGAGCGGGGCGCACCCCGTACAGGCGGCCGAGCAGGGTCATGGCCGGTCACTTTCCTGGTGACGTAGATGAGCTGTCGCATCGCCGACCAGGCTTCCCGGCACACCATCGAACCTCTCGCGAGAGGCCGATACGAGAACTATAGCCACTTTTCAGAAATTTCCGAACAGTCAGTGTGTTCGGTATCCTATTTCTCCCAAGGAGGAGAGCGTGTGAACGACCGGCATGAGCAATGGCAAGCGGCGGAACGGCTGGCCCTGACCCTGACCGAGGGCGGGCTCCAGCGCATGGCCGCGCGCACCCTTGCGTTCTTCCTGTTCACCGACCAGGACAGCGTCACCGCCGGCGAGATCGCCGAGCGGCTGGAGGCCAGCGCGGGCTCGGTCTCCGGTGCGATCAAATCCCTGCTGACGGTCGGCCTGATCGAACGCCTGCCCTCACCCGGTAGCCGCCGCGAGCACTACCGGCTCCGCGATGATGCTTGGGCCATCCTGTTCACCAGTCAGAACACCGTCATCCAGGCCATGCTGCAGGCTGCGGCCGCCGCAATCGCCGCCACCGATGAAGGCGATCTCGCCCATCAGCGCCTGGCGCAGATGCACGCCTTCTACGACTTCCTGCTCGGCGAGTTGCCCGCCCTGCTGGACCGTTGGCACCAGCAGACCGGCTGACCCCAATCCGGCCGATTCTGCCTGGCCAGGGCCGATGCGCATCATGCCGGAGCCTTATCTGGAACCCGGGTTTGATCCTGCTTCTGACCTGAGGTGATGCAGTGTGGACAGTGTCGTCGACGACGATCATGGAGTTGGCCTGTCGGCAAGGTCCGGCACGTTCGGCGAAAAGGCGCTCCGGCGTGTCGCGAGTTGCGATCCGTCTCAGGATCTCGTCGGCGCGGCGCTCGCCAGGTGCTCGGGTGGATGCGTCGCGGAGTTGCGGGTTGTCGGCTTGCAGCCGGCGGATATGCGTTGTGGAGACCTCCGGGCGGCGTGACAACGGGGGTCGAAACCCAGAGGACGAAAGGTGAGGTCGCCGCCATCTGGTGGACAACCGGCGGCGCTGTTACTGTCGTCATCGGAGCGCCGGGAAGTCTGGTCGGCAATGTCATAGCGGACCGGTTCATGGAGGCGCCCCGTGGCGAACAACCCTGCCTTTGTCGTCAGTGGCCTGACCAAACACTTCGGCAAGGCCCGCGCCCTGAACGGGCTGGACCTCACCGTACAGACCGGCGAGGTCCACGGCTTCCTCGGCCCGAACGGCTCGGGCAAGACCACCACCCTGCGCATCCTGCTCGGCCTGCTACGCGCCGACGCCGGCCACGCCGAACTGCTCGGCGGCCACCCGTGGCACGACGCCGTCGAGTTGCACCGGCGGCTGGCCTACGTGCCCGGCGACGTCGTGCTGTGGCCCACTCTGTCGGGCGGCGAGGCCATCGACCTGCTCGGCCGGCTGCGCGGAGGCCTCGACCGGCGGCGCAAGGCGGCGCTGCTGGAACGCTTCGACCTCGACCCTGCCAAGAAGGGCCGCGCCTACTCGAAAGGCAACCGCCAGAAGGTGGCCCTGATCGCCGCGCTGGCCTCCGAAGTCGAGCTGCTGCTGCTGGATGAGCCGACCTCCGGTCTGGATCCGCTGATGGAGGCCACCTTCCGCGAGGTCGTCGGCGAGGAACGCGCCCGCGGCCGGACGGTGCTGCTGTCGAGCCACAGCCTGTCGGAGGTCGAGGCGCTCTGCGACCAGGTCACCATCATCCGCGACGGGCGGACGGTGGAGACCGGCACCCTGGCCGGGCTGCGCCACCTCACCCGTGCCACCATCGACGCCGAACTCGACCATGTCCCCGACGGCCTGAACGATCTGGCGGGCGTGCACGGCCTGGCCGTCAGCGGCTCCCCGGTCCGGTTCCAGGTCCGCTTCCAGGTCGACGGCGAACATCTCCAGGCGGTGCTGCGCCTGCTCACCGACGCCGGCGTGCGCGCACTGACCTGCCGGCCGGCCACCCTGGAGGAGCTCTTCCTGCGCCACTACCGGGCCGCAGCATGAATGGCATGACCGGCACGCTGACGCTGGTGTGGCTGGCGCTGCGCCGGGACCGCGTCCTGGTGCCCGTCTGGATCGTCGTGATCGCCGGCCTCGTCACCGTCAGCGCCTCGGCCATCGCCGAGTTGTATCCGCAGGCCGGCCAGCGCATCGCGCTGGGCGTCACCATCGGCGCGGCCCCCGCCCTGCAGGCGCTCACCGGACCGGTCTTCGACGCCACCTCGATCGGCGGGCTGACCGCGTGGCGGGCCACCACCATCGCCGCGGTGCTGGCCGCCTTGATGAGCATCCTCGTGGTGACCCGGCACACCCGCGCCGAGGAGGAGACCGGCCGCGCCGAGCTGGTCGGCTCCTGCGCGGTGGGCCGCCAGGCGGTCCCGGGCGCGGCGGTGCTCGTGGCCACCGCCGCGAACGTGCTCATCGCCCTGCTCATCACGGTGGGCCTGGCCGGCCAAGGGCTGCCCGTCGCAGGTGCGCTGGCCTTCGGCGCGGCGGTGGGCGGGACAGGCTGGGTGTTCACCGGCGTCGCAATCGTCGCCGCCCAGCTCACCACGCATGCGCGCACCGCCAATGCCCTGGCCTGCGCGGTGCTCGGGGTGGCGTTCCTGCTGCGGGCGCTCGGTGACGCCGCGAAGGTGGAAGCGCTTGCCTGGTCGTCCCCGCTGGGGTGGGCGCAGCGGGTGCGGGCCTTCGCCGGCGAGCGCTGGTGGGTGGTCGCGCTGCTCGCCGTCACCGCCCTGGCGCTGATGGCCGCGGCGGCGCTGCTGGCCAGGCGGCGCGATCTCGGCGCCGGACTTCTGCCGTCGCGCCCGGGCCTGCCGGAGGCCCGCCCGTATCTCGCCGGCCCCTTGGCATTGGCGTGGCGGTTGCAGCGCGGTGGCCTGCTCGGCTGGGCGATCGGCTTCGCGGTCGCGGGCATGCTGTTCGGCGCCCTGGCCCACAGCATGGGTGACATCGTCGGCGACAACCCGCAACTGGCCGCCCTCCTGGCGCAGCTCGGCGGCACCGACGCGCTGACCGACGCGTTCCTGACCGCCGAGCTGAGCGTGCTGGGCCTGGTCGCCGGCGGTTACGCGGTCCAGGCGACGCTGCGGCTGCGCGATGAGGAGTCGGCGCTGCGGGCTGGACCGGTCCTGGCCGCGGCCGTGACCCGCCGCCGATGGAGCCTCAGCCACCTGGGCGTCGCCCTGGGCGGCAGTGCCCTGATCCTGTCGGTGGGAGGGTTGGCGGCCGGGCTCGCGCACGGCCTGCGGATCGGCGAACCGGCCGCTCAGGCCGCGCGCATGCTGGGTGCGGCGCTGGTGCAGGCGCCCGCTGCCTGGACCCTGGCCGCGATCGCGATGCTGTTGTTCGGGCTGCTGCCCCGGCTGACCGCGCTGGCGTGGGCGGCCTTGCTGGCCTTCGCCCTGCTCGCCCAGCTCGGCGAACTGCTTCAGCTGGACGACTGGGTCATGAACCTGTCTCCCTTCGCCCACGTCCCGCAGACGCTGAGCCAGCCCGTGGACGCCGGTCCGCTGTTGGGTCTCGGCGTGGTCACCGCTGCGCTCCTGGTCGCCGGGATCACCGCCTTCCAGCGACGTGACCTGCAGGAGGGCTGACGGTTCGCTCTGTCTTTGGGCTGCTGCCAGCTCCTGGGGTGATCATCACCGGCTGCGTCACCTGCTTGACGCAGCCGGTGACGGCCTCGATCTCGCGCCCACGGTAGCGACGCATCCACGCGTTCGGCAGCTTCGGCAAGACCTCGGGCACCTGACACGCCTGCCTGCCCGCGCTCGCACCGTCTCCGGGCGGAAGGTGCCCGGCGATGTCAGCGGCTAACCAGTCACCTGTTGCTGCGACCCGCCGGTCCCTGACAAGCGCGATGCTGGTGACTGTCTGCGCCCTGGCGCCCCGGTAGCGGGCGTGGCTCAGTGCTGCGTGGCCGAGGACGGCAGGTGCGGCGGCCTCCAGCGCCAGGTGGCGTTGCCCTCAGCGGCGATGCCTCGGCGCCAGAGCGAGGCGGGCGTCAGCCGGATCATGGTCGTCAGGCCCCGGTGCAGGGCGGGGGAGGTGGTGCGGCGCCCGTCGGCGCGGGCGCCCCGCGCGGTGGCCTGAGTGTGCGGGCGGCGTTCAGTGTCGTAGCTGCGCAGCGCGGCCGCGACCGTCGGTTCACCGGTCAGGGCCGCGGCGAGCACGACCGCGTCCTCCAGGGACTGGCCGGCGCCTTGGCCGCGGTCGGGGCTCATGGCGTGCGCGGCGTCGCCGAGCAACGCCACCCGGTCGCGGACGTAGGCCGGCAACGGGTCCAGGTCGCAGATGTCGATGTGGATCACCGCATCGTCCGGGGTCGCTGCGATCAACGCCGGAATCGGCTGATGCCAGGTGGTGACCCGGCGGGCGACCTCGGTCTTTTCCTCGGCGTAGCGGATCTCAGGGTGTTCGGCGGCAGTGACGTAGGCCCAGTAGGCGCGGCCTCGGCTGATCGGGTGGATGAGGAAGTAACCGCCGGAGCCCATGGTGATGCTGCCGGGCAGTCCGTCGGCGGCGGCGTTGGCGATGCCCAGCCAGGCGGTACGCCCCAGAAAACGCGGTGCCGGCGCCTCCGGCCACAACAGCCGGCGCACCGTACTGCGGATGCCGTCCGCGCCGATCAGTAGATCGGCACTGGCCTCCCCGCCGCTCCAGGTCACCGTCACCTGCCGCTCGGTTTGCCGGATGCCGGTGACCTCCGTGCCGGTGCGCACCCAGCCCGCGGGCACCGCCTCCAGCAGCACGCGATGAAGGTCGGCACGGTGGAAGGCGGTCAATGGCGTCGGGTCGCCGGGACGGGCCTGCTGCAGGTAGCGGCCGTCCGGCAGGCGCAGGTTGGCGGCGGAGTAGGTGGGCACCCCGGCCGATCGGGCCTGCTCGCCCACACCGAGCGCATCCAGCGCGCGCATCGCGTTCGGCGCCTGGGACATGCCCGCGCCGATCTCACGCACCTCGGCGGCCCGCTCCAGGACGACGGCCCGCCAGCCGATTCGATGCAGCGCGACGGCGGCGGCCAGGCCACCGATGCCGCCGCCCACCACGATGGCCTGTCTGGTCACGACTTCTCCTGCTCGGTTCCGGTGTTCAGGGATGGGGCGTTGTCGAAGATCTTGGCCATCCAAGCGAAGGCGGCGTGCGCCTGGCGGACTCGCGCGGCCCGCTCGTCGTCCGGACCGGCCAGTTCCACGCCGTCACGGGTGATTTCCAGGAAAGAGGTGATCGAGGCGATCTGCCGCTGCACCACGACCGCCCAGGCGTCCTCGGCCATCCGGTAGTAAACGGTCCGATCCCCCGGCCGTGTCCGCCAGGTCAAAAAGCCCATGCTCGTCAGCAGCCGTAGGTTGGACGTCAGCGACGCGCGACTGGCACCGATCGCCTCGCTGATCTGCCCGGCCGACTGCTCGGGCGGATCGCAGATCATCAGCCAGCCCAGCACCCGCCCGGCGATCGGCGGCACGCCGTCACGCGCCAGGTACATGGCGACGCGCTCCACCCACTCCAGCAACGACTCTTCGTCACTCAAGTCATCCCACCTCTCCACACTTCAGTTATTTCAGTATGAACTAAAATAAATGTATGCGGCAAGGAGTCCCTGCGGCGGGCTCACCACGAAGCACCTTCCAGCGCAACACCGCCCGAGCATGGGCGGGAGGTGGACCGGCTGAGCATGCCGGTCCACCTCTATGAGCTGCCATGCCTTGGAGGTTGTGTCCAATGATGTGCTCGGCACCGCCAGTGGTGGTGACCCAGGCCGTGGATCGACTGGTCGATGGAGCACCACTTGCCCACGTCCTGTCGAGTCGCCGGGACATCGGCGCCGGCCTCGCGCTGCCGCGGCCCGGTCCCGCCCATGTGCCGAACACCCTGCGCGGGCCGCTCGGGCCGGGGCGTCTGCTCTCGGCTGTCCGGCACCGTCGTCATCGTCTTGGCCTTCGCCTACCGCCTGGACTGCGGGGAATGCCGAGGTGCCCCTCAGCCGTCCGACAGCTTCTCCAGGCGGGCGACGGCGACGGCGACACCGTCTTCGGTCGCCAGATGTCCGGCGAGCGCATGTGCGGCCGGGGCAAGGTCGGCCGCGGCGGTGATGGCGGCGGCAAGCCGCTCGGGCCGGAGCCGGCGCGGCAACGGGGGCGCGGCGACGCCGAGGTGGTGCAGGCGGGCGGCCCAGAACGGCTGATCGCCCAGGAACGGGCGGACGACCTGCGCGACGCCCGCGCGCAGCGCCGCCGCCACCGTGCCGACACCCCCATGGTGGACGGCGACCGCCATGTGCGGCAGCAGCCAGTCGTGCGGCGCCTCCTCGATCACCAGGACGTCGTCCGTGTGCCGGCCCGGCCGTAGCGCACCCCAGCCGGTGGCCAGCACCGCCCGCCGGCCCGACATCCCGATCGCCTCCAGCACCGTGGCGGCCAGCGCTTCGGGATCGCCACCGACCGAGCTGCCGAAGCCGACGTATACCGGTGCTTGCCCGTCCGCCAGGAACCGGGCCAGAGGTTCGGGCGGCGCCCAGGCGGCCTCGGCGGGCATCGTCCAAAAGCCGGTTGGGTGGGCCGCGGCGGGCCAGTCGGCCGGAGCGGGCAGCAGGTGCGGGCTCCACGCGTGCAGCACTTCGCCTTCGCGCACCAGGTCGGACATCGGCCGGAAGGCGCCCGCCAGGCCCAGTTTCTCGCGGCGCCAAGCCCGTACGGTGCCGCGGTAGGGGGCCTCGATGGCCGAGGTGATACGCCAGCTCGCCCGGTTGAGCACGGGCGGCACCCGTACCGGCAGGATCGGCGAGGCGAAGGCGGAGGTCGGCAGGTACAGCGGCAGCAGCAGGCCGGCCAGGGCGGGCACGCCGAGCTTCTCGGCGACGTACGGCCCGCCGAGCGACTTGGGATGGTAGACGACCACGTCGAACTCCCGGCGGGTGGCGAGCGCGGCCTGATCATCCAGCAGGCGGCGCAGCATCGGCGTGACCGAACGGGCGGCGGTGATGGCCGCGCGCACCCCCTGACCCTTGACCGAGTCCTGCAGGCCGAGCATCTCGTCGTCGAGCGGCGCGAACTCCACGCCGCGCGCTGCGGCCAGGGGCGCGAAGCGGCGGGGCGCGGCCAGCAGCGGCCGGTGCCCGGCGGCCAGCAGCCCACACGCCAGAGCCAGGTACGGCTGGACGTCGCCGCGGCTGCCCACAGTGATCAGTAACGGTCTCATCGCCGGTCCTTCAGCTCGTCCCACTCCTGCAGCAGGCGCGGGAAGCGGTCCATCATGAACGCGTACATGTCGCGCATGAGCTCCAGCCGCCGCCGGCGCTCCGGATCGTCGCCCACCGCCTGCAGCCCCTGCTCCGCAAGCGCCCGAAAACCCTCGAACTCGGCCATCTTGGCGCGAAACGCGCGGGCGAAGACGTCCTCGGCCAGCCGGTAGCGGTCGCGCCGCCCGCCTCGCACCCGGAAGCGCTCCACCAGCCCCGCCTGCTCAAGCTGCCGCAGCGCGACACTCATGCTGCTCTTGGCCACGGCCAGCGCCTCGGCCAGTTCCGGCGCGTCGGCGTCGCCGGTCTCGGCGACCAGCAGCCAGCCCATCACCCGCCCAGCCGTGCGGCTCAGGCCGAGCCGCTCATAGAACAGCCCGGCGTCTTCCACGAAAGCATCCACCATCATAAGACGAATATATCGGATTGTTCGGATATATCCGAACAATGTGTACGCGGTTCCTGGCTTGAAAGCGGCGGAGCCGGTCCGCTTGCGCCGATCACCAGGTGCGCCGGCGGCCACGATCGCCATCCGGCGACGGTCTTCCAACTTAATCCACCCGCCTTCCGTTGCCCCTGGCAGGTGAGGCGTCGCCGGCTGTCCACCGCCCGGAGCCGGACCGCAACGAACCGGACGAAAGCGCCCAGATCGTGGCAGACCCTTCACGCGGCTGTCCGCCGGCGGGTGGGTAGAGTGAACGCGGTGTGCCGGGAAGTCTGGTCGGCGATGTCCGACTCGTTCCCGAATTCTGGAGCACTGCATGAACGCTCCCGTCCCGCCGCGTACCCCTGCTCTCCTGGGGCGCGGTTCCTGGGGTGAGGCCCGCCGCATCGCCGACATCCTGCGCAAGGAGACCGTCGGCGGGGCACTGCTACTGGCCGCCGCGGGGGCGGCGATGATCTGGGTCAACTCCCCGTGGGCCGACGCCTACGAGGCGTTGCGCGATCTGCGCGTCGGGCCCGAGGCGCTGCATCTGAACCTCTCCCTGGCCGGCTGGGCCGGTTCCTGCCGACCGCGCTACGCACCTTCCTGCTCACCTTGGCCGTGGTCGACGACCTGGTGGCCATCGTCATCATCGCGCTGTTCTACACCGAGCACCTGGGGCCGCTGACGCTGGCCGCGGCGCTGGTGCCGCTCGCCCTGTTCACCGTGCTGGTGCAGCGCCGGGTGCGCTCCTGGTGGCTGCTGCTGCCGCTGGCCATGACCACCTGGGCACTCGTGCACGCCTCCGGTGTGCCCGCCACCGTCGCCGGAGTTCTGCTCGCCTTCGCCGTCCCGGTGCTGCGCAGCGAACAGGCCGGCGGCCCGCAGGCCGGCCCCGGCCTGGCCGAGCACTTCGAGCACCGCTTCCGCCCGCTGTCGGCCGGGGTGGCCGTGCCGGTGTTCGCATTCCTGTCGGCAGGGGTGTCCATCGGCGGCCTGGACGGCCTGGCCGGCGTGTTCGGTGACCCCGTCGTGCTGGGCGTCGCCGTGGGCCTGGTGGCCGGTAAACCGATCGGAATCATGGGCGCGACCTGGCTGATGTCCCGCTTCACCCACGCCGACCTAGACGAGGACCTGGCCTGGATCGACATGCTCGGGTTGTCGATCCTGGCCGGGATCGGCTTCACCGTCTCCCTCCTCATCGGCGAACTGGCCTTCGGCGCCGGCCAGGACGCGCACGTCAAGGTGGCCGTCCTGGCCGGCTCCCTGACCGCCGCACTGCTGGCGACGGTGATCCTGCGCCTGCGCGACCGCACCTACCGGCGCATCCACGAGAAGGAGACCGCCGACCTCGACCGCGACGGCATCCCCGACGTCTACGAGACCGGCGACCCCGAAACGCCCGACCGCTGACAGCCGAGCAACGCGGCATTGAGCGCGACGATTTCACGCTGATGGCGCCGATAGCTGCCGTGACCAGCCCAGCCACGTCTACTTCCGGAATTGTCCAATTCCGGAAGTAGACTCCAGAAGCGACTTCCGGAAACACAACCGCAGAGAACGCGCAGGCCCTCGGATCAGCTTCCGGAAATACAAACCGGCCGCCAGCCGTGGCGCTCCCCGGCCCGTACGCCGCCACGCTCGAGCGCTCACCACTGGCCGACTCCAGCAAGACCAAGTACCACTCCCGGCTGCGCGGCTACCTGCCCTGGCTCGCCGACCAAGCCGACGTCGGCGCCCTCGACGGCGCCCCGCTCACCGACCCCATCACGGCCACCGGCGCGGTGCGCGACTTCCGCCGCCACCGGAAGAACGGCCACCGCGCCCCCAACACCACCGACACCTACCTGTCGGCCATCGACGACGCCGTACGCCAGTGAGCGGACATCGCCAGACAGCCCCCGCACATCGAGCCCCAGCGACTCGACGAGTGTCCACGACGGGCATCCGGTCCGCATCGCCATCCGATCAACCCAAGAGGAGAACGACTCGTCGGGCTGCGGCTCAACACCAACGCCAGGCGCCGAGAGAGGAATCCAACTCTCATCTTCGGCTCCTCACTCTCGAGTCGACTCTCAAGATGCGCGCCGAACTCTCAAGATGCGCGCCGAACTCTCAAGTTCGACGGCGCCAGACCCCCATCCCACCGCCGTCCCACTGTTGACAACATCAAATGAACGTTCTTTTAATTGACGCATGGGGCGTATCGCAGGTGTCACCGCCGCCGAGACCCGTGAGCGGTTGCTGCGCGCGGCGGCCGAGTCCTTCGCCGGACGTGGCTACGACGGCACGCGCGTGGCCGACATCGCCTCTGCCGCCGGGGTGAGCAACGGTGCCCTGTACGCGCACTTCGGCTCGAAGGCCGAGTTGCTGGTGGCCGCGCTGCGCGAGCACGGGCCGCGACTGCTGGCCACGTTGTTCGCCGCGGACCCGGACCAGTCGATCACGAAACTGCTCGCCGTCGTCGGCCAAGGGCTCCCGCACAGGAGGCCCGACGCCCACAACCATCTCATCGTCGAGGCACTCGTGGCGGCACGCCGCGACGAGGACGTCGCCCGGCCGATGCGCGACTACGTCGGCGAGCGCACCGACTGGCTCGCCGGACTCGTCCGCGCCGCACAGAACGACGGCGAACTGGACGGCGCGCTGTCGCCGAACGCGTTGTCGCATCTCTGTCTGCTGCTCGCGATGGGCAGCGCGCTCGTCACACCCGACCTGCACACGGTCGACGAGGAGGAGTGGGCCGCGTTGCTCACCCGTCTCGTCGCCGCCTTCGCCCCTGACGGCGACACGCCACACCCCTCGCCCCCTGCCGACACCACGGCACGGAGAGGAGTTCGACAGTGAGAGTAAGGATCAACCCCGAGGGATGCCAGGGACACGGTCGCTGCTACGCCCTCGCCCCCGCCCTGTTCGACGAGGACGATGAGGGCTACGGGCAGGTCGTCGGTGACGGCGTCGTACCGCCGGGTGAGGAGCGGGCGGCGCGCCTCGCCGTGGCGAACTGCCCGGAAAGAACGATCGAGATCCTTCAGGAGGCGCGACATGACCGTCGATGACCGTTTCAGCCAGCAAGCGCTCGACGGGAGGCAGCAGGACCGCCCTGACGGCGTGCGCAACGAGATCATCACCGGGCCTGTCTCGGACTGGGCGACCGACTTCTCCCACACCGAGCCGGAATGGGCGGCCGACCCGTACCCGATCCAGGACGACCTGCGGCGGCGCTGCCCGATCGCGCACACCGATCGGTTCGGCGGTGCCTGGCTGCCGACCCGCTACGAGGACGTCGCGGCCATCGCCTACGACACCGAGCGCTTCTCCTCCCGGTCGATCATCGTGGGCAACTTCCGGCCACCACGCGAGGCGGCCCCGGTGGGCGGCACACCGCCGATCTCCTCCGACCCGCCCTTCCATCACGACGCGCGCAAGCTGCTGCTGCCGATGTTCACCAAGACGGTGGTCGCCAGGCAGGAGCCGGCGACGCGAGCGTTCTGCCACTCGCTCATCGACGCGCTTGAGGGGCAGGACGTCGTCGACGCCGCCCGTGACTACGCCCAGCACATCCCGGTGCGCGTCATCAGCGACATGCTGGGCTTCCCGCCCGAGGACGGTCCGCGGTTCCGTGAATTCGTCGAGAACGCGCTGGAGGGCGTCAACCGGCCACCGGAAGAGCGTATCGCCAGGATGGACAAGCTCTTCGACTACCTGCTGGAGCAGATCCGCGACCACGTCGCCAACCCGCGTGACGACCTCACGACCTACCTCGTCAACGCGGAGCTGTACGGCAGGAAGCTGGAGCCGGCCCATGTGGCGGGCACGATGGCGCTGCTGCTCATCGCGGGCATCGACACGACGTGGAGCGCGATCGGCGCGTCGCTGTGGCACCTGGCCAAGACTCCGGACGACCGTGAGCGCCTGGTCGCCGAGCCGGCTCTGCTGCCGACCGCGATGGAGGAGTTCCTCCGGGCCTACGCACCGGTCACGATGGCCCGGCTGGTCAAGGAGGACATGCACTGGAACGGTGTCGACATGAAGGCCGACGACTGGATCCTGCTGTCGTTCCCGGCGGCCAACCGCGACGAGGCCCAGTTCGACCGGGCGGGCGAGGTCGTCATCGACCGCGAGGTCAACCGGCACGCCGCGTTCGGCCTGGGCATCCACCGCTGTGCGGGCTCGCACCTGGCCCGGATGGAACTGCAGGTCGCCCTCGAGGTCTGGCTGGAGCGGAACCCGCGCTTCGGCCTCGACGACCCGGCGGCGGTGACCTGGTCCACGGGCCAGGTCCGCGGGCCACGCGCGCTCCCGCTGCGCATCGGCTGACCCACGCCCAGGTCTTGTCCGCCCAGCGTGGCGCCAGGCTTTCGCGGCCGGATCCGGCGGCGGCCGGACTAAGGTGGCGGTGTCCACGTCGGTCCACGTCGGTCCACGTCGGTCCACGTCGGTCCACGTCGGTCCACGTCGGTCCACGTCGGTCCACGTCGTGCGACCGACGATGTGGCGCCGCTCCCCCTCACGCTTCGAAAGAGGCAGAGGAGAGAGCAACATGTCCCGTCGCCGCATCGCCACCACGGGGGGCATCCTGGCGATCACCACACTCGCCCTGGCGTCTCTTCCAGCCGTCGCCACGCTCGCCCTGACGCCCCCTACCACCGTCACCACACCCCGGACGGCGGGCACCGCGCCCTCGCACAAGACCCGCCTCTCAAGCGCCGCGTGCGCGCCGACACCCCGTCCCACCGTCAACACCTCCCCGACGACGTGCCCCGCGCCCGCACCGACCGCCGATCCCAGCGTCACCGCGCCTCCGCCGCCGCCGGACCCCTCCATCCTGTCGAACCTGCCGCCGGGCCTCATCGAGGCGCTCCAGCGCGACCTCGGTCTCACCAGGAAGCAGGTCGCGACCCGGCTGCTCAACGAGGCCCGGCTGACACCGGTCGAGGCGCGGCTGCGCGAGAAGCTCGGCGACCGTTTCGGCGGCTCCTGGTTCACGGGAACCCTCGCGGAAACCCTCATGATCGCCACCACCAGTCCCGCCGACATCCCGGCGATCGCCTCCGCGGGCGCCACACCAAAGGTCGTCCGCGCGTCGTTGGCGACGCTGAGCGCGGTCAAGGGAAGACTCGACGATGTGCTGTCCGCCCATCCGAACGACGGGACCATCCGCTACGTCGACGTGCGGATCAACAAGGTCGTCGTCCTGTCCAGGAACGCCCCGGCGACCCTGAATGTCGTCAAGTCCATCGGAGTGGACAGCGACCTGGTGGTCGTGGTGCATTCCGAGGAGGACCCTCGGCCCCATCCCCAAAGCGGTGACGCCCACCACGTCGGTGCGGGGCCCCGCACCCTCCAGCCGATCCGCGAGATCCTCCACTCCTCACGCCTGACCCCGGTGACCGCCGTCCCCGGCACCGTCTCAAGCTCTGTGGGCCGGTGCCGGGCGGGTCAGCCCGCGAAGAGGAGGAAGAGGCCCACCACCGTGTAGACCACCATCAGCACGAGGAGGGGAATCTGTCCCAGGACGGCGGTCCTGCGTGGGAACAGGGCGAGCGCGCGGTCGTGGGCGAGCACGGTGCCCAGCACGTGACCGACGATGATGACCGTCACCTGGAGCATGGCGATCCCGGCGGGGGAGGTACCGGCCGCCTGGACGGTCCACCCCGCGGTGCCCAGCCAGTTGGCGCCGGTGCCCAGCGGATCGGAGAGCAGGGCGAGGGTCCGCTGCCCTTCGAGGAGGAGCAGCGTGTAGTAGTGGGCGACCACGTACCCGACGGCGATCGGGACGACCGCGTGGGCGAGTTCGCCCGCCGTCGTCCCCGGCTCCGCCGCCCCCCAGCGACCGGCGAGCGCGGTCGCCCCGCGATACGCCGCGAGCACCAGGCCGATGACGACGAGCAGCCCCGCCGTTCCCATGACCGGTGCCGGCAGCGAGCTCTCCTGCACGAAGCGCACCCAGACCGGGGCGTTGGAGAGACTGTCGTACATGGTGGAGCCGAGAAGCACGACCACCAGCACCGTCAGCCCGGGCACCGGCCGGAGCCCGGCCATGCCGTCGAGCGAGTTACGCCAGGTCACGACGCCGTCGGGGCGTCTGGTCACCGGGGCGAGGTGGCCGACGAGGGTGCTGTAGACCTCGAACGCGTCCGCGTGGTCGAACCAGCGCGACCCGAAGAGCACCGCTCCCCCGAGCACGAACACGACGTACACGGCGAGCCAGGCCCCGATGACCGGCAGGGTGGCCCGTTCCGGGGCGACCAGCTCCAGCCAGACGAAGGCGAGGAGACCGCCCGCCGCGGGCCAGTAGCCGAGCCCCGACGGCAGCGGGCGCATCCCGGTCTCGGGGTCGCGTCCGAGTCCCCGGCAGGCCAGCAGGTGCAGTGTCCGCAGCGGGTTGAGGACCGGCCACACCGGTCCGAACAGCAGCGAGAGCGGCACCAGGCCGACCCAGAACAGGACGTAGAACACTCCCGCCGTGGGATTCTCGACCCGGTCGGGGCCGAAGAGCAGGCCCACGCAGAAGTACGCCGCGGCGACGAGCCCGGCGACTCGCCAGAACCACGGCCACGCCCGCGCGGAGACCACACTCTGGACCAGGGAGGCGAGCGGGCGGGGACGGCGGGCGTCGACGCCCAGCCGCGGCTCGGTCCACAGGGCGCCCAGCGCCACGAACGACACCAGCAGGGCGAGGATCGCGCCGATCAGCGCGGCCTCGAAGGGGATCGGCAGGTCCTGGCGCCCGCCGATCCCGTGAGCCAGGAACATCACGTCGGCCTAGCGCACCACGAGCTGGAAGAGCTGCAGCTTCGAATCGTGGGTCTCGACCTCGAACAGGCCGTCCTGGTCCGCGACGAACTCGATCGTCGCGGGCGTGCCGGGCGTCAGGGTCGCGGCCTTGTCGTAGCCGTGGACGTGCGCCTCGTCGGGCGCGTCGCCGGTCACCGTG
Source organism: Streptosporangium sp. NPDC006930 (assembly GCF_040635605.1). Classification (NCBI taxonomy): domain Bacteria; kingdom Bacillati; phylum Actinomycetota; class Actinomycetes; order Streptosporangiales; family Streptosporangiaceae; genus Streptosporangium; species Streptosporangium sp. NPDC006930. Next base: position 399,647 of record NZ_JBEYID010000004.1, on the reverse strand, counting down.
ATCCTTACCGTCTGGCCCTTGGTCACGTCGATCCGTCCGGGCGGGGGCGTCACCTGCCGTCCGGCGATGGTCACCGTGATCTCCTTGACCGTCGAGGCGCCGGGCTCCGCGGCGGACGAGCCACAGGCCGTGGCCGTCAGCAGGGTCACGCCGAGCATGAGCACGGCGAGCAGGCGGCGGGCAAGGGGGGAGGTCATGACTGTTCTCCTGGGGGTCGGTGGTCGGGCCGACGAGTCGGCGGGGAGGCGGGGACGGTGAATCGGTACGGGAGCGGTGAGCCGGTACGGGACCGGGTGTCGTCGGCGGAGCCGGAGCGCGGGAGGCGGGTCAGCGTCGTTTGGCGGACTTGACCGCCTTCGCGCTCCCCGTCCTGCGCGACGCGGCCGTCGGCCGACCCGCGGGTTTCCTCCCGGGCGGCCCGGTGGAGCGTCGCCGGACCTGCGCGCCGGAGGGCGAAGGCCGCCGTGCCGCCCGGACCACCATGAACCCCGCTCCGACGACGAGGAGGGTGGGCAGCAGCCACACCGACAGGTCGAAACCCGAGGTGGCCTGGGGCGCGTTCGAAGCCGCGGCCTGGGGCGTGGCCTGCGAGGTGGCCTGGGGGACGACGGGTCCGGCCGCCGCGGCCGACGGCGTGGTGGCGCCGGGTTCCAACATGGCGAGCAGCGCGGGGTCGGGTTCGTTCACGGGGGCCTTCCAGCCCTTGGGCGGACCCGACGTCGGGCCCTTGTAGGTGAACCGGACCTCGCCTTCCACCTTCTCGCCGTCCGAGGCGACCGACATGTAGCGGGCGACGTACAGGCCCTTCTCCGGCCAGTGGGCGACGGGGACGGTCGCGGGAAACCCGGTGTGGTACAGGCTGGGCTGCCAGGTACCGTCCACGAGGTTGTATTCCCTGACCGGCTCGTCGAGGCGCTCGGGCTGCCCGTGCGACCAGGGCTCGTCGACGCGGACACCGCTGGGGGCGGTGACGGTGAAGTACGCGTTCGGAGCGGGCTTCTCGGTGAAGTAGAGCGCGAGCGACTCCAGCGGCTCTTTCACCGTGCTGTCCTTGGCCGGTGTCGACATCGCGAGCTGACCGTGCGCGGAGGCGGGCGTCGCGAGGGTGGTCAGCGCGACGACGGCGACGACGGCCAGCACGAGCAGCTGGCCCAACCAGCGCGCCATCGCCACCCCTGCTCTCCACCGAAAGGCCCGCTGGCCTGCGGAATCACGGACGATTCCGGCCGATCACGGTCAATGCTCGTCGAGAATAACCGCTTTTGTCCCATATGAACAGAACTTTGGCACGCATCCAACCGAAGAACGTCAAGGACTGTGAGCCTCACCGTTCCGCACCTGTTCACGCCGATCGGGCGCCCCGCACCCCGCCCCGCTCCCACCCACGTCCCACGCCCGTCCGGCACCTGTTCCGCGGCACGCGACGGCTTCCTCGAAGCCCGGCGACCGAGACCGCCTCCTTCCACTCGAGGTGACCGGGTACGGGCCTTCCGGCCGCCCCCACCGCGGCTCGCGCGTCCCGCGCGGCTCGCGCGAGCCATGCCGTTCCGGATCCCGACCCGCCGCGGATCCGGAACGGCAAAGACGCATCGTCCGGCCTCAGTCGTCGACCCAGCCGTGGGACCGGGCGAACGTCAGGAGACGATTCCTGACCTGCCCGATCTGCGCGCCCGTCAGCGTGGGCGCGTGCTCGATGAGCAGCTCGGTCACTGCGCCGTTGAAGGACTTCGCCGACAACACGTCGCACACCCCCTCGTCGTCGCCGAACTGCTGCGAGGAGACGGCGTCCGAGAGAGGCACGGTCGCGACCGGCCGTCGGCTCGGCGGCGGGTCCAGAAGGCTGACGGTCGAGACCTTCAGGCCCCGCTCGCCCTCCATGACCTCGTACTCCACTCGCAGGCCGGGCTGGAGGACATGCCTGCTCTCACCGAAGTCGTTGGCGTGGAAGAACACATCCTCGCCCCCGCTGACCGCGGCGATGAACCCGTACCCGCGTACCTCGTCGAAACGAAGGATCGTACCAACTGCCACCACAACACCACCTACACCGAGAGTCGCACCACTTCGCGCTCACCTTCCGGCACTGTCCGGCCGGTGAATCCGGCCTGCCTGTCACACCGGACGACCCGATGCTAGACCGGACGGCGCGCCGTGTCCTCATCGATTCCGTGCCGCGGCGCCATCCCACCAAGCACCGCGCACACCGCCTCACGACACCGCGTACGGGTCGCGTGCCGGGGATCGTCGCCGTGACTCCGCCCCCGGTACACCGTCCGTACGACGGGAATGCCAGGCTTCGAGTAGCCGCGCCGACCGAGGAGAGCCAGCCGATGTCCCAGTCATCGACGTCCCCGATGTCCCCGACCTACGACGACGTCCTGAGCGCCGCCGCCCGCATCGCTCCGCAGGTCCACCGCACCCCCGTGCTGCGCTCACGCCGGATCAACGAGAGCGTCGGCGCCGACGTGGTGTTCAAGTGCGAGAACTTCCAGCGGATGGGCGCCTTCAAGTTCCGCGGCGCGTTCAACGCGCTGTCACGGTTCACCTCCGAGCAGCGACGCTCCGGCGTGATCACCTACTCCTCGGGCAACCACGCCCAGGCGATCGCCCTGGCCGCCCGGCTGCTCGACATCCCGGCCACGATCATCATGCCGCACGACGCGCCGGCCTCGAAGGTGGCCGCCACCGAGGGGTACGGCGGGAAGATCATCCGCTACGACCGCTACACCGAGCACCGGGAGGAGATCGGCAGCGCGCTCGCCGCCGACCGCGACCTCACGCTGATCCCGCCGTACGACCACCCTCACGTGATCGCCGGTCAGGGTACCGCCGCCAAGGAGTTGTTCGACGAGGTCGGCGATCTCGACGCGCTCTTCGTCCCCCTGGGCGGAGGCGGGCTGCTCTCCGGCACGGCGCTGTCGGCTCGCGCGCTGTCACCCGGCTGCGCGCTGTACGGCGTCGAGCCGGAGGCGGGCGACGACGGGCGGCGGTCGCTGCGGCAGGGCTCCATCGTCCAGATCGACACGCCGAAGACCATCGCCGACGGCGCGCAGACCCAGCGGCTCGGCACCCATACGTTCGAGATCATCCGCCGCGAGGTCGACGACATCGTCACCGCCACCGACGCCGATCTCGTCGACGCGATGAAGCTCTTCGGATCGGCCATGAAAATCGTCGTCGAGCCCACCGGATGCCTCGGCCTGGCCGCCGTCCGCGACCTCGCCGACCGGCTGGGCGGGAAACGGGTCGGTGTGATCGTCAGCGGGGGCAACGTCGACCTCGACCGCTACGCCTCACTGCTCGCCTCCTGACCGCCACACCCGGGAGCCGGCCGAAGGGCCGGCTCCCGGGACGGTCTTCGCGGGGCCTTGGGACGAACCGGCCCTCGCCGTGAGAGCTTCCACCGGGCGGTCGGTATCCTCGCCACCCTCGCCGACCTCGCTGTCACGGTGGTACGGCCTGGTCAGCGGAGCGAGCGGTAGGCCGGGATCGTCCCCATCGGGGGGCGTTCGGCGACGGCGACGTCCCTGACGCTCACCTGGTGGCCGTCCGCGCCCCGGCGGAACTGGGCCAGGCGGGGAGACGGCCGATGCAGGGAGACCATCATGTTCTGGCGCTCCAGGCGTGACCAGGAGGTCTGCAGGATCTGGGCGGCCATCCCACCGAGCGCCTCCGTCGACTGGTGGGAGTGCACCCGGCGTCCCAGATCGACCTGGGCCAACGCGTCGAGACCCGCGAGATCGAGCAGGTCGATCAGCAGGGCGAGCTCCACGCCGTAGCCGGTGACGAACGGGACGCGCTCCAGCACGGACCTGCGCCCGGCGTACTCCCCCGCGAGGGGTTGCACGAACCCGGCCAGCCGTGGCCAGTGCAGGTTGAGCAGGGGGCGCGCGACCAGTTCGGTGACCCGCCCGCCACCGCTCCTCGCGTTCCACAGGGGCCGGTCGTAGCAGCCCTTGACGTAGACCACCGCCGGGTCGGCGAGCAGCGGGCCGAGCAACCCGGTCACGAAGGACGTGCGGAACTCGCGCAGATCGGCGTCGACGAAGACCAGCAGGTCGCCGGAGGTCGCGGCGAGGGACTTCCAGAGCGCCTCGCCCTTGCCGTCCAGCGGTTTGAGATCGGGCAGAACCTCGTCCTGGGCGACCACCCTCGCCCCGGCCCGCGCCGCGCGTACGGCGGTCTCGTCGACGGAGCGGGAGTCGATGACCACGAGTTCGTCGACGAGCGGAACGGCCTCCATGAGATCGCGGCGGATCGCCGCGACGATCTCCCCGACCGTCTCCTCCTCGTCGCGCGCGGGCAGCACGACACTGATCGTCGTCTCACCCTTGGCTTCCAGCAGCTCCGGCAGCGCCCAGTCACCCGAGGATGAGGTGCGCCCGCGTAGCCATGCCTCGACCTCAGGCAGCACGACCCACCCTTTCCATCACCTCGGCGGTTAGGGGTATCACCCTATGTGGCGCTGATTCCCGACACCTACCGGCTCCCGTCTCCGCCAAGCAGGTGGGAAGATCAGTCCAGTCCGGAATGAGGGGGGACGGGATGAACCCGGTAGCCGTGATGCGGGCGGCGCGCGGCGTCCGCGACGAGCTCGACAGCCTGATGGGGGGCGCCTCCGGCGAGCTTCGTGACCGGCTGGATCCGCTGCTCGCCGAGGTGGGCAGCCGGCCCTCGGACCAGCTGGCAGACGCGGTCATCAGGCTCGTCTCCGAGTACGGCCCCGCCTGGGACCGGCTCACCGCGCTGCTGAGCCTGGAGCGGGGCGTCACCCCCGAGCAGGTGATTCCCCTGCTCTCCCGGCGGCCGGGCGCCGAGCCGGGCTCGCACGGGAGCGGCCTCGGCTTTCCGCCGGGCGGCGTGGGCCCCACCCCGTCCTCCTGGGGCGCGGCGTCCCCGAACGGCACGGACCCCTCCGGCTGGGAGCCGATCGACGCTCCGGCGACCGGTTCCTACACTCCCGCCTGGCTGCTCCCCGACATGGGCGGGCAGGGGCGTCCCGCTCCGGGTTCCGGGCAGACGTCCGGAGAGGATCCGCCACCGTTCCCCGAAGCGCCGCGGACGCCCCCGGAGCCACCGCCCCCGACACCTCAGGCGTCGTCACCGCAGGTCCCCGCGCCGCAGCCCCCGGTCGCGGCACCGTCGGCGACCGAGCCTCCGGCCGCGCCGCCGCGTCCCGCGGAGAGCCGGGGTCCCTCGGTTCTCGACCGGCTGACCGGGGCCTTCCGCAGGCGGCGCAAGGAGACTCAGGCTCCGGCCCCGGGGCCCGGCTGGGAGGCGATCCCGCTCATCGAGGCTCCCGCGGAGGCGGCCGCGGGCTGGGGCTCGGAGGTGACGGTCGGCGTCGCCCCGGGCCAGGGGCAGGACGGCACCGCGACACCGCGCGAGCCGATCGACCTGGACATCCAGATCGTCGCCGAGGGCTTCGACGCGCCCGGTGGCCGGCGGGTGCGGCTGCGTGCCGACGAGACGTCACCGTACCCGCGGGCCGTGGTCAACCTCGTCGCCCTCGCCCAGGAGGAGCCGGAGGCCGCCCGGCAGATCCAGGTGACCTACTCCGTACGCGGTCAGGTGGTCGGGTTCGGCCTGCGGGCGGTCACGGTCCACGGTTCGCCCGGCGGCCTCGGCGGACACGAGGCGCTGGAGCCGGTCTCGGGCACCCGTATCCGTCCCGCCCTCATGGGGGAGCCCGCCGACGTCACGGCGATCATCGTCCACGGAGACAGGCCGGGACTGCTGTGGTGGACCTACCAGTCACCGCACTTCGTCACCCCGGACCAGGCCGAGCCCTGCGACCTCGGCACCCGGGCCTCGGAGTTCGGCCGGCACCTGACCGATCGTGGCCGTCTCTCCGAGGAACTGGGGCGGGAGGTCGGCTCGCGCGTGCCCTGGGGTTTCTGGGAGCTGCTGTACGCGGTGGCCGGCCGGGTCGCACCGCGCCGCCCGAACGTGCTCATCCTCTCCCAGGAGCCGCACGTGCCCTGGGAGCTGGCCGTGCTCGAGCAGCCGTACGATCCCTCCCTGCCCCCCTACCTGGGCTGCCAGATGGCGACCGGCCGCTGGCCCCTCGGCGGACGGCGTCCCGAGCTGCCCCCTCCCGTGCACGCGCGGGCCGACCACATCGCGGTGGTGTACGGCGAGGCGCAGGCGCATCCGCTGGTGACGGAGTACGGCGCCACGCAGGTCTCCCCCGCGCTCGGCGACGTCCTGGGCGCGCTCAGGCAGGGACCCGACATCGTCCACTTCACGGACGGCGGATCCGCCTCCGAGGCGCTGGACTACGAGCTGGCGGGTGCCCCGTTCGTCTTCCTGGAGGAGCCGGGGGACGCCCAGGCGTTCCTGCTCGCGGGCGCGAGCGGGGTCGTCGCCCCGCTCTGGCCCGCGGGCGGCGGTCTGGCGCCGGAGTTCTATCGGCGCTGCTTCGCCGGTGAGCCCCCGGCCGAGGTGCTGCGGTCCATGCGCGGGCAGGCCCCCGACAGCGCGGGCGCCTACCGGTTCCACGGCCACCCGTCCCTGACACTGCGCCGGACGGCCCAGCCCACGGGGTGACACGCTCCTTTTCGCCGCCGGCCCGCGACAGGGGACCCTGGGACGGGGATCCGCGGAGGTCCTCGGAGGGCGCCCCCGCGCGTCTCAGCCCGCGGCGTGGCGCTCCAGGAACGTGTAGACGTCGGCCTCGTCCACCCCGGGGAAGGACCCGGGTGGCAGCGCGGCCAGGATGTGGGAGTTGCCGCGGGCCGAGGGCCAGGCGTACCCCTCCCAGCGCTGGGTCAGCTCGGCGGGCGGGCGGCGGCAGCACTCGCCGGTGGGGCAGCCGGATCTGGTGCGGGTGGTGGTCTCCCTGCCGCGGAACCAGCGCGACTCCCGATAGGGAACGCCGAGGGTGATGGCGAAGTCACGCTCGCGCGAGATGTCGACGTGCGCGAGACAGAAGTAGGTGCCGGTGGGCGAGTCGGAGTACTGGTAGTGGACGGAGAAGCGGTCGGGTGACAGGAAGACCTGGCGCCCCGACCACTGCAGGCACATGCGCTGGCCTTCGATCGCGCCCTGCTCGTCGGCGGGGAAGACGATGCCGTCGTTCTCGTACGCCTTGTAGATGATCCCGTCGGCGTTGTTGCGGACGAAGTGGCAGGCCAGGTCGAGGAAATTGGTGGCCAGGTTGGTGAAGCGGTGCGCGGCCATCTCGTAGGAGACGGCGAACACGTCGCGCAGGTCCTCCACGCTCAGCGCGCGGTCCTTCTTCGCCTCCCGCAGGTACGGCACGGCGGCGGCCTCGGGCACCAGGACGGCGGCGGCGAAGTAGTTGGCCTCGGTCCGCTGGCGCAGGAAGTCGGCGAAGTCACGGGGCCTGTGGTGGCCGAGGGAGAGATGGCCGAGGGTCTGCAGCAGGATCGTACGCGGGGTGTGCATGCCGACCTGCTCGTGCTTGACGTAGATGCGCCGGTTGCGCAGGTCGGAGATGGAACGCACGGTGCGCGGCAGGTCCTGGACCGTCTGGACGGTGTAGCCGAAGTGGCTGACCAACGCCTGGACGGTGCTCTGCGACAGCGCGCCCGAGCGGTAACCGACCGCGGCGAGCGCCTCGGCGGCGGCCTGCTCGATCTCCGCGAAGTAGTTGCCCTGCTCGCGCTGCTTGCGGCGGAGTTCGGCGTTGGCCGCGCGGGCCTCCTCGGGGGTGGCGGTCCCCCTGGCCTGACGCGAACGCAACTCCTCGTAGAGGCCGAGAATGTGTTCGAGCACGTCGTTGGGGACACGGGCGGAGATCTTCAGCCTGGCGAGGCCGAGCCCCGCGTACAGGGGGTCGCGCTGCGCCTCCTCCAGCGCCATCTCCAGCTGGGCCCGCCGGTTGGGTGCCTGCCTGCGGAGCAGCTCCTCGACCGGCACGTTGAGCGCGGCGGCCAGCGACTTCAGCAGCGACAGCTTCGGCTCGCGCTTGCCGTTCTCCAGCAGGGAGAGCTGGCTGGGCGCGCGGCTCACGCGTTCGCCCAGGTCGGAAAGGGTTAGGCCACGCTGCTTCCGCAGGTGTCTCAGCCGCTGGCCGAACGCGATGAGATCGAGCTCCTGCGTCAAGGAAAGCGGTTCTTCACCGACCAAAGATGCCATGACCCGATGCTAAACGAAATTTCCGAGGAAATTTCGCCCCCGGCAGGTCGCGGAGCGGACATCGCCGCACCCGCGCCCGGAGCCGCCGGAGTCGTCCTCGCATCGGCTCCACCCGGAGTCGCGATCATCAAGCCCTCGCGACGGCCCGGAACCGGCGACCGCGATCACCGAGCCCCCGCGCCGGAGTTCGGGTGTACCCCCGGCGGGGACCCGCGCACACCCGATCCCGGCACAAGAATTGGTCTAGTCCATAGAGAAAACTATTAACTTCTTCTCCCCTGAATACCAACAAGTATTGATATCAGGAGAATAATTTCCATTCTTTCGTCCGACTCGACCTTGTTTGACCGTTTCGTCGGAGCACACACTCGAAGTAGGCCACCCAGGGGACGAAAAGGAGTCACCGATGAACGATCGCCTCAAGGGAGCCGCAGACGAGCTGCGGCACGAATGGGAGACCAGCCCTCGCTGGAAGGGGACCGAGCGGACCTACGCGGCCGAGGACGTGGTTCGACTCCGAGGTTCCGTCCAGGAGGAGCACACCCTCGCCCGGCTCGGCGCCGAGCGGCTGTGGGACCTGCTGAACACCGAGGAGTACGTGCACGCCCTGGGCGCGCTCACCGGCAACCAGGCCGTGCAGCAGGTCAAGGCCGGACTCAAGGCCATCTACCTGTCCGGCTGGCAGGTCGCCGCCGACGCCAACCTCGGCGGCCAGACCTACCCCGACCAGAGCCTCTACCCGGCCAACTCGGTCCCCGCCGTCGTGCGGCGTATCAACAACGCGCTGCTGCGCGCCGACCAGATCACCTGGTCGGAGGGCGACCGGGACGCGCCGCACTGGCTCGCGCCGATCGTGGCCGACGCCGAGGCCGGCTTCGGAGGCGTGCTGAACGCCTTCGAGCTGATGAAGGGCATGATCACCGCGGGTGCCGCCGGAGTGCACTGGGAGGACCAGCTCGCCTCGGAGAAGAAGTGCGGCCATCTCGGCGGCAAGGTGCTCATCCCCACCGGCCAGCACATCAAGACCCTCAGCGCCGCCCGCCTCGCGGCGGACGTGCTGGGCGTGCCGACCCTGATCATCGCGCGGACCGACGCTCAGGCCGCGACCCTGCTCACCACCGACGTCGACCCCCGCGACCAGGCGTTCACCACCGGCGACCGCACCGCGGAGGGCTTCTACCGGGTCCGCAACGGCGTGGACGCCTGCATCGCCCGCGGCCTGGCCTACGCGCCCCACTCCGACCTGCTCTGGATGGAGACCTCCACCCCGGACCTGGACGTGGCCCGCGAGTTCGCCGAGGCGATCAAGGCCGAGTACCCCGACCAGATGCTGTCCTACAACTGCTCGCCCTCGTTCAACTGGAAAAAGCACCTGGACGACTCCACCATCGCCAAGTTCCAGCGGGAACTCGGTCACATGGGCTACAAGTTCCAGTTCATCACGCTGGCGGGCTTCCACTCACTGAACCACTCGATGTTCGACCTCGCCCGGGGGTACGCCGAGGAAGGCATGACCTCCTACGTCGAACTCCAGGAGGCAGAGTTCGCCTCCGAGGCACGCGGCTACACCGCCACCCGCCATCAGCGCGAGGTCGGCACCGGATACTTCGACCTGGTCAGCACGGCCATCGCGCCGGACTCCTCCACCACGGCCCTGAAGGGGTCGACGGAGGAGCAGCAGTTCGCAGAGGCTCACTGACTTCTCCGAACCGAGCCCGCCGCCGGCGACCTCCAGGGCATGGGAGACACCCCGAGACGGGCTCGACGACCAGGTCGTCGACCAAAGGGCCCCGCCGCACGGACTTCCCCCGAGTCCGTGCGGCGGGGCCCTCCCGTCCTCCCGCCCATTCCAGGTCCGCGGCCCGGGGTATCCCGTTCGACCGCCCGCCGTTCCCGGGAGTACTCCTCATGGGAACGGCGGGCGGCGGCCGGTCGGGGGCATCTCAGCGGCCGACGGCCTCGATGAGCTTGCGGCGCTGCTGGGTACCGAGACCTCCCAGCCGGCGTGCCTCGTCCACGTCGGCCTGCTCCATCAGCTGCGCGGCCTTGACCGTTCCGACCCCGGGCAGGGCTCGAAGGGCCTGGGACACCTTGATGCGCTTGGCGATGTCGTCCTCACGGCCAAGCAGTTGCTCCAGGCTGAGCGCGCCGTTCTTGACCTCGGCGAGAAGCTTGGCGCGAGCTGTGCGGGTCTCGGCGGCCTTGACCAGGGCGGCCTGACGCTGTTCGGGGGTGAGCTTGGGCAAAGCCATGGTGTTTTCTCCCTGATGACGGTAATTCCAGGGTCCTGCTACCCAAAGCAACCCGGTTAATCATCGGAGGACATACAGATAGATCCCCGGCATACGTACTGTGCATCACGATATGCCTGTTTGGTTACCCCGCTCTTACCTGGTTCTCCGTAGCCTCGGGCTCATGGGTATCTGGCGAAGCCCTCAGGGCATCGAGGTTGAGGCGATCGTGGTCCGCGACGGCCCCTGTCTGCTGGTCACCCGCCGGATCGACGGACGGCGGGTCCTGGTGGCGTACTGCATGAGCATCCGCGAGGTCGGAGAGCACGTCGACCTGGCGGAGCTGGTCCCGGCCTAGGCGGATCCCCGCGCATACCGACGATCGAAGTCGGATCAGGTCCGAGTCTTGTTCGGTACGCCTGTCAACTTCCGAGACCACTGGGACGTCAAGTAGTCAGGGAGGCTCGATGGATGTTCTGATCGGCCTCGTTGACGAAGATCTCCTTATGGAGCTCATCCTCGTCGAGGCACTGCACACGGAGGCGGAACGGCTGGCCGCCCAGCCCGAACGCTGAACGAGGACGGGTGCCCGCCGCCTGAAACGGCGGGCACCCGCGCGGCGAGCCCGGCAACAGACGACAGGGGCGCGCGTTGCCTTCGTGGTCCGGCTCACCGGAGGGCATCCCGCTCTCGCGGCCGGTGCGAGTGGAGAACGGGGCTCGATTCACCGGGTGGTGATGGCGTTAACTGTCTCCATGAACAAGCGCGAGCTGATCGAGAAGGCCGCCGCCGAGGCCGGGCTCACCCGGAGGCAGACGGCCGCGGCTCTCGACGCGATTCTGGGGACGATCCAGACGGCCGTGGCGGCCGAGGAGAAGGTGGCGATTCCCGGGTTCGGGTCCTTCGAGATCGTGCACAAGCCCGCACGGACCGGACGCAACCCGCAGACCGGGGAGCCGCTGGAGATCGCGGAGACCTGGACGGCGAAGTTCAAGCCCAGTCCGGGGTTCATGGGCCTGATCCGCCAGCGCAAGAAGGACTGACCTTCCCGCGACCCTACGCACCGACCGGCCTCTTCGCGCCCGCGCCGACCGTCCGGGGCCTCGACCCGGGACGTGGGTGGAGCCAAGGGCTGCGTCCGGGGGAAGACGGCGGCCCCCGGGGAAGTATCCATTCCCCGAGGGCCAGTGTGCCGCCATATCGGGGCACCGGCACGTTTAAGGATCCGGGTCATCATGATGAGGTCGCACTCTGCCGTTAAGTTATAGGCGCATGTGGAGCACCCAGCGGGATTCGAACCCGCACTCGACCTCGTCGCCCGCATCCGTTCGATCCGGCGCCCGGCGGCGAATGCTGAATCTGGAGCGAGAGTCTGAGCGTGAGCGGCTGCCTCTGCCTGTTGGGCTATCCCGGCTCGACGGTGCCGGGAGAGGGACTCGAACCCCCACTGTGACCGCGTGTCAGTCTGACGGTTCAGTTTCAGCTTTCGCGCTTTCGCGCATCCCCGTGCTCCAACGGGGAGTCCTGTGATCTTACCCGAGAACGTAGCCCAGCACCTTCTCGCCGACGCGCTGGTAGGTGATCTCGGTGCCGTTCGCCTCCTCGCGGGCGAATTTCACGGCGTTCTGAAGCCTGCCGACCCGCTCCAGGAGCTCGTTCACCCGCTTCTGGGGCACGGCTCCCGAGAAGGTGACCTTGGTCCAGAAGCCGACGACGATGTCCTCGTGGTAGACCTCGACCTGGGCCGGATGCTTGTCGGTCGCCTCCGCCTTGACGTGGTTGCGGGGCACCTTCTTGGTACGGGTCGTCTTGACCGGCTCGGTCCGCCAGCAGTCGGTCGACTGGTCCAGCGTCCACGCCTCGGCGGCGTCCAGGACGGGCAGCTTGGCGATGAAGGTGTGCAGGTCGACCAGCTGCTTCTCCAGGAACAGCAGGTAGGTGACGGGCACGTCCTCCAGGAGGGTGGAGCCGTCGACCTTGATGTCGGCCCTCGCGGAGCAGTTGGCCCAGTCCTTGGTGGCGGTGACGTCGAACAGCCGGGTGAGCGCGGCGCCCACCTGCTTGAGCAGATCCTCGCCCTGCACCTGCACCCGGGTCGACTCGGGGGGCAGTTGCTCACCCTCGTCGTCGATGGGCTGGTAGGTCCGTGAGAGACCCGACAGCAGGGCGTTCTTCTGGATCGTGTGGTAAGCGTCGGTCACCTTGCGCTGGGTGTCGGACTTGACGCCCTTCTCCACGGCGAGGATCTGGTTCAACTTGGTCGCCATGGGTGACACCGTAGCGGGAAGATCACCCGCATAACACCGCTTTTCCGCAGATCACCCCTCGCGGTACCCGCCGCGTACCGCGCGGGCGGCCCAGCGGCCGTCGAAGTGGTCGACGCGCAGCGGACGCCCGAAGCACTCCGAGAGGTTCTCCGCGGTCAGGATCTCCGCCACCGGACCGCCCACCTGGACGCGGGCGTCGCGCATCAGCAGGGCGTGGGTCGTGGTGGCCGGGACCTCCTCCAGGTGGTGGGTGACGGTGACCGTGGTCAGCGCCGGGCGGATCTCCGCCAGGTCCTCCACCGAGGTGATCAGATCCTCGCGGGCGGGCAGGTCCAGCCCGGCGAACGGCTCGTCGAGCAGCAGGATCACCGGCTCGGACATCAGCGCCCTGGCGACGCGGACGCGGGCACGCTCTCCCTGGGAGCAGACACGGAAAGGCCGGTCCGCGAGGTCCTTGCAGCCCATGTCGGCGAGCAGGTGATGGGCGCGTTCGTGCTCGGCGGGGCCGTAGCGGTCCCAGAGCGGGGCACTGGTCCCGGTGTGGCCGGTCAGCACGACGGTGTGGGCGGTGGCCCCCTCCTCCTCCAGCAGTTCCTCGTCGACGAGCCGCTGGCTGGCCGCGACGAGACCGATGTGGCGGCGCAGCTCGCGAAGGTCGACCCGGCCCAGCCGCTGGCCGAGCACGGTGACGGCCCCCTCGGTGGGATGGCGTACGGCGGCGGCCAACGAGAGCAGCGTGGTCTTCCCCGCCCCGTTGGGGCCGAGCACCACCCAGTGCTCTCCGTATCCGACCCGCCAGTCGACGCCCTCCAGCAGGGTACGGCCGACCACCCGGACCCCGACGCCGCTCAACTCCACCGCACCGAACACAGGCCCGCCCATCGGTATCCCCCTCCGCGTCGATTCGCGGCGCTCACTTTAACCGATGCACCGATACCTCCCCGTACATCGCCTGCAAAGCAGGTCTCAGCCCATCTGTATGGACGGGCCCGGGGTGGGGTGCGGGGTGATGGTCGTCCCCGAGGGGGCGGGGACGGTGGGGGTCGGGATCGGGCTCTCACCGTCGCCCGTCTGCGGGATCTGGGTGAAGGAGGGCCTGGTGCCGCCCGAGGGTCTAGTGCCGCCCGAGGGTCTGGGATCGTCCGAGGCCGTCGGGCAGTCCCTCGCCCTGCCCTTGCCCCTGGCGGTCGCGTCCGCGCAGTCACGCGGGTCGTCACCGTCGTCGGGCGAGTCGCCGGAGCCACCGGGGCCGCGAGGCCGTTCGGGCGCCGGCTCCTGCCGTCCGTCGCTGCCGTCATAGCTCGTGGTGGGCAGTGAGACGGTCCTGGTGGTGGTGATCTCCACAGTGGAGGGGGTGGTCGGCGTCCGCTCCAGCGACGTGCCGGAGGGCGGACGGGTGGCGGCACGGAAGATGGAACCCGAGGGAGTGCCCTCGGCGGGGAGAACCAGCGGCACCGACTCGGGGACATCGGAACCGCCGTCCGAACCCGACCCGCCGCCACCGGTCGCCGCGGCCACGGTGACCGCCGCCATGGAGACCGTGGCCAGCGCCGCGAAGCCGGCCTGCGACAGGTGCGCACCCTTGCGCGCGGCTCTGCGGGCCCCCTTGCCGGAGATCTCCACCGGGACCGAGGGCTCGTCATGCAGGCGCGAGGGAGGGGAGGACTGGGCGAACGCGTGCGACAGACGCGACGGCGACGGCGGCGATGGCGGTGATGGCGGGGCCTCAAGCCGTACCCTCCCGGTTCCCGGGGTGTAGGGCACCGGTGTCCAGATCTCCGCCAGCACCTCCGCGACCGCCTCGCGCAGATCCCAGGGATCGCCCACGCCGCCCGCGGCGAGCAGCGCTCCGAGCAGGTCGGCCGCACCGGGTCGTTCTGCGGGGTTCTTGACCAGGGACGCCTCGACGGCAGGGCGCAACAGGGCGGGCACCGAGGCCACCCTCGGCGGCTCGACCAGGATGCGCCGGGTCAGCGTGTCCGCCTCCCCCGCGCCGAAGGGGTGGTGGCCGCCGGCCGCGTAGGCGATCAGGCAGCCCCAGGCGAAGACGTCGGAGGCGGGCATCGCGAGCCCTCCGGTGAGCCGCTCGGGGGCGACCCAGCCGGGGCTGCCCATGACCTGCCCGGCCTGCGTGTGCGCGGCGAGCACGTCGACGTCCCTCGCGATACCGAAGTCGATCACCCGGGGACCGGTGTCCGACAGCAGCACGTTGCCGGGCTTGAGGTCGCGGTGGACCAGCCCCGCCTCATGCACCGCCACCAGCGCGGCGGCCACCCCCAGGGCGACGCCGTACGCCAGGTCGGGGGTGAGGGGGCCGTACGCGGAGACCACCTGGGAGAGCGCGGGGCCGGGAACGTACTCCGACACCAGGTAGGGACGGTTCCCGTCGATACCGTCCTCGATCACCGCGGCGGTGCAGAAAGGCACCACTCTTCGGGAGAATCGCACTTCTTCGGCGAAACGGGCGCGGAGCGTGGCATCGTTGAGATGCACCGGGTGCGGCGTCTTGAGCGCCACCACCCCGCCCTGCGGATGCTCGGCCAGATAGACGACGCCCATCCCACCCACTCCGAGGCGGCCGAGCAGAAGGTAGCGGCCGATACTGACCGGGTCCCCGACGGTCAGCGGCCGCACACCGGTCGGCATGCCGTTCACAGAACCTGCTCCCCCACGTGCCATCCTCGTTGAGCCTCTCGTGCGCGGGCTACCGGCAAGCACACTGTGGCGGGATTCGAGCGTCCTTCGCCCCCGACCGGCCAGAAGGGGTATGAGAGGTAAGGCGAATGATCCCTCAGGGTAAGAAATCCGTGGTGTGAGGGATGCCCTTGGGACGTGGTGGAACGGCGTGACCAGCGCGGAAGGCCCGCGGCCTGTCGCGGGCGCCGCGTCTCAGGCGGCGGCGGATCCGGAGCGCCCGGGACGCTTGCGGAGCGCCGGACCGGTGTCCTCCGGAGTGAGATCCGACCCGGAAAGGTCGGGAACGGAAAGCCCCGACGGGAGAAGATCCGGTACGGAGAGATCCGACGCGGTCAGGTCCGACGCGGTCAGGTCCGACGCGGTCAGGTCCGGCATCGCGCGGCTCCGTTTCGAGCCTTCATGGACGGGCGGGAGGTCCTGGGCCGCGGCGAGGAAGCGGGCGATGTGCGGATACACCTCGCGGGCCTCGGGGACGACGTCGGCGAGGATGGGGAAGACGTGCGGCATGCGGGGCCACTCCTCGTACGTGACCGGCACCCCTGCGGTGCGGGCCCGCTCGGCCACGCGGCGTCCCTCGTCGCGCAGGACCTCGGTGGAGCCGGTGACGACCATCAGCGGGGGCAGGCCGGTGTAGTCGCCGAGGACCGGGGAGAGCAGGGGGTCGTGGGGGTCGAGGCCCGCGGTCCAGCGGCGGGCGAGCCAGTCGACGCGACCGGCCGGGATCATCGGGTCGAGCAGCCGGTTGACCCTGCGGGGCGCGCCGGTGAGATCGGTCCACGGGGAGAGACACACGGCGGCGGACGGCAGCGGCATCTCCCGGTCTCGGAGCGCCAGGAGCGTGGCGAGGGTGAGGTGACCTCCGGCGGAATCCCCGCTGAAGACGACGTCGGCGGGGTCGTACCCGTTCTCCAGGAGACATTGGTAGGCGGCGATCGCGTCCTCAAGAGCCTCGGCCGGCCTGTGGACGGGACCCTGGCGGTAGTCGACGGCCAGTACCGGGCGCCGGGTCGCGGCCGCCAGGCGCCAGGTGATCGGCCGGTGGGTCACCGGGGAGCAGGCGAAGTAACCTCCGCCGTGGAAGTAGAGCAGGACCTTGTCCTCGTCGAGTTCCTCCCCGGCGCGTACCCACTCTCCCGGGCACGGTCCCGCCTCGTCGGGTGTGACGGTGACGTGGACGGGCAGGCGGAACGGCACCCTGCCCGCCAGCGCGACGATGCGGGAGGCCGCGGCGAAGCCGACGTCGTTCCTCAACAGCAGGTCGGAGATGGGTTTGAAGGTGCCACGCATGATCACGTTAAGGGCTGCGGCCTGCCAGCTGAAGGGATAGGCCGGACTGACGTCCATATCGATCTCGTCGTGCATGGGGGACCTCCAAAAAAGGACATTCCCCCCAGAATGGGCTTCTATCGGCGATTGAACATATCGAGAAGATTACAACTATGTATCACGCGGGTACACGTCACCCGTAAGTCACATCCGCACACCGACCGTAATCACGCCTGCAACCCTGATCGGGATCGGCTCAACGGTCGACCTCCGTCGCCCTCTCGTCTCATGGCGTCACCGAGGCCGGGACGGTGACCCCTGTCACACCGGCGTTCGACGAGATCGGGAACGGCCTGGAGGCGGCCGGCGAAACCCTCCGGACATCGACTCTCCGACCACCTCGACGTCGGCCAGGACACCGAAGCCCAGAGGCCGAGATGCCTACTACGAAGTCCCGCCGAGTTAAATGTGATGTTTGTCACACAATGGCGATCACCGCAGGTCGTGGGACAGCTCCTGGTGAGGGCTTGAAGCGCCCTTGACCGGAACGGTCTCCCCGTATGCGGACCCGGCCTTCCGGCAGCACCCGCCACTCTCCTTTCCGCCGAAATCCCTTGCGCGTAGCCACAAACCTCTCAGGCGGAGGTGAGCGAAACGGTCGGTCGATCATCGGCCCGAGGGCGGACGGCCATCATGAACGATCTACCAAAAGCGGCTCTGAGCAGGGATTCCCCAGGGAAAGGGAAGCTTTCGTGGGAGTGATACTGCCGCCTTGTCAAAGAGTTTCTGACATACCGTAAATGTCATGGACAGTGACAAGCTCCTGGGTGAGTTCCTGCGCGCCCGGTCCGCGCACGCCCTGGACCTGCTGGGCGGCCTCTCCGCGCCGGCGTCGTCATGAAAAACGCGGAGGGATCACGACTGCGCTCGATTCAGGCGCGATACACGATCATCACGACGATGGTGCTCCTCGTCATCCTCTCCGTGGTGGGGGCGAGCATCGACATGGCGATCCGCTACCGGATCCAGGACGACGCCTTCGGCAACGCCGAGCAGGTCGCGAGCCAGTGGAGCGCGATGGCGAGGATCGGCACCCTTCCCGATCCGATCCCCGGCTCGGCTCCGGTCGATCTCGTCCAGGTGGTGAACGCCCACGGCGTGGTCGTCAACTCCAGCACGGGAGCGATGGGCATGGCGCCGATGAGCTCCTTCCGTCCTCCGCCCGACGACCGGTTCCAGCAGCTGACCGAGGGCTCCCTCATGGTCATGGCCATTCGGGTCTCCGCCGCGGCCGACTCACCCGTCGTCTACGCGGGCCTCAGGGAGCCGGCGATCCTGCAGAAAAACCACCTGGAGTACTTCATCAG
Source organism: Streptosporangium sp. NPDC006930 (assembly GCF_040635605.1). Lineage (NCBI taxonomy): Bacteria > Bacillati > Actinomycetota > Actinomycetes > Streptosporangiales > Streptosporangiaceae > Streptosporangium > Streptosporangium sp. NPDC006930. Next base: position 381,716 of record NZ_JBEYID010000004.1, on the reverse strand, counting down.
CGCGGGTCTTCTCGTTCTCCTCGCCCTGGCGTCCTGGATGACCTGGTGTGTCGTGGGCCGGACGCTACGGCCGGTCGCGGCGATACGTGCGCGAATGTCGGAGATCACGGTGAGCGACCTGAGCCTGCGGGTGCCCGCCCCGCCGGGCGAGGACGAGATCGCGTTGCTCGCCCGCACCGCCAACCAGACCCTGGCGCGGCTGGAGGAGGCCGTGGAACAGCAGCGTCGTTTCGCCTCCACCGCCTCCCACGAGCTCAGGACCCCGATCACCGGGCTGCGCGTGCAGCTGGAGGAGGCACTGCTCTATCCCAACGAGACCGATCCTCGCGACACCATCCGGAGCGCGCTCACGACCAGCGGCCGGCTGGAGGCGATCGTGAACGACCTGCTGCAGCTGGCCAGGCTGCGCGCCGCCGACCCTGCGCCGCAGGAGCCGATCGATCTCGGCGCCCTCGTGACGGAGGAGGCGGCCCAGGGCATCGGGATGCCGATACGGGTCCATGCCTCCGACGGAGTATGGGTCCGCGGCTCCCGAATCCAGCTGATCCGGGTGGTGGGCAACCTTCTGAGCAACGCGCGACGACACGCCGACAGCCGCGTCGAGGTCTTCGTCGGCGTCGAGGACGGCAAGGCCGTCGTGGCCGTGGTCGACGACGGCGCCGGCATCGCGCCCGCCGATCGCGAACGCGTCTTCGAACGCTTCACCCGCCTGGACGACGGGCGTCTGCGCGACTCCGGCGGCAGCGGGCTCGGCCTCGCCATCTCCCGCGACATCGCCCACGCCCATCGGGGAACCCTGCTGATCGAGGACTCGCCGCGAGGGGCGAGGTTCGTCCTGCGGCTACCGCTGTCGGACGCGCGGCCGCGCGGGAACGGTCCGCAGGCCACGTTCGACGACGCGTCGAAGGCCCCACCTCCCGCCAGGAGTACCACCGGCGAGAAGAACGACGGCGCGGAGGGCCGCGGCGAGGAGAAATCGGTCAGCTCGGCCGGGCACCACCGGCGGTGACAGGGGTCACGCTCATCGGACCTCTTCGTAGTCCTCCTCGTACTCCTCGTCGTCCCGGAACCGCGGTGCCCAGCGGGAGGGCATCAGCACCGGCAGGAAAAGCAGGATGCCGAGAAGTGCGTAGACGCCGCTGGTCAGCAACAGGCCCATGCCGCGACCGGCCTGCAGAAGCACCTCGTGGAAGGTCGGATCGTCCGGGACCAGGCCCATGGCGCGCCTGACGTCCAGGGCGTAGACCACGGTCCAGGCGAGCAGGACCATCGACGGGACGAAGGCCGCCATCGGGGAGACACGACCGGCGACCACCAGACCGACCAGGAGACCGATCCCGGCCATCACCCCGAGGGCGATCCAGGTCTTCGAACCGCTCTCCGCCGGGGGAACAGACGCCAGGCTCACCCCCGCCTCCTGTACGGCCCAGCCCGCACCGAAGAGAAGCACGGCCGACACGACCAGTCCGACCAACACTCCAGCGACGTGCCGCATCGCCATCACCTCGGCTCGAAGGAGCTGTCACGGTCGCGGCAACCATAGCGACAAAAACATTAAAACGGCAGACGCCCCGGAACGTGAGAATATGTGGGTCACCATGCGCGCTCGCCTCCCATTACGCCTCATGCGCGCGGCCGCCTTCTCGGCCGTCTGCCTGGCACTCGCCGTCCTCGGCCACGTGGCCGCGGGCGGTTCGGTGCCGGGGCCGTGGGCGGTGGCCGCGGCGGGCACGGCGGTCACCGCGATGGCCGCGCTGCTCGCGGGACGGGAGCGGTCGGCGGTGGCGATCGGTGCCGGGCTCGCCACCTTGCAGCTGTCGCTGCACGAGGTGTTCGCCCTCGGTGACGCCACGGGGATCTCGCTTCCTCATCCGCACGTCAGAGGGCTGGGCGAGAGTCTCGGCATGCTTGTCGCGCACCTCACCGCGACCCTCATCACCGGCTGGTGGCTGGCCCGCGGTGAGAGTGCCCTGTGGGCGCTGCTCCGTTCGGCCGGTCGACGTCTCGGCGCCGTGTTCCCGCTGCTGCGGCCCCCGGCGGCCGTCGCCGCTCCCCCACGCCCCGCGTACGCCCCGGTCACGCCTGTTCTCCCGCGTGCCGTCCTCCGTCACTTCGTCAGCCGACGCGGTCCTCCACTTCCCGCCGCCTGACTCGACCAAGGAAAACCCGAACCTCCGAACCTCCGAAGTGGAGAACCCCCATGTCGCTCACGCATGCCTGCCGTCGACTCGCCGCCGTCACCGCCGGTGTCACCGCGCTCACCCTCGGCCTCGCCCTTCCCGCCCTCGCGCACGTCACCATCAATCCCGGCAGCGCCCAGCAGGGCGGTTTCACCAAGGTCGCCTTCCGGGTCCCGAACGAGCGCGACGACGCCTCGACGACCAAGCTCGAGGTGACCTTCCCCACCGACCACCCGCTGGCGTTCGTCTCGGTCAAGCCGGTGCCCGGCTGGGAGGTCAAGGTGGTCGAGGGCAAGCTGCCCAAACCGGTCACCACCGAGTACGGCGAGCTCACCGAGGCGGTCACGAAGGTCACCTGGTCGGGCGGGAAGATCGATCCCGGCCAGTTCCAGGAGTTCGAGGTGTCCATGGGAGCCCTGCCCACCGACACCGACCAGCTCGTCTTCCCCACCACCCAGACCTACAGCGGCGGCGAGGTCGTGAAGTGGGCGGACGAGCCCAAGGCCGACGGCTCCGAGCCCGAGCGCCCGGCCCCGACGCTGAAGCTCACGCCCGCCTCCGCCGAGGGAGACGGCCACGCCGCAGCCTCCGCCACTCCCTCGACCGCAGCCCCCGCATCGGCACCTTCTGTGGCCCCGGCCGCCGCCTCCGCCGAGGGCTCGGACGGCACCGCCCGCCTGCTCGGCGGGGCCGGGCTCGTGCTCGGAATCGCCGGACTCGTGGTCGGTGCGCTCGGCCTGCGCCGCGGGCGCGCCTCCTGAACATCCTTTGATCACCTTGTGATCGTCTTCTGATCGCACGCGGAACGGCCCCGGGAAGAGGAGCTTCCCGGGGCCGTTCCGCGTCCGCCGCGCCCGTCCACACCTTTCCCGGAAACCGGCGCAGGCCCCGGCACGGAGGAGGCGGTGGCGCCGTTCGAGATCAGGCGGATCAGGCGGTGATGTCCTTGCCGGTGAAGCGCGCCCAGGCGACGGAGCCGAAGACGGCGATGTAGGCGGCGAAGACCAGCAGCCCCTGCCCCATCTCACCGGTGGCCACCGGATCTCGCAGGACACCGTCGAAGCCGCTCCACCAATGGGTGAGCAGGTAGGGCTGGATCGCCGACAGCTGCGGGATGACCCCCAGCAGCTGGGACACGATGACGACGACCACGGCCGATGCGATGGCCCCGACGGACACCTCGGTGAAGGTCGACAGCGCCAGCGCGACGGCGGCCAGCGCGGCCATGCCCGCGGTGACGTACAGCGCCACGACACCGATTCGCAGCACGCCGTCGAGGAAGGGGATCGTCCCTCCCGACAGCAGCGTGATCGGCCCCGCGGGGAACAGCAGCAGACCGACGAGCAGCGCGGACAGCGCCACCGCGGCGACGGCGGCCAGGCAGAAGACGACCGCGCCGGCGTACTTGACGGCCAGCAGGCGGGTCCGGCCGGCCGGGGCCGCGAGCAGGTAGCGCAGCGTGCCGATCCCCGCCTCCCCCGCGATCGAGTCACCGGCGACGACCGCGACGGTGACCGGCAGCAACAGCTGGACCAGCACGGAGAACGCGGCGAAGGTGAGGAAGAGCCCGTTCCCCGCGACCTGTTCGAAGATCGCCGATCCGCCTCCGGAGCCTCCCTCTCCCCCCATGGATCCGCTGAACATCCGCAGCGCCATCCCGATCAGCACCGGGATCACGGCGAGCACGGCGAGCATCGTGATGTTCCTCGGCCGCCGGAAGATCAGGCCGATCTCCGAGCCGAGCAGCCGCAGCCACGCCCGGGGGGCGCCCACCGCCCGCGCGAGCGGAGGGGCACCGCTAACCGTCGACATCGAATCCCTCCCCGGTCAGGCCCACGAACATGTCCTCAAGGCTCGGTCGCTGGACGGCGAGGCCGCGGACGGCGACGCCTTCGGCGACCAGGGCTGCGCACACCAGCTCCGCCGCGCCGCCCCCCAGCGCGGCGCTGACCTCACCGTCGCCGAGGCGGATCTCCGCCAGGCCGAGCCCCGCCAGCACGGCCGCCGCCTCGACGGTGTCGGGGGTCTCCACCCGGATCCTCACCGTCTCCTGCGCGCGCAGATCGGCGATGGATCCCTGGGCGACGAGCCGCCCGGTTCGCATGACGGCGATGTGGGAGCACATCTGCTCCACCTCGGCCAGCAGGTGGGAGGAGACGAACACCGTCGTCCCCTCGGTGGCGATCTCCTTGACCAGGCCACGCACCTCACGGGTGCCCTGCGGGTCCAGGCCGTTGGTCGGCTCGTCGAGGATGAGCAACTCCCTCGGGCCGAGCAGCGCGGCGGCGATGGCAAGCCGCTGGCGCATGCCGAGCGAGTAGGCGCGGTAGCGCTTGCCCGCCGCGGCGGCGAGGCCCACCCGTTCCAGCGCGTGCCCGATCCTGGCCGAGACCGTGCGCGGGTCCGCGGAGGGGTCGGCGGCGTCGTAGCGGCGCAGGTTGGCCTCGCCCGACAGGTAGGGGTAGAAGGCCGGCCCCTCGACGAGTGCGCCCACTCTCGGCAGCACGCCGCCCGCCCCCGAGGGCATCGGCGCGCCGAGCAACCGCCACTCCCCCGCCGTCGGGGCCACCAGGCCGAGCAGCATACGAATCGTGGTGGTCTTTCCCGAGCCGTTGGGGCCGAGGAAACCGAACACCGACCCGCTGGGTACGGCCAGGTCGAGGGCGTCCACGGCCACCTGACCGCTTCCGAAGCGCTTGGTCAGCCCGCTGGTGACGATGGCGAGATCCCCGTCCGCGGCGGGACCCGGCACCGGTCTCTCGGCCGTCAGCACGGTGCCCCCGGCCACCCCGCCGTCCCTGACCTCGCCGGCTCCGCTCTCCGAGGCCTCGCCGCTCCGGTTCTCACCGTCCCCGCCGTTCCTCGCGTTCTGGACGATCGGCACTTCTCCCCCACTGCTCGTCGGTCGCGGGACGGCCGCGCGGCCGTCCCGCCTCATCTCACGCCCCGGACATTCACGAGCACCCACGAACGTGATGGATCCGCTTGCTTTCCCGAACGCCCGCGTGGTCCGGAGGGCGTCCGGTTCACGCCCCCTGATCCCGCACGGGGAATCGGAGGACGCCCGCCGGGAGCCGGGCGCGGACACCTGACTCCCGGCATCGTGTTCACTTCCGACCGGCCGCCTCGGACAGCTTCTCCGGGGTGACGGCACCGACCAGCAGGCGGCCGTCGTCGGTCAGCAGCGCGGAGACCAGCTTGGTCTGGACGACCTTGCCGCTGCCCCACGTGCCGCTGATCGGCTTGGCCGACTTCAGCATGGCGTCGGTGATCGCATCGGCGTCCTGTCCGACCGCGTCTCGCGAGGCCTCGCCCTGTGGTGCCGAGGTCAGCTTCCGCATCTCGGAGGCGGGGATCACCGCGATCGTGGTCCAGCCTTCGCCGACGATCTCGGCCTTGTTCTTGATCTCCTCACCTTCCCTGAGCTTCTCTCCCTGTCGCCCGCGCTCCTCGGCGAGCTCGCCGAGCGACGTCTCCTCGACCTTGGCGCCCGCGGGCGGGGTGAAGGCGAAGTTCTCCGCGGCGGGCGGGGAGAAGGTGACCGAGGTGAAGCCGACCTCGAAGGCGGGCTCGGCGGCGTTCCTGGCGTACACCTGGATCCGCAGCGGGACGAAGGTCTCCCCGTCCAGCGCCACCTTGACCTCCTTGACCAGGGACGAGGTGTCCTTGGGCGCGAGGACGAGCTGGTAGGCCGCACGGTCGGCGACCTTCTCGGTGTTGGTCACGCTGATCGCGGTGTCGTCCCCGGCCTTCTCCAGCAGCTGCTGGACGAACTGCTGCGGTGTGGTCGCCGTGGGCAGCGCCCTACGTGCGGCGCCGTCGGCCGGCCCCCCGTGCCCGAGGCCATCGGCGTCTTTCGCCTCCCCCACCTTGATACGGGTGGCCTTGTTCGCGTCGCTCTGCCACATCCACACCTGGTCGCCGTTGACGATCAGGTTGGTCTCGCTCATCCGCCCCGGAAGGGCGAAGCGGACCTTGTCCTCACCGCCGTACCAGACCTTGAGCTCGTGCGAGCCCGCGAGCAGGCCCGCGGGCGAGGATCCGCCCATGCCCGCCACATCGGGCAGCCCCGGCAACCCGAGTGAGGCGGTCTGCACGACGGTGCCCGACATGGGTTTGAGCCCGGCCTGGCTCGCCTGGACGGCGTCGGCCAGCAGCTGCTCGGCGGTGCGCTCGGGCAGCGCGGGGTCCCCCTGGACGGCGGCGATGACCGGTCCGGCTCCGATGGCTCCGGCGACCACCGCGATCGCGGCGACCGGCACCGCCCACCTCACCGCGCGCCCCCGTCTCGCTTGCTCAGACATCTCATTCCTCCACGGTATGCCGTCAATCCCTGTCAGCAGCAGCCTGCGCGACGGGTCCTGTGCCGAAGCTGAGACAGACTGAGAGGCCTCACAGGCTTCTCAGCCGCCTCTCAGGCGGGGTGGTCGAGGATGGGCACGTCGAGACGGTGAAAGGGGCAGTCATGCGGGTTCTCGTCGTCGAGGACGAGCGGAGGATGGCCGCCGCCCTGCGGCGTGGCCTGCAGGCCGAGGGGTTCGTGGTCGACCTCGCGCACGACGGGGAGGAGGGTCTGCACCAGGCGAGGCACGGCGACTACGACGTCGTGGTGCTGGACATCATGCTGCCCAGGATCTCCGGCTACAACGTCTGCAAGCAGCTGCGGGCCGAGGAGAACTGGGTTCCGATCCTCATGCTGTCGGCCAAGGACGGCGAGTACGACATGGCCGACGGGCTCGACCTCGGCGCCGACGACTACCTGACCAAGCCGTTCTCGTACGTGGTGCTGGTGGCCAGGCTGAGGGCGCTGCTGCGGCGCGGGGCGAGCCGGCGCCCGGCCGTGCTGAGGGCCGGGGATCTGGAGCTCGACCCGGCGCGGCGGCGCGTCGCCAGGGGTGAGACGCCGGTGGAGCTGACGCCCAGGGAGTTCGCGCTGCTGGAGTTCCTGCTCCGCCACCACGACGAGGTGGTCTCCAAGACGGAGATCCTGGAGCATGTCTGGGACACCTTCGACACCGATCCCAACGTGGTGGAGGTCTACGTCGGCTACCTGCGGCGCAAGATCGACGTGCCGTTCTCCCGGAACGCGCTGCAGACGGTACGGGGAGCGGGATACCGGCTGGCCGGCGATGGCGGCTGATCCGGCCCACCGGGATTTCGGGGACCCACCCGCCAAGGCGGGCACGGGTTCCCTCACCGGCACGGGCGCGGGTTCCCCCACCGGCACGGGCGCGCACGGAGGAGGGCGTGCGGTCGGCCGGTGGCGGCGCAAGAGCCTGCGCTTCCGGCTGACGGCGGTCGCCTCGGCCGTGCTGGCGGTGGCGCTGGTGGTCTCGGCCTACGTGATGATCACCGTGCTCGGCAACGCGCTGCGGGGCACCATCGACGAGTCGATCTACCAGCGGGCCAGGGACACGGTCTCGCTCGCCGACGCCGGACGGCTGCCCGACGAGATGACCTCGCCGGACGGCACTCTCCTGCAGGTGATCGACGGCGCGGGGCGGATCACCCACACGACCACCGGCACCGACAGGCTGGTGCCGCTGCTGGACGCGGAACAGCGGGCGGCGGCGATCGGCGAGGGCGAGGCACGGTTCCTGGACGGCAAGCCGTACGGCATCCCGCACCTGCTCCGCGTCCGGGTGCTCAGCGCCGACCGGGGGCAGACGGTGATCGCGGCGCGTTCCTTCAGCGAGGTGCAGACCAGCATCTCCACGGCGGGAAACGTGCTGATCGTCGGCACGCCGCTACTGCTGGTCCTCCTCGCGGCGGCGAGCTGGGTGATCATCGGTGGAACCCTGAGGCCGATCGCCGCGCTGCGCCGGGGTGCGGACGAGATCACCGACACCGCCCGCTCGCGTCGCCTGCCGGTGCCCGAGGCACGCGACGAGGTGCACAGCCTGGCCACGACGCTGAACGCGATGCTGGCCCGGCTGGAGAAGGCGGGCATCCGGCAGCGGGCCCTGGTCTCGGACGCGGCGCACGAGCTGCGCAGCCCGCTGGCGAGCATCCGGCTCCAGTTGGAGGTGGCTCTCGGCCACCCCGAGGGGCAGGACTGGCGGGAGACGGCCGAGGGCGTGCTCGAGGACACCATGCGCCTGTCCCGGCTGGCCGAGGACCTGCTCTCACTCGCCCGCCTGGACGAGCGCGGCGGCACGCCCGCGCGGGGGGAGCCGGTGGAGCTGGACCAGCTCGTCCCGCAGACCGTCGAGCGGTACGGCGAGGCCGTCACGGTGAGGATCATCGGCGAACCGGACGGCGCGCGGGAGAGCGGCCCCGCCCCGGTCGGCGGCGCGGTCGTCGACGCGACCGAGGGCGTGTCCGGCGGCGTCGCCAGCACGTCGGAGAACGGGTCCCGCGACGCCGGCGGCGCGGTGGAGAGCAGGTCGATCACGGTCACCGGGGACGCGCTGGACCTGGGCCGGGTGCTGGTCAACCTGGTCGACAACGCGCTGCGGCACACCTTCGCCCCCGTGGTGGTCGAGCTGCGGACCGAGGGGGCCGACGCGGTGCTGACCGTCACCGACGACGGGCCGGGCATCCCCGAGGCCGACCGGGAGCGGGTGTTCGACCGGTTCACCCGGCTGGACAGCTCGCGCAGCCGCGACGAGGGCGGAGCCGGACTGGGCCTGGCCATCGTGCGCGAGACGGTCCACGCCCACGGCGGCGCGGTCCATCTGGAGGACGCCTCCCCGGGTCTTCGCGCGGTCGTACGGCTTCCGCTGTCCTGAGCGAGGCCGTTAACGAGGCCGTTGGATCACCCGCTTGGCCGAGCGACGGGCCTCCGTCGTATCCCCCGCACGGGTCGATTCGTGTGATGCTGGCATTTTCCCGGCGGCCCTCGCGGGCCGCTCCCTTCCGGCCCGCGCGAGCCGTACCCCCGAGGAGAGCGATGAGCCTGCCTGACAAGGGCCGCAGCACCGAGGAACTGCTGGCCGAGATCACCCGCCTCAAGCGGGAGGACCTGCCGGTGCGCGGCGGCAAGGTGACCGCGTACGTCTACGACACCGGGCGGCCCGAGGTGCACGAGGCCGCCGCCAGGGCCTACTTCGAGATGCTGGAGGTCAACACCCTCGACCCGACGGCCTTCCCCAGCGTGGTGGAGATGGAGAAACAGGTCGTCGGCGCGGTCGCCGATCTGCTCGGTGGTGGGTCGGGCATCTTCACCAGCGGCGGCACCGAGTCGATCATGCTGGCGGTGAAGGCGGCGCGGGACGCGCGGAAGACCGAAGGGCGCCCCCGGATGGCGGTCCCGGTGACCGCGCACCCGGCCTTCCACAAGGCCGCGCACTACCTGGGGCTCGTGGTGGACGCCGTGCCGGTGGACCCGGTGACCTTCCGCGCCTCCCCCTCCGACGTCGAGGCCGCGATCACCGAGGACACCGTTCTGGTGGTCGCCTCGGCTCCGTCCTACCCGCAGGGCGTGATCGACCCGGTCGCCCGGATCGCCGGAATCGCCGCCGCGCGTGGCGTGCCGTGCCACGTGGACGCCTGCGTGGGCGGGTGGCTGCTGCCGTGGCTGCGCGAGGCCGGGGCGGACATCCCGCCCTTCGACCTGTCGGTACCCGGGGTCACCTCGCTCTCGTGCGACCTGCACAAGTTCGGCTACGCCCCCAAGGGCGCCTCGGTCGTGCTGTTCGCCGACCCGGCGATGAGACGGCGGGCGTACTTCGCCTCGGCGTCGTGGCCCGGCTACACGGTGATCAACGCCACCGTGCAGAGTTCGAAGTCCGCGGGCCCGCTGGGCGGCGCGTGGGCCACCCTTCAGGCCCTCGGCAGGGAGGGCTACCTGGAGCTCGGCCGCACCACCCTGGCGGCGGCCCGCGAGCTCCGCGCGGGCATCGCGAAGATCCCCGGGCTGCGGGTGCTCGGTGACCCGGAGTCGGCGCTCGTCGCCTTCGGCTCCGACGGAGACTCCGGCGGGGACTCCGGCGGGGACTCCGACGGTGACGGGGTGGACGTGTTCGTGCTGTCGGACGAGGCGAGGAGGCGCGGGTGGTTCCTGCAGCCGCAGCTGTCCTACGCGGGCATCCCGGCCAACATCCACATCACGGTGACCGGGGTGACACTGCGAGGCGTCGAGGCGATGCTGGAAGTGATCGCGGAAGCCGTGGAGGCCGCGCGAGAGCGGGGTCCCGCCAAGCTGCCGGAAGGGCTGGTGGAGCTGGTGGCGGGCCTGGATCTGGACGCGCTCGACGACGCCGCCTTCGGTGAGCTGGCGTCCGCGGTCGGGGTGGACCTGGGCGGCTCCGGGCAGCCGGAGATGGCCGTGGTCAACGCGGTTCTCGACGCCCTTCCCGCCGATCGGCGAGAGGCGATCCTGATCCGCTTCCTCTCCGTCATCTATTCCTGATCCACCGGCGTCACCGGCGCAGTCTTTCGACGGTGGCCAGGGCGGCGCGGGCGGAGGCGGCGTCGTGGACGCGGAAGACCCGGGCGCCCTGCCAGGCGGAGACCGCCAGCGTGGCCATGGTCCCGGCATGGCGTTCGTCCACCGGCAGGCCGCCGAGGGTCTCTCCGACGAAGTCCTTGTTGGAGACCGCGACGAGCACCGGCCAGCCGGTGGCGACCATCTCGTCCAGGCGGCGGCTGACCTCCAGGGAGTGCCAGGTGTTCTTGCCGAAGTCGTGCGCCGGGTCGATGAGGATCGACTCCCTGTGCACCCCCGCGGCGACGGCGCGCTCCGCGAGGTCGACGGTGTAGCCGATGACGTCGGCGACCACGTCGGCGTAGGCGATGCGGTGCGGGCGGGTGCGCGGGGTCACGCGCCCGGCGTGTGCGCAGACCAGGCCGATGCCGTGCCTGGCGGCGACTCCTGCCAGCTCAGGGTCCACCCCGCCCCAGGTGTCGTTGAGAAGGTCCGCGCCCGCCTCGGCGACGACCTCGGCGACCTCGGCGCGCCAGGTGTCGACGCTGACGATGAGCCGGGGATGACGGCGCCTGACCTCGGCGACCAGGTCGGCCACCCGGCGGATCTCCTCGGCGGGATCGACCTCGTCGCCGGGACCCGCCTTCACACCGCCGATGTCGACGATGTCCGCGCCTCCCGCGACGGCACCGTCCACCGCCTCCAGGGCCGCCGCGAAGCCGTACGTCCTTCCCCTGTCGAAGAAGGAGTCGGGGGTGCGGTTGACCACCGCCATGATCGCGAACTCGCCGGGCCGGAACTCACGGCCACGCAGGCGCAGGATAGTCATCGAGACCGAGCCTATAGCCCCGGTGTCGGAGAGGACGGCGCTCCCACCTGCGCCGCCTCTGGGGGAAATCTGGGAAAACCAACGAACCACAGGGTCCTTACGCGGCCGACCCACTTTCGGCCACGGACAGGAACTCCTGGGCGATGGCGGGCAGCCGCCGTCGCGCGTGAACGATGGCGATCACCCGGCGGACCGAGGGATCGAGGGTGCGGACCACGAGCCCGGCGCGGGAGGCCTGCTCGGCCATTCCCCGGTACCAGAGCATCGAGGCCGTACCCGAACGGACGGTGCTCAGCCAGTTGCCGCGCTCGTCGAGCTGCGTCGCCACCACGGGGACCACACCGTGCTTGGCGAAGAGCGCGTCGAACTCCCTGCGCCGGGAACTGCCGGGAACCGGCAGCACCAGCCGCATGCCGTTGAGTCTCCTCATCGGCACCGGGTCGGGCAGGTCCACGCCGGGCGGGGAGATCAGCACGATCTCCTGGCGCTCCAGCGGGTGGCTGACCAGATCGGTGGGGACGGGCAGGTCCGTCAGGCCGAGATCGGCCCGTTGGTCCCTGATGGCGCTCACCACGCCGTCCCGCCCGTCACAGCGGACGATGTGAATGCGTACCCCGGGATGTTCCGCGGTGTACGCGGGGAGGAGGCGTCCTGCCAGCCCCGGTTCGAGGCTGGGTATCGAGGCGATGCGGAGCTCCGCCTCGGACGCGTGGCCGTGCGTGGACAGTGACTCGATCTCGCGGACGGCGTCGAGTGCCTCCCGGGCCAGCTTGACCACCCGGCGTCCCTGTGCCGTGACGACCACGCCACGTCCGGAACGTGCGAACAACGTCATCCCGAGTTCTCGTTCCAAATCCCTGATCGCACGGGAAAGGGCAGGTTGTGCGATGTACAGCGACCTGGCCGCGTCGGTCATGGTGCGATGCTCCGCCGTCGCGACCACATAGCGGAGCTGCTGCAGATTCATGGTTTGAAGCTAGGTCACGGGCCCTGGATCGGTCCGGTACATAGCGGAGATCACCTCGGATGATTTCGGAATGTAATCGAATGCAGCGACATCCGTGACGGATGATAAATCAGTATGCTTACGCCCCAAATTCGGCAAAAGTCCGGACCTGTAGCTCATATCGGACGCTCGGGTTAACGGGGAGACAGCGTGACAGGCAACGGACAACATCCTCCACCGCCCCCTCCACCTCGGGGGCAACCACCTCAGGAGCCGCCCGTGTGGGCGGCTCACGGCCACCCCCAGCCGCCACCGCCGGGGTATCCGCAGCAGCAACCGGGACAGGGAGGCCGTTCGGCGTCGCCGGGGCAGGGACACCCGTCGCCGCCGGGGCAGGGCTATCCGCATACGCTCATCCTGCCCATGTACCCGGAGCAGGGGCACCCCTCGCCGGGACAGGGAAACCCTCCGGTACCGCCTCCGGGAGAGGCCGGATATCCGTCGGGACAAGCCGGATATCCGCCGGCACCACCGTCGGGACAGGCCGGATACGCACCGGCACCACCGGGACAGGGAAACCATCCAGCGTCGCCGCCGGGGCACGGGAGCCACCCGGCGTCGCCGCCAGGACAGGGATTCCCTCCCGGCTACGGGTATCCCCCCGCCTCCCGTCAGCCGAGCCCGCCCCAGGGCCACCCCCAGCCACCGCCCTCCGGATATCCGCCCCGGTTCCCGCCCCCGCCGGCGCGCCCGCAGCAGCCGCCGCCGGCACAGGGATACCGGCATATGCCCACACTGCCCGGGGGTCAGACGCCGTACGGTCATCCACCCCAGCCACCATCGCCGTACGGTCATCCGGCCCCGCCACCACCGCCATACGGCCATCCGGCCCCGCCACCACCGGACCTCCGGCAGCGGCACGCCTACCCGCCGCCGCAGTGGCAGCCGCAGCGCTCTCGTTCCAGCGGCGCCGGAGCGATCGTCGGCGGGTTCCTCGGCGTGTTCGCGCTGGTCTTCCTCGGGCTCGTGGTGATGGGCGCGGTGGCCAAGAACAGCCGCCGCTCGGATTCGGTCTCGCCGGTCGCGATCTCGCCGCCGCCCACCTCCCTGGACGGCAGGCCCACCGCGAAGCCCGCGCGGACCGCCTCCAGCGAGCCGAGGCGGACGACGACCTCCTCCGACGCCTCAAAGGACACGGTCACGCCCCCGACCAGGGCGCGGGCGCTCAACACCAGCTTGGAGAAGAACACGCTCTACCGGGCCGGAGGGCTTCCCAGGGTGAACTGCCCGGCGGGATCGGCCAGCATCTACAGCCACAGTCAGCTCAAGGCACTGATCCTCAAGACCTCCAAGTGCATGGACAAGGGCTGGTCCCAGATCATGCGCGAGCAGGGCATGGACTGGCGTCCGCCCGGCTACGCCCTCACCGCGACGAAGGGCCGCGGCGCCTGCGGCGACTTCCCCTCGCCGGGCGGCATGGTGCCCTACTACTGCCCGCGCAACACCACCATCTACGCCTCGACCAGGGCGATGGTGCGAGGGGTCGGCAACTCCGGCGGGTACGGCTCCATCACCGACTGGCACGGCGGGGTCGTCAGCATGATGGCGCACGAGTACGGGCACCACGTGCAGCATCTGTCGGGGTTGTCCAACACCTGGTGGCAGAGGTCGCTCCGCTCCAGCGGTCAGAGCGGAAGGCTCGCGCTCAGCCGCCGGTTCGAGCTCCAGGCGACCTGCTTCGGCGCGATGTTCATGCGCTCGGTCTCGGCCAGCTATCCGGTGACCCCCGCCCGGCGCAACACCCTCTACTACTTCTACTCCCGCGTGGGCGACTGGCCCGGCTACCCCCGTGACCACGGCTCCCCGGCGAACAACCATCGGTGGTTCCGTCAGGGCTACGAGAAGAACAAGACGTTCCAGTGCAACACCTGGTTGGCGCCGTCTTCGGCGACGTCTTAGATAACATCACGACTTAAACGATCATTCACCACAGATTAGCTATCTGTCTGTCATGTCCAGGTATGGGGACTAGAATCCTGGCAAATTCCGTTCAATCGGGGAACCTTGGCTGTTTTGCCAGGTAGACCGGGGCAAGACGTAGTAGGAAGCGATGTGACGATGCGCCTTGGGCAAGACTCGGGGGATCTCGCCGGCGACAGTGGGAACGGGAAACGGCGCCCCCGGCGCCGCAGCGGTGGCCAGGGTGCGGGCCGCGGCGGCGGCCAAGGTGCGGGTCGTGGCGGCGCGCAGGGGCCGGCCGAGACGCAGTCCCCCTCCGCTCCACCCGGCACGCCACAGGCCCAGGGCGCTCCCTCCGGGCAGAGCGCGCCCCCCTCCAGGGACGCGAGCGGGCTCCGGACGGCTCCCGGCCAGGTCCAGAGCGTGCCGGACGGGCGGGGAACACCCCCGCAGACCCGGCCCGGCGTACGGGGCGCCACCGACGGGCAGGAGGCGCGCTCCCCTCAGGGCGCGCACAACGGGCCGAAGGCACCCTCCCCCCACGACGTACGCGACGGGCAGGAGACGCTTCACCCGAATGTCGTACGCGACGGGCAGGCCACGCACAACGCGCAGGAATCCCTTCCTTCCCGGGGTACGCCCGAGACCGAGGCGGCCTCTCCCTCGCAGGCCGGAGCGGCCCCGCGGCCCGACCGGACCGCGGGGCCGGCTCAGCCTCAGGGAGCAGCCCAGACCGGAGGGCCGAGCCGTCCCGGAGGACCGGGCCAGGGTGGAGGACCGGGCCAGAGCGGGGGACCTGGCCAGAGCGGAGGACCGCCCCCCGGTCCCCCTGCCCCTCCCGGGCCGCCCGGGAAGCGGCCGCGGTTCGCCAAGCCGATGACGGTCGGCGCGCTCATCGGCTGGACCGCGTTGTCGGCGCTCCTCCCCGGCGCGGCGCACCTGCGGGCGGGACACCGCCGCACCGGGTACATCCTCCTCACGATCTTCGGCGCGCTGTTGCTCGCCGCCCTGGTCGGCGCGCTCGTCCTCAGCGGTGAGGGAAACGCGGGCTTCGTCGCCCGCGACAGCACGCTGATGACCGGAGCGGTCCTCGCCATCGTCGGCGCGATCGCCTGGTTCCTGCTGGTGCTCTTCTCCTACGTCTCCCTCGGGCCCGACCGGCTCAGCGGCAGGGGACAGATCGTGTCGGGTGTCGCGGTCGGCGTGCTGTGCGTGTCGGTGATGGCGCCGTTCGCATTGACCGCGAGCACCGTGCTGACCGTCAAGGACGCGGCCAACAGCATCTTCGAGAGCGCCTCGGCCAACCCCACGGCGGCTCCCGTCAAGCACGAGGACCCGTGGGGCGGGCGCAAGCGGGTGAACTTCCTGCTCGTCGGCGGCGACGGCGCCGGAAACCGGGAGGGCGTGCGGACCGACAGCATGACCATGGCCAGCGTGCACGTCGCGACCGGCAACACCGCCATGTTCAGCCTCCCTCGCAACCTCCAGCACGTCCGCTTCCCGCCGAACACCCCGCTCGGCAAGCGGTTCCCCGAGGGCTTCATGCGCGAGCTGCCCAACGGTGGCCTGCTCAACGAGGTCTGGCAGTACGCCGAGGACCACCCCGAGCTCATGCCCGACGTGAAGGACGGCCATCGAGGCCCCCGGGCCCTCATGGACGCGATCGGCTACACGCTCAACCTGAAGATCGACTACTACGCCCTGGTCAACATGTTCGGTTTCGCCCACCTGGTGGACGCCATCGGCGGTCTCAGGATCAGGGTGGAGAGCGACGTCCCCTGGGGCGGCCTCTACGGCACCGCGGGGACCATCAAGGCCGGATACCGGAAGCTCACCGGCGAGGAGGCCCTCTGGTACGGGCGCTCCCGCGTCGGCAGCGACGACTTCTCCCGGATGGCCCGCCAGCGCTGCGTCATCGGCGCCTTCACCCAGCAGGCCACCCCGTCGGTCGTGCTCACCAACTTCGTCAAGATCGCGAACGTGGCCAAGAAGATGGCCAAGACCGACATCCCTCGCGAGTTGCTCGAGCACATCACCGAGCTGGGGCTGAAGGTCAAGGACGCGAGGATCGTGAGCCTCCAGTTCGTGCCGCCGGAGTTCTACACCGGCTCCCCCGACTGGCAGAAGATCCGTGCCGCGACCGCCAGGACGCTGCGCCAGTCACTGCAGCCCGCCCGCCGCCCCCTCGCCGCGACGGCCTCCCCCGGCACGAGCGGTGCGAGCGGATCGACGCCCACCGCCACACCCAAGCCCTCCAGGACGGCGGTGGCCAAGCCGAGCCAGACGCCCACCCCGAACGGCAAGGGCGAGGCCGCGTCCCTGGACGAGCTCTGCGGGTTCTGACCGCCCCACGTGACCGGCTTCGTCGCCGACCACCCCGCACGTATGTGGCCCGCCCTCCGCGAAGGAGGACGGGCCACACGTTTTTCCCCCGGAGCCGGCCGGGCTCAGCCGACCTTGGCCGCTCCGACGCCCCTCGCGGTCCTGGGCAGCAGGACGAAGGCCCCCAGATAGACCAGGCCCGCCACGATCAGCAGTGCCTGGTAGCCGATGACCAGCGCCAGATACTCCAGGCAACCTCCGACCATCGCGCCCAGCAGGTTCGCGCCGAAGGACACGGTGGCGTCCGCGGAGTCGGCGAAGCGCTTGGCGAACACCACGTTGGCCGCGAAGATCGGCAGGAACGCCACGACCACGGCCGCCACCGCGCGCACCGGCAGCGGCAGGCTCAGCAGCCACGAGTTGGGCACCAGCCAGGCGAGGACCAGCCCCGCGAGCAGCACGCCGTACATCACGGGCAGGGACGGCACCCTGAAGCGGCGGGTCACCTCCACCGCGGCGAGCACGGCGACCAGCACCCCTCCGAACACGATCGCGTTCACCACCCAGGTGGTGCCGAACAGCAGCGCGAACCCGGTCACGCTCTTCGTCTCCAGCAGCAGGAACGCCACCCCGAGCAGGAAGAGGTCGGCGTACGGGCGCATCCGCCGGTAGGGACCGGCGACGGCGCGGACGGCGAGCAGGCTGACGATGAGGATCAGGCCGAGGGTGATGATGTAGATCTGCGGGATCGTCCGGTCCTTCAGGTAGAGGAAGGGCCGGTCGTCACCACTCGGCGGCGGGGTGTCGGCCTTCGCCCCCGCCCATTCGGAGTCGCAGCGCTGCGCCTCGGCGGTGAGCCCCGCGGTGATCACCGCCTGCTGGCCGGTCTCGCTGACGATGTCGACGCAGGGCTTGTGGCCGAAGGCGGCCTGCATGGTGGAGCCGAGGCGGTCCACCAGCCAGGTCTCACGGTAGTAGTTGTACATCGAGAAGGTGCCGCCCGGCTTGAGGTGGTCCCTCGCCGCCTCCATCGCCTGCTGGGTGAACAGGTAGCTCTCCAGCCGCAGCGAACTCGCCCCGGACACCAGGGTGAGCGAGTCGGGCAGCGCGAAGAGGATGAGGTCGTACTTGTCGGAGGTCCGTTCCAGGAAGGCGCGGCCGTCGGTGACGTGGGCGGTGACGCGGGGGTCGCTGTACGGACTGTCGGGGTGGTAGGAGCGGCCGAGTTCGAGCAGTTTGGGGTCGATCTCCACGGCGTCCACGCGCTTGGCGCCCTTCGACAGCGCGATCGACACGTCGGTGCCGCTGCCCGCGCCCACGATCAGCACGTCGTCCAGCTTGCCCGAGGTCGCGCGCTCGTACGGCAGGGCGTACTGGCGTTCCCACTCCAGGCGGCTCTTGGCCGGGCTGGCCTGCTGGTGCGGGATGCCGTTGACCTTGATGTCCATCAGCGGCACGTCGTTCCAGTAGCCGCGCACGTAGGTCACCTTGTAGTAGGGCGACCACAGCGCCCCGGCCGTCAGCGACTCCGTCGCGAGGACCCCGACGACGATGAGCGACGGCACGAGCAGCGCCGCGCGGGCCCAGACCTTGCGGGGCCAGAGCAGCACCGCGTAGGCGACCGCGGCGATCACCCCCCACACCACCGGGGGCGCGCTGAGGAACGACAGCGCGGTGAACAGCGCGATGCCGCCGAGGCTGCCGATCAGGTCGTAGCGGTAGGCCTCCAGCCGTTCCAGCTCGGGGAAGCACCGCCCGACCAGCTCGGCCGGGCCCATCAGCACGATCGCCGCCGCGGCGAAGATCACCGGCAGGATCAGCCAGGCGGGCGGCCCGCTCTCGCTCAGGCTCGTCCAGTACAGGACCCCCTCGGTCTGGCGGTCCACGGTGACCGGGAAGAGCCACACGACCAGCACCAGGACGGCGAGCACGATCGGCGAGTAGTACGGCTGCCGGGTGGTGCGTCCTACCCGGAGGAAGCCGAGTCCGATACCGAGAAAGGATCCCAACAGGACGAAGTTGGTGAAATAACTCAGATGAACGATGTTCGATCCGGTCCACCGGATCAGGGCCAGCTCCAGGAAGAGCATGAACCCACTGGCGACGATCAGTCTGGGCCGTGTGCTCAGCCAGTGGGTGTGCCGGACATCTGGGGTGGGGGGTGGAGTCGTCTCCGCCTCTGCGGTCATGCCGCCCAACGCTAGTCACCGGCACCCGCGCAGGGAAGGAAATCCATCCCTGTCGTTTGTGTGGGTTACCTGCCATGAGACCAGATAGGGGGTGGTTTCAACGGCTGGACGCGATCGAGGCGGATGCAGGAACGTGGTGGAACCCGATCCTCTCAAGTCCCGGTGGTGCACATGCGGGTCCTGCTCCAGCTCCGTCCATCCCCCGACGTCGTGGCGGCCGTGGCCGACCCCTCGGTGAGCACGACGGCGGCCGACGTCGCCGACGCGTTGCCCGGGGTCGTCGTGGACCCCTCCTTCACCCCTGTCGTCGCTCCCCGCCCGGTCCCCCTCGCCGGGGGCGATCCCCTCTCGCTCAACCAGCCGCTCACGTTCTCCTTCGCCGACGACGAGGCCTCCGTCCTGGTCCGCGGGGAGATCTCCGACGACGAGATCTCCACCCGGATCACCCTGCTGCCCTCGCTGCGTCCCGACGTGGTTGGGGTCTTCGCCGACCCGATGATCCAGCGGAGCCTCACCTGCGGCGGAACGCCACCGGTGGGCGACTGGCGCGACGTGGAGCGGCTGCTCCACGTCCCCGAGCTGGCGCGCGAGGGCCTCGACGGCTCGGGCGTCGCGCTCGCGGTGCTCGACAGCGGCATCAACGCCGCGCACGTGGCCCGGCAGCTCGACCGCGGCGTGGCCCTCGACGCCCAGCGCAGCTGGAAGCCGTCGGGGGTGCGGGGCGAGGCGGGCGAGTTCCCCGTCGACCACGGCACGATGTGCGCCTTCGACGCGCTCATCGCCGCCCCGAGGGCGTCGCTGATCGACGTGCCCGTGCTGCTCTCCCGGCGTCCGGGCGGCTCGGCGCTGGACGGCCTGCTGTCGGACGCGGTCGCCGCCTTCGCCCACCTGCGCACCGTCCTCGAAGACCAGCCCGCGGCCTCACGCTCCCTCGTCGTCACCAACAGCTGGGGCTCCTTCTCCCCCACCTGGGACTTCCCCGCAGGCCATCCCGGCAACTACTCCGACAACCCCGCCCACCCGTTCAACCTGATCGTCTCCAGCCTGGAGCGGGCGGGCGCCGACGTGCTGTTCGCCGCGGGAAACTGCGGGCGCGACTGCCCCGACGGCCGGTGCGCGTACGCCAACCGACCGATCACGGGCGCCAACTCCCACCCGCGCGTCCTGTCGGTCGGCGGAGTCGACATCCGTGGCGAGCGGGTCGGCTACTCCTCGCAGGGCCCCGGCCGCCTCACCGCGAGAAAGCCCGATCTCTGCGCCTTCACCCACTTCTCCGGCTCGCGGGCCTTCGGCGACGACGAGGCCGACTCGGGCACCTCGGCCGCGTGCCCCGTCGTCGCCGGGCTCGTCGCGGCCATCCGCACCCTGTGGCCCTCCTCCCGTCTGTCACCCTCCCAGCTGCGCACCCTGCTCCGGCGCACCGCCGACGACCACGGCGACATCGGGTTCGACCACGACTACGGCTACGGAGTCGTCGACACCCCCGGGATGCTCGCCTCGTTGCGACGCCGCGCCAGGCGCGTAGCGTGAGTGCATGCTCCTGATCACCGTACGGCTTCCGCCCGACGCCACGCTCGCGCAGGCCATGCGGCACCTGAAGCTGCCCGAGGAGGACGTCGACACCGACTACGGCCTGGTGCTCATCGACCCCGACCAGGGCCTGTACGGCCTGCGGGTGAGCGAGGCCGCCGCCCGCCGGGTCGACCCGAAGGCGGGCGGCGGCCCCTACTCGGACCCGAGGATCGAGCCGTACGGCCCTCCGCACTGAACACCGCGCTCGCCGGACGGGACGGCCCCCTGCCCCTCCGCCCGCCGGACGGGGCACCGGGGCAGAGCCGTAAGCAGTGGTTCGGCACCCTCTTCCCGGCACGGAGCGTTCCCGTACCACAAAGATCAAATATTTTGGGATATCTCGCCTTACGAAAGGCGGATTTCGGTCTTCACCGGTCCGTTATGATCTTTGCTTGTCCTTGGCCTTTCCGACTTCCGGGAGTCCCCGTGCCACCGCGCGAGCGTCTCCGCCGCCTGCTCGAAACGCACCGTTTCCAGCAGTTCATCATCACCGTCATCGTGATCAACGCGGTCACGCTCGGGCTGGAGACCTCGGCGACGCTCGCCGAGCCGTACGGCGCGGTGCTCGCCGCCGTCGACCACCTCGCCCTCTACATCTTCGTCGCCGAACTCGCCGCCAAGCTGTACGCCTACGGCTGGCGGTTCTTCCGCAACCCGTGGAGCCTCTTCGACACCGTGATCGTGGCGGTCTCGCTGCTCCCCACGGCGGGCGGGCTCTCGGTGCTGCGCGCGCTGCGCATCCTGCGGGCGCTACGGCTCATCTCCGTGCTGCCCAGCCTGCGCCGGGTGGTGACCGCGCTGCTCACGGCACTACCGGGGATGAGCTCGATCGTGCTGCTGCTGGCACTGGTGCTCTACGTCGCGGCGGTGATGAGCACGAAGCTCTACCACGTCACCGCCCCCGAGTACTTCGGCGACCTGCCCACCTCGCTGTTCACCCTGTTCCAGATGATGACCGGGGACGCCTGGTCCGACATCACCAGGGAGGTGATGGACGAGCATCCGTCGGCGTGGCTGTTCTTCGTGGTGTTCATGCTGGTGTGCACCTTCGTGGTGCTGAACCTGTTCATCGCGGTGGTGGTCAGCGCGATGGAGGAGGAGCACGCCGAGGAGTCCGTACAGGCGACCGAGGAACTGGGCAGGACCGTGCTCGCCGAACTGGCCTCGCTCCGGGCCGAGGTGCGGGAGTTGCGGGACCGGGTCCCGGCGCCGATGAACGGCACCGCGGGGGCGAAGGGCACGGCGAACGGCGACTCGGGCTCCGCAGGGAAGAACGGCGCGAACTCCGGGGGAGGGAACGGTTCAGGCTCCGGGGGGAAGAACGGTTCCGAGGGAAAGAACGGCTCGGGTTCGAAGGGCGCGACGAACGGCGGCGTGAGAAAGCCCGCCGCCCGGAAGGCGGCGGGCCGGCGGCGCGGATAGGCGCCGGGTCAGCGCGAGTAGAACTCCACCACGAGCTGCTCGTCCACCGGGACCACGACCTGCTCGCGCAGCGGGCGGCTGAAAAGGGTGAACCGGAGGTCGGCGTGGTCGACGTCGAGGTAGGCGGCCGTCCGGTCATCCGCGTACACGCCCTCGGACGCCGCGACGAACGGCTGCATCCGGCGTGACCTCTCGCGCACCGCGACGACCTGGCCCGGCTTGACGAGGTAGCTGGGGATGTCGACCTTGCGGCCGTCCACGGTGATGTGGCCGTGGGCGACGTACTGGCGGGCCGCGTAGATGGACGGGGCGAGGCCTGAGCGCAGGACGAGAGAGGCGAGGCGCGTCTCCAGCAGCACCACCAGCTCCGCGCCCGCCCGCCCGGTGCCGCGCAGCGCCATGTCCCAGTAGCGACGCATCTGCCGCTCGGAGACGTCGTAGTACCAGCGGAGCTTCTGCTTCTCCATCAACCGCAGCCCGTAGTCACCGGTCTGCCGCCGGTTGGTCTTGCGACCGTGCTCACCCGGCGGGTAGGGGCGCTCCTCGAAGTATCGGACGGCCTTGCGGGTCAGCGGCACGCCGGCCCTCCGAGAAAGACGCACCTTCGGCCCGGTGTAGCGCATACTCACTCCCCTGTGGTTAGGTTTACCTTAGTTAGGCAAGGCTAATCTTACACACAGCAGTGTCCCCGACCTCAAGGAGAGCCGGTTCATGCAGCCCGTCACCGCTCCGCCGATCCCCGAGCGGGTCCGCACCCTCGCAGCCACCGCCGCTCCCACCCACGTGTCCGTCTCCGGAACCAACGCTCCCGCGACACCCGCCAGGGGCGGCGTGGACGGCGCCGGGCGACCCGTGCTGCTCGTCCTGCCCGGCGATCCGCTCCATGACGTGCGAGACGAGCCCGTGGTGACCGTGGATCTGACGTCGACCCGCTCACTGGGAGGGCACGAGCTCTCGCGGGGCCTGCTCAAGGTGCAGGGCTGGGCGCAGGCGGTGCCCGAGGCCGAGGTGAGGGAGACGGCGGTGGCGATCGCCGAACGCTGCCCGGACGAGGCCCTGTTCGAGACGCTGGAGGGGATGGACGGCCCTCGGCTGATCCGCGTCGACGTCGGCAGGGTGATCTATCTCACCGGGCCGGAGTCAGGCCTGCTGGACGCCGAGGAGTATCTGGGCGCAGCCCCCGACCCTCTGATGGACGACGCCGAGCGCATGCTCCACCACATCAACGGCTCCCACCGCCGGCAGTTGGAGGCCGCGCTCGTCTCCCTGCTCGCCGCACCGGCGCCGGAGGCCTGGCTCTGGGAGCTCGACCGCTTCGGGGCGACCGTCCGCTGCGGCGTCGACAGCGACCCGACGCTGATCCGGCTTCCATGGCCCTCGCCCATCGGCGACGCGGAGTCCCTCGAACACGCCGTACGCTGCCTGCTCTGCCGACACTGACGCGGCAAAACCGGCCGACGGCCCCTCGACGACCCCAAAGGCGACGATTCATCGCGCGGCACCGTTTTTATCGCGTGGCGCCATTTCCGAGCGAGGCCGAAAATGGCGCCAGACCATTCCATGCGAAATACGCGGAGAGGCAACAGGAAACCACTCCGAAAGCGCGATCGCTCCCGGAGTGAAATACCCCCCGGGAGGAAATCGCCCTCGGAAACGGCAGGTCAGCCTTCGGACACCACCTCGCTGGTGTTTTTGATCACCTGGTCGACGAAGCCGTAGTCTCTGGCCTCGGTGGCGGTGAACCAGCGGTCGCGATCCCAGTCCTCCTCGATCCGCTCCAGCGACTGGCCGGTGTGGAAGGCGATCCGCTCGCGCATCATCTGCTTGGTGTAGAGCATCTGCTCGGCCTGGATGGCGATGTCGGCGGCCGTGCCCCCGAGGCCTCCCGAGGGCTGGTGCATGATCACTCTGGCGTGCGGCAGGACGTAGCGCTTTCCGGGAGCGCCGGAGCAGAGCAGGAACTGCCCCATGGACCCCGCGATGCCCATGCCCACGGTGGCCACGTCGTTGGGGACGTACTGCATCACGTCGTAGATGGCCATTCCGGCCGACACCGAGCCACCGGGTGAGTTGATGTAGAGCCAGATGTCGCGACGGTCGTCGTCGGCGGAGAGCAGAAGCAACTCCCCGCAGATCCGGTTGGCGACCTCGTCGTTCACCTCACTGCCGAGCACGACGATCCGCTTGCGCAGCAGCCTCTGATACAGCTGGTCTTCGGGGACGATCTGGGGACCGCTCATGTCTTCCACCTACTCCGAACCCGAGGTTTGCTAATAAACGAATACCCGCGACCATAGTCCAGCAGGGAGCCGCGTTTTCCGTTCGTTCGCTGTCAGCGCTTTTCGCTGAAAGCGCAGCATCCCTCATTTCGTTTTCCTGCCGGGCGCGGTCGCCGCCCGGCCGGAGCGGCCGTTCTCGCTGGACGCGATCGTTTCCCGGCCGGGGGGGGGGGGCCCCCCGGCGGGGGGGCGGGGCCCCCCCCGCGGGGGGCGCCCCGGGCGGGGGGGGGGGGGCCGGCCCCCCCCCCCCCCGCGCCCC
>NZ_JBEYID010000004.1:0-357381 GCF_040635605.1 Streptosporangium sp. NPDC006930 | reverse complement strand
GGGGGGCGCCCCCCCCGGGCGGCCGTGGGCGGTCGCGGGGGCCGGTTTTGGGCCCGGGGGGGGGCCGCCCCCCCGGGGGGGGGCCCCCCCCCCCCGGCCGGATGGGCGCCCCGGGACCGGGGCGTGATCGCGCTCCACCCCTCACGAGCGCCCCCAGGGGGGCGACGCCGGATCGGCCAGGCGACGACCGCGCCCGGAGCAGGCATGTTTACCCCCTCCTCTGGAGGAGAGGGGACCTGTCGAAGTGGACAAAACTTCACAACGGGAGGGATAACACCATGGGTCACGACGACAAGATCGCCAACAAGACCGAAGAGCTCGGGGGCAAGGTCAAGGAAGGCGCGGGACGCGCCACCGGTAACGAGCGGCTTGAGGCCGAAGGCAAGGCCGACCAGACCGAGAGCAACCTCAAGCAGGCAGGGGAGAAGGTCAAGGACAGTGCGAAGAAGGTCAAGGACGCCTTCAAGAGCTGACTCGCGACTCATATGGCGGTGGGGGCCCGGTTTTCCGGGCCCCCACCGCCATGTCGGGAGGAGTCCTTGCCGGGCCCCTGTCCGCCCTCGTTGGGCGGGGCCCCATAGAACACCCGGTCAAAGGGGGCGGCTCTCAGGAGGCCGGGCCGACCTCCGGTTCCGGTGCCCCGTCACCGGACGTGTCCTCTCCCCCGTCGCCCGCGACCTCACCGTCGGCCTCGTCCTCGGTCTCGGTCTCGGCCTTGGCCTCGCTCACACCCTCCGGCCTTTCCTCTTCAGGAGTGCGGCGCGCGTCATCAGGATCCGCCAGGAGTGGTCGCTCGGGGAAGGTCGTGTCCGCCCCCGACCGCTCCGCCACGACCCTGCTCTCGCCGTCGATGCCCCGCGGACCCGCGGGCGGCGGATCCTGCTCGGGGGCGTCACTTTCGGCATCGGTGCTCTCGGCACCGGTACTTTCGGTGCCGCCCGTCTCGGCATCTTCACGCTCGGCCGTGTCTTCGCTCGTCTCAGGAGTGTCCGTCATGCCGACCCCCTCCCCTGACAAAGTCCAAATATGTCGCCGGCAGGCATGGGGCCGGTCAGCCGGGTAGGGAAACCCTCGACGAAGGGAGCGAGATCATGACGGTCACCCGGTTTCAGGATCTGCCACTGGCCGAGCACGACAGGGCCTGGGACGGCGAAGCGGCCGAGAAACGCGTCCGATCATGGTCGGACGCCGAGGAGGAGCCCAATGCCCGATACCGAGAGGCCCATCTCTGGTACGACGGCGACGAGCCGGACAACTTCGGGAGTTACAAACTTCCCATCGCCGATGTGATCGACGGCAGGCTCAAGGTGGTGCCGCACGCCGTACGAGCCGCGGGAGGGGTCCTGCAGGGGGCCAGGGGCGGGGTCAAGGTGCCCGAGGAGGACCTCGGCCGGATCAAGGCCCACCTGGCCAGGTACTACGCCAAGATGGGCGAGAGCGCCCCCTGGGAGTCCTGAGGGGATGACGCGCTTCGCGTTCGAATTCGACCCGGCGTGGCGGATACCGCTGCTGGTGGTCGGGGTGAGCCCCGGGAGGGCCTTCGCCGAGGTCCGCGAGGGCGATCTCTCGGTTCGCTTCGGCCCCTGGTCGCTGCGCACGCCCCTGTCCAATGTCGCGGGCACCACCGTGACCGGCCCGTACGCTCCGTGGAAGGCCATCGGACCGCGCCTGTCGCTCGCCGACCGCGGGGTGACGTTCGGCACCAGCACCAGGCGGGGCGTGTGCGTCCGGTTCCACGTCCCGGTGCCCGCTCTGGCACCGGGACGTTTCCTGACCCACCCGGCCGCAACTCTCACGGTCTCCGATCCCGAAGGACTGGTGGAAGCCCTCGGGCAGTCGCCCGAGACGTGAGCTGGACACATGACAGAGGGGCATCCGGGTAAAAGGGGCGTTCCAACCAAGGAGGGAAACATGACGGCCGAAGGAGAGATGCCGGAGGAGACTTCGGCGAGCGGGAAGCCCATGGTCGCGGCCACCCCGCGCGACGTCGTCCACATTCGCCTGGGCTCGTTCGCCCTGATAGCGGCGATCGGCCTCGGGGTGCTCGGTTTCGTGGCCGGAATCACCTGGCTCACCGTCGTGATGGCCGTGCTGGCCGTGATCGCGATCGTGGACATCGCCCTGGCGGTGCACAGGCAGTCGCGTTCCGCTCCGGGTACGACGACGGAAGCCGGCTGAGCCGCCGCGTTCGGCGCCGTCAACGGGTCGCGACGGGGCGGGTCCCGGCCGTGTCGTCCGCCGCACCTCGGCGGACGGCGGCGCCACAGGCGCCGTGACGGCGAACGGCGCCGGGCGTGATGACCACGCCCGGCACCGTCGCGCCTCGCCCATTACCGTTTTCTACTTTTTCCTGGTTTACCAGTAGGTGTAGACAACGGGGCGGTAATAGGACTGGAAGCCGAAGGGAACGTAATTGTTGTAGAAAGTGAATGGCGAATACCTGTTGTAGTAGGTGTAGGGGCCGAAGGGGTCGTGGTTGTTGCTTCCGGCGACCACCGAGACCTGCTGTGGCGCCACGCTTGCCCCGGCGGGCTGAGCCGACACCGTCATGCCGACGATCAGGGTGGAGGCCACCAAGGTGCCGGCGGCGAGAGCCTGCTTGAACATGAAAGATCACTCCGTGTCTGATGGTTGAACCCGGCATGCCGCCAGGACTTACAGGGCGCCGATCGGATTTCCAGGAAATATGACGAATCGATGCCACGTAAGACGCTAGTTCAGAGCCATAACGACCTTCGCCCCAGAAAGGACAAAGCCTTGGTCCGGGATCATTTCCGGAAAGGAACGGCGGAGGTTACATCCGAGCGGCTCCTCCGCTCCCCCAAGGAAGCGGCTTCTCACCGAGCCGCCCGCGCGGCATGGAGATCACGAAGCCCGCTCACGCCGGGGATCCACCACGCGTCCGCGCGGGCCCGCGCATCGGCAACCCGAACCGGCCGGTCCATCCCAGCCGGTCCAGCAGATAGGCCACCCCGCGCACGGTGTAGGAGACCTGGAACCTCTCCGCGATCACCACGGCGACACGCGCGGTGGTCCAGTGGCCGTCGTCCCAGCCGTGGGCGGCGGCGCCCTCCTCCAGGGTCGCCTCCAGCCGGGCCAGTTGCTCGTCGGTGAGCTTCCTGCCGCCGGCGGCGCCCCTGGAGACCAGTGCCGCCCTGCCGCCCCGTCTCCAGAGCGCGTACCACTCGTAGGCGGACTTGCGGGTGACTCCCAGCAGCCGGGCCACCCGCGCGGGCGCGATCTCCCCGGCGAACATGTCGGCGGCCCGGAACCGCAGCCTCTCGCGCCTGGCTCGCTCCTGCGCCGACAGCCCACCGCCCCTGTCTGAATATCTCATACTTTAAGGCTCTCACCTGGGCAAATGGGACCTAACAGGCGCCCGCCCCCGTGTCACCCCCGAGCTTCTCTGCCGGGCCGGGTGAGAGGCGTGCCCGGCCCCGGAGCGTCGGGGACGCGATGGCGGCGCTCCTGAGCAGGGCGCCGTTCCCGCGCGGACCCCGGCGCGTGGGCGGGAACGGAGACCGCGCTCGCCACGGCCGGCCCACCCCGGTGTCAGACACCCACCGGATGCCAGACCGTCTTGATCTCCATGAAGGACCTGATCCGGGAGACGCCGGGATCGGCGGCGGTCCAGTCGTCGTGAAGGCCCGGCCGCAGGACCCGCTTGAGGGTGGTCGCCGCGCTCTCCTCCAGCTCGGAGGCGAGGTCGCCCGCCCCGGTCAGGTCGAGGGCGTTCACGTCGGCGTGGCCGGCGAGTGGCGGGGCGAGCTCACCCAGGCGTCCGGTCAGGATGTTCACGACCCCCGCCGGCAGGTCCGAGGTGGCCAGCGCCTCGGCGAGCGTGACGGCGGGGAGCGGGGCACGCTCGCTCGCCACCAGCACCGCCGTGTTGCCCGAGGTGATCACCGGCGCCAGCACCGAGACCAGTCCGAGCAGCGGGGAGTCGGCGGGGGCGATGACGCCCACGACCCCGGTCGGCTCGGGCTCGGAGTGGTTGAAGAACGGACCCGACACCTGGTTCGCCCCGCCGAGAACCTGGCCGATCTTGTCGGCCCAGCCCGCGTAGTAGACCCAGCGGTCGATGGCGGCGGACACCAGCCTCTCGGCCCCCGCCCTGCTCACCCCCTCGGCCGCGGCGGTCTCCTCGGCGAACTGGGCCCGGCGCCCCTCCATCATCTCGGCCACCCGGTACAGGATCTGGCCCCGGTTGTAGGCGGTACGGCCGGACCAGCCGGGAAACGCCTTGCGCGCCGCCACCACGGCGTCGCGCGCGTCCTTGCGGGACGCCTGGGCCGCGTTGGCGAGATGGACCCCGCGGGAAGATGTCACCGGATAGGACCTGCCTGACTCCGAGCGAGGGAACGCCCCGCCGAGATACAGCTTGTACGTCCTGCGCACGGCGACGCGTGCCGGCGCGGGGAACGGAGGGTCGGTTCTGTCAGCCAAGGTATGCCTCCAGCCCGTGCCGGCCGCCCTCGCGGCCGTAACCGGACTCCTTGTATCCGCCGAACGGGCTGGCGGGATCGAACATGTTGAAGGTGTTGGACCACACGACGCCCGCGCGCAGCCGGCTCGCGGTCCACAGCATCCGGGAGCCCTTCTCCGTCCACACCCCGGCGGACAGGCCGTACGGCGTGTTGTTCGCCTTGGCGACGGCCTCCTCCGGTGTGCGGAAGGTGAGCACCGAGAGCACCGGGCCGAAGATCTCCTCGCGGGCGACCCTGTGCGCCTGCGTGACGCCGGTGAACACGGTGGGCGGGAACCAGAAGCCACGCTCGGGGATCGGACACGCCGGTGACCAGCCGCTCACGCCCTCCGCCTCGCCTGCGGCGACCAGTTCGCGGATCCTGGCGAGTTGCGCGGCCGAGTTGATCGCCCCGATGTCGGTGTTCTTGTCCAGCGGATCGCCCAGCCGCAGCCGCTCGATCCTGGTGCGCAGCTTCGCCAGCAGCTCCTCCGCGATCGACTCCTGCACCAGCAGCCGAGATCCCGCGCAGCACACGTGCCCCTGGTTGAAGAAGATCCCCGAGACGATCCCCTCCACGGCCTGGTCGATCGCCGCGTCGTCGTACACGATGTTGGCGCCCTTGCCGCCCAGCTCAAGGGAGAGCCGCCTGCCCGTGCCCGCCACGGCGCGGGCGATCTCTCTGCCCACCTCGGTCGAGCCGGTGAAGGCCACCTTGTCGGCGTCCGGGTGGGCGACCACGGCCCGGCCGGTGTCGCCGGCGCCGGTCACGATGTTCACCACGCCGGGCGGCAGTCCCGCCTCCTGGCAGATCTCGGCGAACGCCAGCGCGGTCAGCGGGGTGGTCTCCGCGGGTTTGAGCACCACCGTGTTCCCGGTGGCCAGCGCGGGCGCGACCTTCCAGGCGAGCATCAGCAGCGGAAAGTTCCACGGGATGACCTGCGCGGCCACGCCCAGCGGGCGCGGCGAGGGGCCGAGCCCGGCGTGGGCCAGCTTGTCCGCCCATCCCGCGTGATAGAAGAAGTGTGCCGCGACCAGGGGCAGGTCGACGTCCCTGGTCTCCTTGATCGGCTTGCCGTTGTCCAGCGATTCGAGCACGGCCAGCTCGCGTGCGCGCTCCTGGATGATGCGCGCGATCCGGAACAGGTACTTGCCGCGCTCCGCCCCCGGCAGCGGCGACCAGACCCGCTCGAAGGCCCGCCGGGCCGCGGTGAAGGCGCGGTCGACGTCGGCCTCGGAGGCGACGGCCACCTCGGCCAGCGGCTCCTCGTCGGCCGGGTTGATCGTGACGATCCGCTCGTCGCTCTTGGCCTCGACGAACTCGCCGTCGACGAACAGGTCGTAGGACGGCCGGATCGACACGGTCGACCGTGACTCCGGCGCGGGCGCGTACTCGAAGATCTCCTCCGTCATGTGATCGGAGTCCCCCTAGTCGATCGTGTAGTAGTCGGGCCCGGCGTAGTGTCCGGTGTTCAGCTTGGTGCGCTGCATGAGCAGGTCGTTCAGCAGGGTCGAGGCGCCGAGCCTGAACCACGCCGGATCCAGCCAGCCCTCCCCCGCCACCTCCTTGACCAGCACCAGGTAGCGCATCGCGTCCTTGGTGGTGCGGATGCCGCCCGCGGGTTTCACCCCCACCCGCCGTCCGGTGGCGGCCAGGTAGTCCCGCACCGCCTCCAGCATGACCAGGGTGACCGGCAGCGTGGCGGCGGGCGTGACCTTGCCGGTGGAGGTCTTGATGAAGTCCGCCCCGGCGTGCATGGCGAGCCAGGAGGCCCGCCGCACGTTGTCGTACGAGACCAGCTCCCCGGTCTCCAGGATGACCTTCAGGTGCGTCTCGCCACAGGCGTCCTTCACCGCCGCGATCTCGTCGAAGACCTTGCGGTAGTCGCCCGAGAGGAACGCCCCCCGGTCGATGACCATGTCGATCTCGGTGGCGCCGGCGGCCACCGCCATACGCGTGTCGGCCAGCTTCACCTCCGGCGACGTGCGGCCCGAGGGGAAACCCGTGGCGACCGAGGCGAGCCCCACCCCGCTGCCGGACAGCCTCTGGGCGGCCACCGACACCATGTCCGGGTAGACGCAGAGCGCGGCGACCGGGGGCACGGTCGGGTCGGCGGGGTCGGGACGCATCGCCTTGCTCGCCAACGCGCGTACCTTGCCCGGGGTGTCCGCCCCCTCGAGCGTGGTCAGGTCGACCATCCGGATGGCCAGGTCGATCGCCCGGCGCTTGGCCGTGGTCTTGATGGACCGGGTCGCCAGGTCCGCGGCCCGCCGGTGCACGCCGACCTGGTCGACCCCCGGCAGTCCGTGCAGATAGGCCCGCAACGAGCCAGGGACGGTGTCAGGCACGAGCGCCCCGCCTTTCGATGAGCATGTTGAGGATGAGGGCGACCAGCAGGATCAGGCCGGTCACCACCATCTGGAAGAAGGAGCCCAGGCCGAGCAGGTTGCACAGGTTGCGCAGCACCGACAGCAGCAGCACCGCCACGAACGTGCCGAACACCCCGCCCCGGCCGCCGAACAGGTTGGTGCCGCCGAGCACGACGGCCGCGATCGCGTCCAGCTCCAGCCCGCTGAAGGCGGTGGGCTGGCCCACGGTCAGCCGGGAGGTGAGCAGCACCCCCGCGAGCGCGGCGAGCGCGCCGGACACCGCGAACACGGCGGTGATCACCCCGCGCACCGGCAGGCCGGACAGCCGCGCGGCCTCCTTGTTGCTGCCGACCGCGTAGACGTACTCGCCGAAGGTCGTGCCCCGCAGCACCACGGCGGCGAGAATCGTGATCACGACGAACACGATCCCGATGATCGGCACGTAGCCGATGAACCCACCGCCGAGGAGCTGGAACGTCTCCGAGCCGCCGCCGCCCGCCGGTTTGCCGTCGGTGAGCAGGTAGGTGAGCCCGCGAATGGCCGTCAACCCGGCCAGCGTGGTCATGAACGAGGGCAGCGACAGGTAGGCGGACAGCCCGCCCATGAGCGCGCCGAACAGCGCGCCCACCGCGACGCTGAGCAGGATCGCCGGTACGAAGTGCACGTCCGACCCCATGAGCAGGGCGACCGTCATCCCGCCGAAGGCGGCCACGCTGCCGACCGACAGGTCGATCCCCGCGGTCAGCACCACCATCGTCATGCCGATGGCGACGATCCCGGTGAGCGACGACTGCTGCAGCAGGTTGGCGATGTTGCGGCCGGTGAGGAACTGCGGGGCCAGCAGCGTCGCGACGACGCACAAGGCGATGAAGACCAGCAGCAGGTTGGATTTGACGATCAGGTCGGTGCCGCGGCGCGACCTGGAGCCGCCGGGGTCCTTGGTCGCCGGGGTGGCGGATCCGATCGATGTGGTCATGGAGTCGCTCCTGTGATGACGGTGTGCGCGATGACGTTCTCCGGGCTGACCCTCGGGTCGAAACACGCGACGTTGCGGCCCTCGTACAGGACCTGGATGCGGTCGGCGTTGGCGGTGAGCTCGGTGAGCTCGCTGCTCGCGAGCAGTACCGCCACCCCCTGGTCGGCCAGGTGTCGCACCTGCCGGTAGAGGTCCGCCTTGGCCCCGACGTCGAGGCCGCGCGTGGGCTCGTCCAGCAGCAGGACCCTGATCCCGCCCCGGGTGATCCACTTGGCCAGCACGACCTTCTGCTGGTTGCCGCCCGACAGCTCTCCCACGAGCTGGTCGGGTCCGGCGGACTTGATGCCCAGACCGGTCAGCGCCGGCCGGGTGAGCCGCCGCCCGAGGCGGCCGGGCAGCAGCCACGGGGGCCGGCCGATCGCCGCGATCGCCGCGTTGCGGCCCACGGACAGGCCGAGCATCAGCCCCTGCTCCTTGCGGCTCTCCGGCACCAGCGCGAACCCGGCGCGTACCGCCGCCGACGGGCTGCCCACGCGCATCGGGCGCCCGTCCAGCTTCGCGGTGACGTGTGCCCTCAGGTCGCCGAAGAGCGCGCGCAGCAGGGTCGTACGGCCCGCGCCGCCGAGCCCGGCGAGCCCGACGATCTCCCCCGGCCGCACCTCCAGGTCGCGTACGTCGATCAGGCCCGGCAGGTGGACCCGGTCCACGCTCAGCAGCGGCTCGCCCTCGGGGGCGGGGTGGTCGGTGGGGCGTATGAGTTCCCTCGCCTCGCCGATCATCGCGGCGACGATCTCGCCGGGGCCGGTCGAGGCCAGGTCGTAGACGCCGACCGTACGGCCGTCGCGCAGCACCGTGGCACGGTCGCCGATCTCCATCACCTCGTCCATCCGGTGCGAGATGAAGATCACCGAGCGTCCCTCGGCGGTGAGCGACCTGATGACGTCGAAGACGGCGAGCAACTCGCTCTCGCCGAGGGTGGCGGAGGGCTCGTCCATCACGATCACTCGCGCGTCGGCGGTGAGCGCCTTGGCGATCGCGGTGAGCTGCTGGGCCGCGATGGGCAGCTCCCTGACCGGCGTGGTCACCGAGAAGCGCGCGCCGACCCGGTCCAGCGCCTCGCGGGCCAGCCGCGCCCGCCGGGACCTGCGCACGAACGGGCCGAACCTCGGCGTCCTGCCCAGCAGCAGGTTCTGCGCGACGGTGAGATCGGGCAGCAGGTCCAGCTCCTGGTAGATCACGGCGATGCCCGCGGCGAGCCCGGCGTGCGGGGTGGCGGCCCTGAAGGGTTCCCCGTCGAGCAGGATCGTGCCCTCGTCCGGCTGGTAGGAGCCAGAAAGGATCTTCATGAGCGTGCTCTTGCCTGCGCCGTTCTCGCCCAGCAGGCAGTGCACCTCGCCGGGGCGTACGGTCAGCTCCACGCCGTCCAGGGCGACGGTGCCGGGGAAACGCTTGACGATCCCGGCCATCCGCAGCCTCGGGTGCTCGGCGGTGTCCGTCATGGCTCCTCCCTCGTCTCCCTCGTCGCGGTGTCCAGCAGGTAGGTCGCGCTCTGGTCGTCGGTGATCAGCACGTCGCAGAGACGGCTCACCACGACCGCCCGGCACACCGCGTGTTTCGCCGCGCCGCTGACGAGCGCGACGGAGGTGGTGGCCGAGCGCAGGGCGTCCAGCGAGAGGCCGAGCGTGCGCCCGTCCAGGCCCGGATCGACGATCCGGCCGCGCTCGTCGACGAAGCGGCCGAGCACGTCGCCGACCGCGCCGGCCCGTGCCAGCCGGGTGACGTCGTCGGCGTCGATCTGGCCGGAGTCCACCAGCACCGAGTCGCTGCCCATGCCGCCGGGACTGAACAGGAACAGGTCGGCGCGGGTGGCGAGGGCGAGCACGTCGGAGACGGCCCGGTCGCTCTCCAGCACCGCCCGGGTGCTTTCCTGCTCCAGGATCGCCGGGGCGGGCAGCAGCGTCGCGGTGCCGCCGCCGTGGTGCGCGATCAGGTTCGCCATGCTGTGCGCGGTGGTCGGCTGCCGTGATCGGCTGTGCGCGCCGTTCACCTGCACCACGTTGACGCCCGTGGCCCACCCGGGGGTGAGCCCACCGGCCAGCCGGTCGAGCGTGCGTCCCCAGGAGACGCCGATCAGCTGGGGCGCGGGACGCATCGCCATCAGGTGGTCGGCCCCCGCGGCGGCCACCCGGTCGCGCAGGTACTCCGGGTCGTTCCTGGCGTTCCCCGCCACCACGATCGCCTCGCGCAGACCGAACCGCTCCTTGAGCGAGCGCTCCAGGGCGTGCACCCGGGAGCGGGGGTGCAGCACCTCGATCCTCACGATCCCGGCCTGGCGGGCCTCGGCGAGCATCCGGCCCACCTTCCAGCGGGTGAGATGCATGCGGTGGGCGATCTGCTCCTGGGTCTCCCCGCTCTCGTAGTAGCGGACGGCGACCTGGTAGAGCTGGTCGTGATACTCCACGGGAATGCTCATGTCAGCCCGTCCCCTCGTTCAGGTGCGCTCAGCCGGTGCGCGATCGCCGTGGTGGCGGCGGTCGCCGCGAGATAGTCGTCGTAGCCCTGCCGGTACGGGTTCCGGTGCTCGGCGACCGGCTCGACCACGCGGATCCTCGGCTCGTAGTGTGCCGCGGCCTCGGCCAGCGAGGCGTGCCATCCCGCACCCACCGAGGCGATCACCGAGCAGGCGCGCAGCGTGAGATTGTCCCCGGTGACCAGGCTGATCGGCCGGCCGAGCACGTCGGCGGTCGTCTGGAGCCACAGCTCGTTGTGCCGGATGCCGCCGGAGACGAAGACCTCCTCCACGCCGATCCCTCCCGCGACGAAGGAGTCGATGACCTGGCGGGTGCCGTACGCGACCCCTTCCACGGCCGCCCGGTAGACCTGCTCGGGGGTGCTGGCGAGGGTCAGCCCGAGCACCGCGCCGCGCAGCCGCGGATCGCGCAGCGGCGTGCGGTTTCCCATGAAGTAGTCCAGGACGATCAGTCCGTGCTCGACCGGCGGCAGCGCCGCCGCGGCCTCGATGAGCCCGCCGATCTCCGGCCTCGGCCGCCCGATGAGCCGCTCGCCCGCCCAGGCCAGCACCGAGCCCGCGCTCACCTGACCGCCCTCCACCAGCCAGTGCCCCTCGCGCAGCGCGTCCGGGTACGGGCCCCACACGGTGGAGGGGAAGACCGGTTCCGCGATCTCGGTGACGAACGCGTTGGACGTGCCGCACACGATCGACACCCGCCCCTCGCGGGCGCCCCCGACGGCCAGCAGGGACAGGTGCGCGTCGATCCCGCCGGAGGCGACGACGGCGGGGCCGGTGATCCCGAGCTGTTCGCAGGCGTCGGGGCCGAGGTGCCCCACCGGGTCACCGACCGGCACGATCTCGTCCGGCAGCTTGTCGCCGAGGTCGCCGATGCCGAGCTTCTCGTACAGGTCGTGCGGGAACCCCGCTCCGCGCGGATCGTAGTTGCTCTTGCAGACCGCGTTCATCTGCGATCCGGCCCACCGCCCGGTGAGCCGCCACACGATGTAGTCCACGGCCTCGACGACGCGTGCGGCGGCGCGGTAGATCTCGGGCTCGTGACGGGCCAGCCACATGGCCTTGGGCACCAGCCACTCCACCGCGTCGCAGTCGCCCGAGTAGCGCAGGGCCGGGTGGTCGATCTGCGCGGTCAGCGCCGACTCCTCGCTCGCCCTGCCGTCCATCCACAGCAGGGCCGGGCGCAGGGGGCGCCCGTGGCGGTCGAGCACGGCGACCGTCGAGGCGGTGGTCGCCACCGCGACACCGGCGATCTCCGGGTTCCCCGCCTCGGCGAGCGCCGCCCGCGCGGCGTGGACGCTCGCCCGCCACCAGTGGTCCGGGTCCTGCTCGGCCCAGCCCGGCCTGGGGAAGGTGGTCGGGTAGGAATCGTCGCCCGCCCCGAGCCGCGCGCCGCCGACGTCGTAGACCGCCGCGCGGGCGCCTTCGGTTCCCAGGTCGAGGGCGAGGAAAGCGCTCACGGTCACCCCTCGTTCGGCAGGAACAGGACCTTGGAGCTGAAAATGGAGCGTTCGCCGAGGCTGACCATGGTCTCGGGAAGCGCGTCCAGCCCCAGCTCATGCGTGATCATGAACTTCCAGGCGAGGTCGCCGGAGGCGAGCGTCCTGGCCGCCACCCGCCACTCCTCGCCCGGGAACGGCGCGGAGAAGGAGTTCCACGCGCCGTGCAGGGTGACCTCGCGGCGCAGGAAGGAACTGAAGGTGGACTTGGGCAGCACCACGGGGTCGTGCGGGATGCCGATGAACACCGCCTCCCCGTGCCGTCCGGCCAGGCCCACGGCCTGGTCGACGGTGGCGGGCACGCCCGCGGACTCGATGACCACGTCGTAGCCCTCTCCGGCCACCTCGGCGGCGGCCTCGGCGCTGACCGCGGTGTGCGTGGCCCCGGCCTCCGTCGCCATGGCCGCCTTCCGCTCGTCCAGTTCGATCACGAGCACCTCGGCGGCCCCGGCGATGCGCGCCCACTGCACGGCGAACAGCCCGATCGGGCCTGCGCCCACCACCGCAACCCGGTACCCGCCGCGCATCTTCGTGCGCCACAGGGCGTGCAGCGCGATCGCCGCCGGGTCGAGCATCGCCGCGGCCCTGGGGTC
This sequence comes from Streptosporangium sp. NPDC006930, assembly GCF_040635605.1. NCBI lineage: Bacteria > Bacillati > Actinomycetota > Actinomycetes > Streptosporangiales > Streptosporangiaceae > Streptosporangium > Streptosporangium sp. NPDC006930. The sequence continues at coordinate 344,951 of NZ_JBEYID010000004.1, read as the reverse complement.
GAGGCCGTCGGGGAGCACCATCAGGTTCTCGGCCGGTACGGAGACGTACTGCGCGTACGCTCCGTCCCTGCGGCTGCCGAAGTAGCCGTAGTCCTTGCACAGGCCGAACCGGCCCTGGCTGCAGGGTCCGCAGGCGTGGCAGGGGATGAGCGGCGGCACGGTGACCAGGTCGCCCTCCCGCACCCGGCCGGTGGCCGACAGCCGCTCGCCCATCCGCACCACGTGCCCGGAGAACTCGTGGCCGCAGATGATCGGGAAACGGTAGGCCCCGGCACGCAGCATGCGCGGGATGTCCGAGCCGCACACTCCGCACGCCGCGACGCGGACGAGCGCCTCGTCGGGGCCCGGTGTGGGCACGGGTACCTGCTCGACCCGGATGTCCCCGGGGGCGTGGAGCACTGCGGCCTGCATGGTTTCCGGCATTTCTTCTTTCTTCCTCGTCTTCTGCTTCTCGCGTGTCGGTCGTCGCGGGCCGTGTCTTCCAGGGGTCTTCCAGGGGACTTCCCGGGGTCTTCCACGGCCCGGACCACCGACCTTCGCCGCGGATGCCCGCGTGCCCGCCCCTGCGGGCCGGTCCTTGGGGGAACGGTCGCCTACGGGAGTGTCTGGGCGAACTCGGTCTCTCCGCTGTACTTCGCGGCGTTCTCACCGTCGATCAGCGCGGTGCCCGCGTCGACCGAGGGCTCGACCTGCTCGCCCTTCTGGACCTTGAGCACCGTCTCGACGGCCGTCGCGCCGAGGGAGATGGGGTCGTTGAGCGCGGTGGCCACGTACCGGTCGCCGTCGGCGATCTGCTTGACCGCTTCCATGAGCCCGTCCACCCCGGCGACCAGCACCTTGTCCTTGCCGTTCTCGGTGAGGACCTGCAGCGCGCCGAGCGCCATGTCGTCGTTGTGGGCGTAGACCGCGGCGACGTCCGGGTGGACCTGGAGCAGGTCCTGCATCGCGGTGACGGCCTTGGCGCGGACGTAGTCGGAGTACGGCCCCTCGATGATCTTGATCTTGGGGTTCGCCTCGACGGCCTCGTGGAAGCCCGCGCTGCGGTCGCGCGCCACGGCTCCACCGGCGTCCCCGCGGATCTCGATGACGGTGCCGCCCTCGGCTCCGAGCTTCTCGCTGAGCCGCTTGCCGACGAGTTCACCCATCGCCTTGTTGTCCCGCCCGACGTGCGCGACCGCGCCCTCGGCCACCGGCCGGTCCACGGTCACCACGGAGACCCCGGCCGCCTTGGCCGCGGCGAGGCTGGGCTGCACACCCTGCGGATCCACCGGGTTGATGAGCAGGATGTCGACCTGCCGGGTGATGAGGTCCTGGATGTCGTTGTTCTGCTTGGTGACGTCCCCGTCCGCGTCGGCGAAGTGGAGCGTGGCGCCGGCCTTCTTCGCGGCGGCCTCGGCCCCCTCGCGCAGTTGCACGTAGAAGGGGGACTGCTGGGTCGCCTGGCTGAAGCCGATGGTGATCGCGCCGTCCGCCTTCTGGTCGGCACCGGCGGTGGATCCACCGGGGGTGGACGACACCGAGCAGGCGGACATCGCCGTGAGGGCGAGGAGGAGCGCGGGCATGGTGAGCAGCCGCAATCTACGCATATGGGACCTCCAGGGTGTGATTTAGATAACGCACGCTAAATCGGACGTTAACCTCACGGCAACACATGAGCCAAAATTTGCTCATATGAGCACGCTACCCCGTCTCCCGGCCACCGGCTCCCGAACGTACCTGCTCTACCTGCGGAAACGTGCCAATCCACGCACGGAGGGAGGCCCGATCCGGGCCTCGCGTTGACGTGGGCCCGACCATGTCTAGGGTGAACACGTGCCCGCCATGCTGAACGCCACCAAGACCCGCACCGCGCTGCGCACCTCGGCGCGCATCTCCCTGGAGATGCTGCTCGTCGTGCTCATGACCGCGGTCAGCCTGTGGATCCTGGGCCAGATGTGGTCCATCCTCTGGCCGCTCGTGATCGCCCTGCTCCTCACCACGCTCACCTGGCCCGTGACCCGCCTGCTGCGCCGGCACGGCTGGCACCCCACCCTCGCCGCCACGACCGTCACCGTGCTCTTCCTCCTGCTCGCCGCCGGCACCGCGGTGCTGATCGCCGTCCCCGTGGCCTCCCAGTCCGGCGAGCTGGCCACCGGCGTGAGCAACGGCATCCAGCAGCTCCGCAGGTGGGCCGCCGGCCCGCCGCTGAACATCGGCGCCGACCAGGTGAGCACCGCGCTCGACACCGCGGCCTCCCGCATCCAGGACAGCGTCGGCAGCATCGTCACCGCCACCCTCAGCGGGGTCGGCACCGTGGTGAACGGCCTGGTCAACACCGTCCTCGCGCTCTTCCTGATGTTCTTCTTCCTCAAGGACGGCCCGCGTTTCCTGCCCTGGCTCACCCGTCAGCTCCCCGGCCGCCTCGCCACGGACGTCCCGGCCGTGGCCACCCGCAGCTGGGACACCCTCGGCTCGTTCGTCCGCTCCCAGGCCTTCGTCGGCCTGCTCGACGCCGTCTTCATCGGCCTGGGCCTGTGGATCGTGGGCGTACCCCTCGTCCTCCCCCTCGCCGTCCTCACCTTCGTCTCGGCGTTCATCCCCATCGTCGGAGCCCTGTTCGCCGGCTTCGTCGCGGTCCTCATCGCGCTGGTGTCCAACGGCCTCACCGACGCGCTGATCGTGCTCGCCATCATCGTCGCGGTGCAGCAGCTTGAGGGGAACGTGTTCCAGCCCATGGTGCAGAGCCGCGGCCTCGGCCTGCACGCCGCGGTGATCCTGCTCGCGGTGACACTGGGTGGCAACCTGGCGGGCATCGTGGGCAGCCTGCTCGCCGTGCCGGTCGCCGCTCTGATCGCCGTGGTGTGGAACTACATCCGCGAACAACTCAGCGACCCACCCCGGGAACCCGACACCGGCGGGCCGGACACGGGCGGGCCCGGCACGGGCGGGCCGGAGACAGAGAAGCCGGACACCGAGAAGCCGGGCACCGGTGCGGCCGTCCCCGCACAGAGCCCCAGCTGACACCGTCGAATACCACGTAACTCACCAAAAGGTGTCGAACTAGGTCAGAACGGGAATTTCCCCTCCAGAGCTACCATTTCTCCGGCGCCATCCACCAGGAGGGCGCCGCGACGACCGAAAGGCCGGACGAGACGCCGCGACCTCGCGCGCCTCGACGCCCTTCATTCCCCCTAACGCCTGAGCCTTCGCGGCTCTATAAATCCATACCTAAATGGACATATAAGGCGAAAGGGGATGAGGATGACCAGTCTGGCGACCGAGAACACACTTATCCGGAACGCCTCGGATGTGGAGACCTTCGCACGACGCTGCTTCCTCGGCTCCCCCGGCGACCGGGTGGGTGTCGAGCTGGAGTTCCTGGTCTTCGACCATACGGATCCCGCCCGCCAGGTCCCGCTGGCGAGGATCACCGACGCCCTGCCCTCGCTCCCCGGAGGGAGCCTGGTGACCTACGAGCCCGGGGGCCAGCTGGAGCTCTCGGGACCGCCCGGCTCGCTGCCGGACGCGATCGCCCTGCTGACCGCCGACGTGAACGCGGTGCGCCGGGCGCTCCGGGACGCCGGCCTGGTGCTGGGCGGGGTGGGTCTCGACCCGCTGCGACCGCCCAGGCGGCAGCTGCGCCTGCCCAGGTACGAGGTGATGGCGCGGTTCCTCGGCACCCCGTACGGGTCGCTGATGATGTGCTCGACGGCGTCGGTCCAGGTCAATCTGGACCTGGGCGACAGACCCGTGGCTCGCTGGGAACGCGCCCACCTGCTGGGGCCCGTCCTCGTGGCGGCCTTCGCCAACTCGCCGCTCAGCGAGGGACGACCGTGCGGATGGATGTCGGGGCGGCAGGCGGTGTGGGAGCGGCTCGACCGCACGCGCACGGCCGCCGTCCCGATGAACGGCGACCCCGGCGCCGCGTGGACGGACTACCTGCTCGACGCCCGTCTCATGGCCGTGCGCGACACCGACGGAGACGGGGAGGACACCGAGTCCTACCGTCCGGTCCTCGACGGCTCGACCTTCCGCGACCGGCTCGCCTCGCCGGAACACCCGCCGACCCTGGCGGACCTGAGCTACCACGCCACGACGCTCTTCCCGCCCGTACGGCCGCGCGGCTGGCTGGAGATCCGCTATCTCGACGCCCAGCACCCGGCGATCTGGCCGGTGTGCGCGGCGGTGACCCACACCCTGGTGACGGACGACCGCGCGGCCGACGCGGCCCTGGCCGCGGCCGGGCCGTGCGCGGGGATGTGGGCGTCGGCGGCGCGCCGCGGCCTGGCCGAGCCCCGGCTGCGCAGAGCCGCCGACGCCTGCTTCCGCGCCGCCCTCGCCGCGCTGCCCCGGCTGGGGGCGGCCCCGGCCCTGGTCTGCGAGGTGGCCGCCTTCGCCGACCGCCACGTGACACCGGGCCGGGCCCCGGCCGCCGACCTGCTCGATCTGGTGACGGGATCGGCGGGACGCCTGCCCGACTGGCTGGCCGAGGAAGGACGAATCCGATGAGCGACTTCAAGGAACGGATCGCCGCCGAGCTGACCGCCGCGCGGAACCGCTCCACGACCTACACCAACGCCGAGGACGACCTGCTGGTCAGACAGCATTCGCCGCTGATGTCACCTCTGGTGTGGGATCTGGCCCACGTGGGCAACTACGAGGAGCTGTGGGTGCTGCGGCAGGTCGGCGGGATCACCCCGCTCCGCCCGGAGATCGACGACCTGTACGACGCGTTCAAGCACCCGCGCGCCGACCGCCCGTCCCTGCCCATCCTCGGGCCGGCCGAAGCGCGCCGCTACATCGAGGGTGTGCGCGGCCGGGTGCTGGACGTCCTGGACACGGTCGACCCCTACGATCCCGACCCGCTGCGCAGGAACGGCTTAGTCTTCGGCCTGGTGATCCAGCACGAGCACCAGCACGACGAGACGATGCTCGCCACCCTGCAGCTGTCGGGGCGGCCTGGACTGGTCCGCGACGGCGACCTGCCTCCCGGAGGAGCGCCCGGCTCCGAGGAGGTGTTCGTCCCCGCGGGTCCTTTCATGATGGGCACCGACACCCAGCCTTGGGCCTACGACAACGAGCGCCCCGCCCACCGGCTCGACCTGCCCGGCTACTGGATCGACAGGCTGCCCGTCGGCAACCGCGCCTACGCGGACTTCGTCGAGGACGGCGGCTACGACGCCCCCCGCTGGTGGTCCCCCGACGGCCTGCGCTGGCTGCGGCGCAACCACGCCTCCGCCCCGCTGTTCTGGACCAGGGACGGCGACACCTGGTGGCGTAGCCGTTTCGGCAGGACCGAGCCCGTACCCATGGACGAGCCCGTGCAGCACGTGTGCTGGTACGAGGCCGACGCCTACGCCCGGTGGGCGGGAAAGCGGCTGCCCACCGAGGCCGAGTGGGAGAAGGCCTGCGGCTGGGACGCCGCGGCCGGGCGGGCCCGGACGTATCCGTGGGGCGACGACGACCCGGGACCCGGCGTGGCGAACCTCGGGCACAGGGCGGCACGGCCGGCCCCGCTCGGCTCCTTCCCGCTGGGAGCGAGTCCCTGCGGCGCCGAACAGATGATCGGGGATGTGTGGGAGTGGACCGGTTCGTGGTTCCTGCCCCACCCAGGTTTCCGTAGTTTCCCCTACCGCGAGTACAGCGAGGTGTTCTTCGGCGCCCGCTACCGGGTGCTGCGCGGCGGGTCCTGGGCCTCCGACCCGGCCGTGGTCCGCACCACGTTCAGGAACTGGGACCGCCCGGCCCGCAGGCAGATCTTCGCCGGCTTCCGGTGCGCCCGCTCGGCCTCCCCTGAGCACTCCCCCCGGCGTTCCCCCGGCCACTCCGTCAAGCGCTCCGCGCCGCGTTCCCCCGGTGACTTTCCGGGAGGTTCGCCCGGAAGTCCGCCGGGACGCCACCGGGAGCGCCCGGCGGAGCGCCTTACCGAGCGTTTTACCGGGCGTCCTACGGAGCGCGGCTAGATGTGCCGCCACGCCTCCTGGCTGGGTGCTCCACGCACCCTCGCCTCGCTGATCCACGACCCGGTCCACGGCCTGCTCCGGCAGTCCTACGCCCCGCACCTGCAGCGCCACGGCAGGCTCAACGCCGACGGCTTCGGCATGGGCTGGTACGACGCCTTCGCGGAGCCGGTCCGCTACCGCCGGACGATCCCCGCCTGGGCCGACGCCAACCTGGCGGGCCTCGCTCGAACGGCCCGCTCCGGCTGCCTGCTGGCCTGCGTACGGTCGGCCAGCGCCGGAATGCCGATCGAGGAGAGCGCGACCGCGCCCTTCGCCGACGGGCCGTGGCTGCTCAGCCACAACGGCCGCGTCTCGCGAGAGGTGGTGAGGGAGCTCGCCGACGACGCGGAGAGTTCCTGCGACTCCGCGTGGCTCGCCGCCGCCGTGTTCGCCAGGCGGCGGATGGGCGACCCGCTCGGCGAGGCCCTGGCGGAGGTCGTCACCCGCGCCGGACTGAAGGATTCGCGCGCCCGTCTGAACCTGCTCGCCTGCGACGGCGCGTCGATCGCCGCGACCGCCTGGGGCGACACGCTCTTCCTCCGCCTCGACGGCCACCCGCGCGACGGCGTGCTCGTCGCGAGCGAGCCGCTGGACGACCGGCCCGGCTGGCAGGCCGTGCCGGATCACACCCTGGTCCTCGCCTCACCCGACGGGGTGAGCGTCCAGCCGCTGTGACCGGGCGGGGCGAGACCACGAGAAAGCACAGCACCCGGCCACGGACCGGCGAGCGGGATCGTGGCCCCCACATCCAGGAGGCCCAGTGACCGTCAGCGAGCCAACCATCCGCCTGGTCAACCATCTCGGCCGCGACCATCTCCGGCAGGCACTCGAACACGACGTCCGCGCCGGGCTGACGTCGACGCCGAAGTGGCTGCCGCCCAAGTGGTTCTACGACGAGGCGGGCAGCGAGCTGTTCTCCCGCATCACCCGGCTGCCCGAGTACTATCCCACCCGTCGCGAGCTGGCGATCCTGCGCAGGGAGGCCCTCGACATCGCCGTGCGCGGCGGCGCGGACACCCTGGTCGAGCTCGGTTCGGGGACGAGCGAGAAGACGGTCCTGCTGCTGGACGCCCTCTCCGCGGCCGGGACGCTGCGCGCCTACACGCCGGTGGACGTCGACGCGGCCACCCTGAGCGAGGCCGCGCACCGGCTCGCCTCCCGCTACCGTGGCCTCACCGTGCACGCGATCTGCGCCGACTTCGAGGCGCACCTCGCCCTGCTGCCCCGTACGGGACGGCGGATGGTGGCCTTCCTCGGCGGGACCATCGGCAACCTGGCCCCGGCGGCGCGCGAGGTGTTTTTGAAGGAACTGCGCGCCACGCTCCGTCCCGGCGACACCTTCCTGCTCGGCGCGGACCTGGTCAAGGACGCCGACCGGCTGGTCGCGGCGTACGACGACGTGAGCGGGGTGACCGCCGCCTTCAACCGGAACGTCCTGCGCGTGATCGACAGGGAACTGGACGCCGACTTCGAGCCGGACGCCTTCGAGCACGTCGCGCTGTACGACGCGCGGCACGAGTGGGTCGAGATGCGGCTGCGCGCGAGCCGCGCCATGCGCGTGCGGATCGGCGACCTCGGCCTGCGGATCTCCTTCGCGGCCGGAGAGGAGATCCGGACCGAGATCAGCGCCAAGTTCCGCACCGAGGGCCTGCGCAGGGAACTCATGGCGGCCGGTTTCGGGATGATCCGCCAGTACATCGACCCCACCGGCGACTTCGTCCTCCTCCTCGCCCACCCGTGACCCGCGCTCCCCTTGGTGCTCGACACCGTATTCCGGGCACCGCCGGTGAGCTCGGCGGAGGTGTGGAACCGCTCACAGCCACCCCGGCGCCCGGCGCCGGCTCTCGCCGGGCGCCGGGCCGGGGTGGCAATCAGCGAGTAACCACCTGCTAAACACCGGCCATCGACCACGGCGCCCCGTCGATCGTTGAGGGCGATCCGATCCAGCGAAGCGCCTGGGTTCGAGCCCGGCACGATGGGGTTCGAAAGGGTACGGGTAAGGGTCGGCCATGACCGACAAGCGCAAGCAGGACGACCTCGACGTGGGTGACGAGGTCACGTGGGAGAGCCACGGCTCGTCGACCTCGGGCAGGGTCGAGAAGAAGATCACGGAGCGGACCGAGGAAGCGGGCCGTACCGTGGACACCTCGGCCGACGATCCGCAGTATCTCGTACGCAGCGACAAGAGCGGCAAGACCGCCGTGCACAAGCCGTCGGCGCTGCGCAGGAAGAATCGCCATGACTGACGACGGCGAGCGGATCGCCGCGGACTTCGACCAGGCGGTCAACATGACGGCCGCGGAACTGGAACGCTGGCTGGACACCGATGAGTCCAAGAGCGCCGGGGACAAGTCGGGCGGCGAGGAGTCGACAGGCCACCGGTCCGGCCGCCAGATCATCGAGATCCTGCGGAAGCGGAAGGACGACCTGGGAGAGGACGACTACGCCCACATGCGCAAGGTGATCGGCTATGTCCGCCGCCATCTGACGCAGCGGCCGTCCCGGGACGTGAAGGAGACCCGCTGGCGATACTCCCTCATGAACTGGGGGCACGACCCGCTCAAGTGAACGCGGCCCGCGCCGCCGGTCACGCGCGGACAGGCCGTCCGGACCTCGTCCCCGGCGGGCCTGAACCGGCCGAGGGACGTCGCGGTGTTCTCCGCTTCGCGGAGGGCGACCACCGCATCTAAAACTGACGTGAACCGCGCCGGGTTTCGTGGAGACTCTGGTGTGTCCCGAGTCCGGTGGAGTCGCGTTTCTGGATTGTCATGCCACGATGGTCGTGTTTTCGAACTCTATCGGGGTCAACATGCCAAGGCTGCTGTGACGCCGGCCAGCCCGGCCCGGCGCATCAGGAGTTCCACTGCGCCGTGACTGACCGGCACGCCGTGGCCCAGCCGCAGCTCGGCGTGTACACGGCGGGCACCGTAGGTGCTGCGGGAGTCGGTATGCACCTGAGTGATCAAATCGGTCAGCCAGGCGTGCCGGATCGCACGCTGGGAGGGGGGCCGGTTGCGCCAGGCGTAGCAGCCCGAGACCGACACCCGAAGGACCCTGCAGGCGACCTCGACCGCGATGGCTTCATCGACCGTCACCGCGACGGCTTCGAACCGCCTTTTGGGGGCACCACCTCTCGCACCAGCTCGATCGCACGGCGGGTGGCCCGCAGTTCGGTCTCCAGCTCGGCGATGCGCTGCTTGGCCGCGACCAGTTCGGCCTTCTCTCTGCTGGTCAGACCGGGTTCCAAGCCGCGGTCGATGCGGTCTTGTCGACGCCAGGAATAGATCGTCTGGCTGCTGATGTCCAGGTCACGGGCCACATCGGTGACCGTGCGGCCCGCCTCAACGAGATCCAGTACCTTGCGTCGGAACTGCGATGGGTAGCCATGCCGTCCCATGCCATTCTCCTCTCAACGAGTGGCACAAGAATCCAAGAACCCGCCTCCACAAGACCAGGGGCACACCAGGAGCAACGGCCGGGATGTCTGGGCAGAGGAGCCACGCAAGCCTGCGGGGAGCGCCAGTTCTGGGTGACCAACTGGGGGGCAACGCCCCCGGACGGGAGCGTTTCCGATGGCCGCTGCGTCGCGGTGAGGGCCGGGACACGGCCCCGCCCGCGTCGCACCCGGCGCGGATCGGAGCACGGCCCCCTTACACCGCGCGCCGGAGCACGGAACCCGGCCCTCGTGCGCGGTGTGCGTCAGGGCAGGGGTTCCGGCTCCGGGGCGGCGAGCCGCCGGAAGAGCGGGCTCGGCTCGGGAAGGCCACTCTCCCCGGCCGTGCACTGCGCGGCGATCCGGGCGGCCGTACCTGGCAGGAACGGCGCCAGCTGATCGGCCAACGTCTCGCACGCCCGGACGAGCGCGGCGAGGACGGCGTCGAGCCGGGCCGCGGCGCCGGGGTCGCCGTCGCGTTCGGCACGGGCCAGCTCCCAGGGCCTGGTGAGGTCGACGTAGCGGTTGGCCTCGTCGACGATGGCCCAGACCGGCGCGGTGGCCCGGCGGAACGCGAAGTCGTCCAGGGCCGAGCGGACGAGACCGGGCGCCTGGCGGCAGACCGTCTCAAGGGCCTCCCCTCCCGGCGCGCCGATCCCACCGTCTCCCCCGGGCCCGGCGAGGGGAACGTGCCCGTCGCGGTAGCGATGGACCATGGCGACGACCCGGTTGACGAGGTTGCCCAGCCCGTTGGCGAGTTCGTCGTTGGCGCGGGCGACGAGCCGGTCGACCGTGAAGTCGGCGTCCCCGACGCGCGGCACCTCGCGCAACAGCCACCAGCGGACGGCGTCGGTGCCGTACTCCCCGGCCAGGGCGATCGGATCGGCCGTGCCCCCACCGGATTTGCTGATCTTGCGGCCACCGGCGGTGAGGTAGTCGTGTACCACCACGTCCGTGGGCGGCGGCTGCCCGGCCGACAGCAGCATCGCCGGCCAGTAGACGGCGTGGAAGCGCAACACCCCCTTGCCGACCAGGTGGATCCGGCGGTCGGCGCCGACCCACCAGCGGCCGTGGTTCTCACCGCCGGTGCCGTAGTCCAGGGCCGTGATGTAGTTGCCGAGCGCGTCCCACCACACGTAGACGACCTGGCCGGGGTCCCCGGGAACCGGGATTCCCCACCCCCGGGCACGGGCGGTCGACCGGGAGACCGAGAGGTCCTCCAGACCTCCGGCGATGAAGCCGAGGACCTCGTTGCGACGCTCCGCGGGCTCGATCCTCAGGCGTCCGCCGGCGACGAGGTCGTGGAGCCGGTCCGCGTAGCGCGAGAGGCGGAAGAACCAGTTCTCCTCGGCCACCCGCTGGGGCTCGACACCGTGTTCCGGGCATCGTCCGCCGGTGAGCTCGGCGGGGGTGTAGAACTGCTCGCAGCCGACGCAGTAAAGACCCTCGTAGTGCTTGCGGTAGAGGTCACCGGCATCGGCGCAGGCCCGCCAGAGCCTCTCCACGCCACTGCGGTGGCGGGGGTCGCGGCTGGTACGGATGACGTCGTCGACCGCGAGTGCCAGCGGCTCGCGCAGCGCGACGAACGCCTCGGCGTTACGGTCGACGAACTCCTGGACGGGAACACCGGCCGCCTCGGCGGCCAGCACGTTCTTCAACGAGTTGTCGTCGGTGCCGGTCTGGAACCGCACCTGCTCGCCCTGTGCCCTGCGGAACCGGGCGAGCACGTCGGCCTGCACGAGCTCCAGCGCGAACCCCAGGTGGGGGCGGGCGTTGACGTAGGGAATGGTGGTGGTGACGTAGATGTGCGGCGTGGTCATCGGAACCTCCGGGAAAACGGGGGCTCCGGCCGGTGAAACGTGCCGAGGCCCCGTGACAGGGCCTCGGAAACGAACGTCCGTGCGGCGTCAGCGGCCCCGTGAGCGGGGCATCATCACCTGGCGTCCGAACGTGTTCATGCGGTCAGGCTAACACCCGCCCCTCGGCACGAGCCGCCGGTTTTACGGCGAACGCCCTCAGCGCCACGAGGGATCAGGTGCCCTCGCGACGAGCCGCTGGGAAACCATGACACCCCGCGCGGGTCGCCTCATGGCCTCGGCGATACCTCTGGTAAACGATCCGGACCATGCATTGACCGCTTGCTTCACTCTGAGTGATAGTTTCATTACTCATTGTAGACAATCGAGATCATCGAGAGGATCGTCGTGAAGCGAATCGCCCTCGTCCCCGTCATCTCCGCTGCCTTGGTCGTGGTCATGGGCAGTGCCGCCTACGCCTCGCAGTACGTGGCCTACGAAGGGCCGGGCTTCACCGGCCGGTCGGTGGTCATCGACCGGTGCGGCCCGTCCAACATCCCCTTCCACGGGTCGTACAGGTGGTACGGCGACGGCCAGAGCGGCCGGATGTACAACCAGCCCGACACCCAGGGGGTGATGCACTTCGAGTTGGCGTCCAACCGCAACGCGGAGCAGAGGACGCCCGTCGGCTGGAAGAGCATCTTCATCGTGTGCTGACGTCCCGAAGACATGGCCGGAAGGCGGAGCCCGTCCGCCTTCCGGCCACGCACCCGCGTCTCCGCCGCCCGCCTCCTCAGACCGAAAGTCGCCGGCTCCGGACGCAGTAGAGCATGACCGGCAGGTCACCCTTGTCGACGACAAGGTGGACGGCGCGGTGTTCGAGGAGGGCTCGGCGGACAGCAGGCCACCGGTTACCTGGCCGACTCCATGATGGCGAGCACCTCCGGCATCATCTCCCGGTAACCGGCGCCTTGCTTGACCCGAGCGCTGAAGTTCTGGGCTTCGTGCGTCGTCGGCAGGACACCCACGAGCAGCATCCGGAGCCCTGCCGGCCCGTACACCTTGAAGAAGGTGCGCCTGTCCTGCTCGGCTCCGGCCCCCGTGGAGAGATCATCACCTACGGGGGCCGGGCGTGCCGGCGATGTCTTCGCCGGAGCGGCCGAGGAGCGAATCCGTGCCGCGTGGTGTGGGGACGGGTCAGATGCGCGCGCCGACGTCGGCGCCGTTGGAGGGGCGTAGGAAGGTGGAGGAGCGGATCGAGCCGTCCGCCGCGCGGGGTCCGGTCATCGTGCCCGGGTCGGTGCCGGTGAAGGTCCAGGTGCCGCCGAGGTTCCAGGAGTTGCCCGAGCCGGAGGAGGACGAGCCGAGCGAAACCTGCGTCGCGTTCGCCACTGACAGGTTCTTGGTGAGGGTGGAGCCGGAACGGGCGAAGTTGAATCCGGTGCCGCCGTTGCGCCACGCGGTGTTGCGGTCGGCGGTCAGTAGTCCGGGATTGCCGTTGTCGATGAAGCCGCCGACCGCGTTGTCGAACGCGATGGAGTTGCGGATCACGTGGTCGGCCCGCGGGTCCGGGTCACCGCCGCCGAGCTTGAAGCCGTTGCCGTCTCCGGTGTAGTCGGGCAGGTTCCACCGGTTGAAGCCGTTGCCCCACGCCACCGACGACTCCACGGTGATCGGTGACGGGAACATCCAGAAGTCCAGGCCGTCGTCGGAGTTGTTCCACAGCCGGGCGCCGCGCACCACGTTGCCGCTGCCCGAGCCTTCCTTGATGGCGAGGCCGTCGGCGCTCTCGCCGTTCTTGCGCGGGTCGCGATTGCCGTAGGCGTCCAGGTTGATGATCTGGTTGTTGCCGGAGGCGCCCTGAAGGTGCAGGCCAGACTCGTAGTTGTCCCGGGTGATCAGACGGTCGAAGACGTTGTTGTTGGTGTCCAGGCCGAAGACGCCGTACGGGCCATGGATGACCTCCAGGCCGATCAGGCGCCACCAGTCCCCCTCGATGTGGATGGCACCTCGCTCGGGGCGGGGAATGGAGGAGCCGACCGCGCCGGGCGTGTAGGGCATGTTCTCACCGTCGAGGATCACTTTTTCGCCGTTGTGGTTGCGCATCGTGATGGGCTGGCTCGGGGTGCCGTTCTTGAGGATCTGGATGTTGGTGCTCGGCGCGTACGTTCCGCCGCGGAGGATGATGGTGTGGCCGGGCTGGGCCAGGTCGACCGCCCGCTGGATGGTCTTCAGCGGTGCGCTGAGCGTGCCCGGAGCGGCGTCGTCGCCGTTGGTCGCCACGTACAGCTCGTTGACCGGTTGCGGTCCGCCTCCGGTCTCGACGTCGAGGTAGTCGATGTTGGGCAGCCCGGCGGAGGTGGTCGGGGTGAGGCGGATGGTGTTGCCGCCCGCGTTGACCGGCACGGTCAGGGTGGTGGTGGTCCAGGCCGTCCAGGCACCGGTGCCTCCGAACGACGGGGTCGCCACCGTGGATCCGTTGACGACCAGACCGGCGGGCCTCGCAGTGGTGGTGCCGTTGGCGAAGCGAATTCCCAGTGTCGCGACACCGGCGGCGGAGGCGTTCACGGTGAACTGGGCGTAGCCGCCGACGGCGTTGTCGCCGTTGCAGAAACCGCTGCCGGAGTAGCCGGTCCAGTTGGAGTCGACGGTGCCGACGCAGACCGCGGGCGAGGTCTCGGCCTCATGGCGGATGGGAGCGGCGTGCGCCGCGTTCCCGGACAGCGCGACGAGTACGCCGGCGAGCAGACCGGCACACGCGAGGAAAGGTGTCAGACGCATCGTTGGTCTCCAGGGGCGTTTCATCGTGGGGCGGCGGCTGGAGCGGGACCGTCACGAGCCGATCTTTCTCGCGCCCCGGCCGGCGGACTCGACCCGAGAGGCGACCGCCCTCGCGTGCTCGGGCGGTCGCCGGTGTGGGTGTTCTGCCAGGTATGGGCGGTTCCACCGCCCTCGCGTGCCTGGGGGTCGATGCGGTCTCGCGGTTGCGGTCGGGGTCGTCTTCGGGGAGCACCGGGTAGGCGGGGTGGGGGGAGCACCCCGCCTACCCGGCACAGGGCAGGAGGTGTGCGTCTGCCCGCCTACCCGGAGGTTCTAGCGGCGGGTGATGTTGGACTCCGAGTACAGGCAATTCGTGCCGTCAGGTCCCTCACCGATCTTGCTGGGCTCGCTGCCCTTCGGCACGCCCTTGTAGCGCTCACAGATGGTGGTGTTGCCGTAGACGGTGATCCGGCTGAAGCGCGCGGTGTCGCCCCAGTTGGAGTTGATCCCGGCCAGCACCTTCGTGGAGCGGGCGGTGATGCCGTCCATCACCACGTGGCGCGTGTAGGAGCTGGAGCAGTTGCCGCAGGCCCGGTACAGCTTGCCGGAGCTGTGCACCTGGAAGTTCCTGATCGTGAGCGTGCCGGCGCCGTTGTGCTGGAAGACCTTGTCGGCGCCGGACTTGGCACCGCCGCCGTCCACCAGGTAGGTGGCCGAGGAGCTGGAGGACTTGAACGTCGCGGCGTCCTCGCCGACGTCGTTCCACCACACGTTGCGAATGGTGCAGGAGCCCTCGCAGTGGATGCCGTCACCGGCCGGGGCGTCGAGGATGACGTTCTGGATCGTGCCGCCGTTGGCCACGACGAACATCGGGTCCTGGCTCTCGCCCTGGCCTCCGTCACCGATGCCGTAGTAGCGCTTCATGCCGCCGTCGAAGAACGTGCCGGCGTTGCGGGTGGTGGTCTGGTGCACGCTGCCGGTGTCCGAGGGCCACGAACCGCTGCCGTCACCGCCGCCGGGGGGCGGGGTCGTCGGGGTGGGAGTCGGGGTGGGGTTCGGAGGGGGCGTGCCACCGGCGGTTCGGAACGTCCACTGCTTGGTGGTCACCGAGTCGCAGGAGTTCTGCTGCAGCAGGGCGCCGGAGGAGGTGGAGTTGTCCTGGACGTTGAGGCACTTGCCGCCGTTGGCGTTGACCACCCGGTAGTTGGACCCGGAGGCGGTGAGCTGCCAGGTCTGTGACGCGGCTCCGGTGCAGGACTCCTGCTGGACCGCCTTGCCGGCGCTGGTGGAGGCGTCCCGCACGCCGAGGCACTTGCCGCTGTGCGCCGCCTTGATCTGGTATCCGCCGCCCGAGGAGGTGAGCGTGAAGACCTGTCCGGCGGCGTTGGTGCAGGCGTTCTGGGCCAGTTGCACGCCGTCGCCGGTGCTCTGCCCCGGTACGGCGGCGCACAGGCCGCTACCGGCGTTGGCGAGCGTGTAGTTGCCGTTGGAGGGGGCCGCCGAGGCCGGGGTGGAGAGCACGGTCACCAGTCCGCTGCCCGTCACGAGGGCGGCGGCCAGCATGACCGCGAGTCTTCGGTCCTTGCGCATCGTCATCTCCAGTTCGGTTGGGGGGGTGCGAGCGCTTGGCGGGGCCGAAGCGCGTCAGGGGGTGATCCCCTTGGCGGCCACACCTGCGGCAGCCCGGACACCCTGATCGTCACCGTCCTCGTCAAGCTCCCTTCGCCGGCGGGCACGCCTGCCGGACACCATGGAGAAGGTCGCCCACCTTCTGCCGGTAAGCGCTTTCCCGCATGCGCTTGGAGTGAAGCACAAGGTGGACGAGGATGAGAAGCCCCAATAGGCGAAAAGCCCCGATGGCTCGTCATCGGGGCAGTTCACAGCGATTTTCCGAGGGCCGCCCACCTCAGGGCAACCCTGAAACTTTCATTTCGGGAGGGGTGGGTCACTCACCGCCGCGCCGCTTGGGCTCTCGCCCTCGAAGGATTCCGGAGACACCGTCACCGGCGGGCCTCGACGGTGACCGTGGTTGCCTCCGGGCCCGCTCGGATCCGGATGCCGACAGGTGACGGGTGACAGGTATTGGCGCGGTGGGCGTCCGGCGTAGGTCTGTTACCGAGGGACGATCGGAAGGGTGATGTAGGAGTCGGGGAAGACGGTCTGGTGCTGGACGACCAGGTCGGCCTCGGTGGAGTCGGCGGAGGTCCGGCCGGTGCCGGGGTTGCGGTCGAAGCGGGGGAAGTTGGAGCTGGAGATCTCGACGCGGATGCGGTGGCCGGTCTTGAAGACCTGGCTGGTCGCGACGAGGTCGACCTCGTGCACCCCGGAGACGACGAAGGTCCGGACGATGCCGTCGGTCACGCTCACGGCCCGGCCGTCGGGGTGGACGTCGACGAGCTTGGCCGTCCAGTCGGTGGAGACCGCCGAGGTCTCCGCGTGCAGGGTGACGGAGAGGGGGCCGGTCACCTCGACATCGGAGGCGAGCGTCTCGGTGGTGAAGCAGAGCACGTCGGGGCGGAGTTCGACGTCGCGCTGGTCCTGGGGGCCGACGTTCGTCACGTCGGGGAGCAGGAGCGGACCACCGGTCGTGGGCACCGGATCGCGGGGGTCGAAGGTGAAGGTGGACGGCGCGGGGTCCGGAGGAGGCTCGACCGACAACAGGCCGCCGGTGTGCAGGTGGTAGCGGGTGCCGACCGCGCGGGACAGCGGCCACTCCTCCTCGTCCCGCCAGACGTTGTCGCCCATGACGAAGATCTTCACGGCCGGGCCGGTGTCCTCGCCGCAAAGGAAGTCCAGCTGCCGCTGCGGCAGCATGACCGCCTGCGCCGAGGCGGAGAACCCGAAGTCCAGGTGTCCGGTGCCCGTCGCGTAGGAACCGTGCGACCAGGGGCCGATGACCAGCGGGCCGCCCAGCCGCCGATGGTTCTCCAGGGTCCCTGCGAGGAACAGGTCGAACCAGCCCGCGACGTGCATCACGGGCACCTCGATCCGGTCGTGCCGCAGGGTCTCGGCCAGCCCCTCCCAGTAGGCGTCGCGGGTCGGGTGCGAGATCCAGTCGCTCCACCACGGTCCGGCGGGGACGTCGCGCAGCGGCAGCGTTCGCACGGCGGCGGCCTGGTCGCCCAGTACGGGCAGGAGCGCGCCGAAGCCCGCCCCCACGTCCTCGCCGGCCTCCATCCCGTGCATCAGCCCGAGCATCTCCTGCAGCAGGCCCCAGTTCAGCGCCGAGCCGAGCGCGAAGGCCCCGCCGTGATACTTCAGCCCGTCGTAGAAGTCATGCGGGGTCATCGAGGCGACCACCGCCCTGAGCCCCGGCGGGCGGGTCGCGGCGGCCTGGAGCGCGCATCCGGCGAGGTAGGACATCCCGAAGGCCACGACCTCGCCGTTCGACCACGGCTGGGAGGTGATCCACCCGACGGTGTCGTAGCCGTCGTCGCCCTCGTCCAGCCACGGACGGAACTCCCCGTCGCTGCTTCCGCGTCCCCGGCAGTGCTGGAGCACCACCGCGAAGCCGGCCTCCAGCGCGGGGATCTTCGGCGCCACCGCGAACGAGTCCGAGCCGTACGGTGTGCGGACGAGCAGGGCGGGGAACGGCCCGTCCGAGGCGGGGCGGTAGACGTCGCCGCGCAGGATCGTGCCGTCGCGCACCGGTATCGGAGTGTCGTGCTCGGCGACGATGGCGAGCGGAGGGCGGTTCAGCTTCGGCATCACGAGTTCCTTGAAAGTGTCCGTCGGGCCTCGGGGGGCGTGCCGGGGAGATGATCCACCGCCGCCACCGTTGATGTACATCATCATGTACGCTGGCGACATGAAGGTGATGACCATGTCCGAATCGCGGGCCAACTACGCCGCCACCCTCGACGCCGTCATCGACGACCAGGAAGAGGTCCTCATCACCCGCCCCGGCGGAGAAGGCGTCGTCATGGTGTCGCAGCGCGAATACGAATCGATGCGCGAGACGCTCTATCTGATGGCCTCTCCCGTCAACCGCAGAAGGCTGTCGGAAGCGGTCGCCCGGCTGGAGGCCGGAGGCGGCACCATCCGCGAGCTGGCGGATGAGGACACCACCTCTTGAAGATCCTTTTCGACGAGCTCGCCTGGCAGGACTACTGCTACTGGCAGCGAGAAGATCGGCGCATCCTCAAAAGGATCAACCAGTTGATCACCGACATAGCCCGGAACGAGAACGAGGGCATCGGCAAACCAGAGCCATTGAAGTACGAATGGTCCGGCTACTGGTCCCGGCGCATCACCTCGGAACACCGGCTCGTCTACCGTGTCAACGACGACACCATCATGATCGCCGCCTGTCGATATCACTACGAGAAGTAGTGTCCGTCCGGCAGACCCCGCATCCTCGACGGCTCGCCATCCGGGCTGGTCAGCGCGATTTTCCAAGGGTTGCCCGCATCAGGGCAACCCTTGAACCCTCATCCGGGAAAGGCGGGTCACTCACCGCCGCGCAGGTCGGCCAGACGCTTGGGCGAGTACTCGATGTCCTCGAAGCGTACGGTGCAGCCGTCGCCGGTGGGACTCTGCGCGAGGAAGCCGACCTCCGGATCACCGTCGAGCGCGAAGTATCTGATGAGGTTCCAGAAACCGGACTCGTCGGCGACGTGGAAGGCGAAGGCGGAGCCGATGCGGGAGATCCGCAGCCGGATGTCCCGGCCGTCCATGGTCACGGAGTTGCAGTCGTCGGACACCCCGCGGGTGACCACCGAGACGATCGTGGGCTTGTTCTGCGGGGAGAGTTCGAGGCAGAACTTGGCCCACCGGTCGTCGTCGGCGTACAGCAGCAGGACGGCCGCGTCGTAGGTGGACAGCAGGTCGAGCCTGACCCGCGCGCTGAGGGTGAAGTCGCCGTCCAGGCGGCCGACGAGGGCGGGGGCGTTGGCGTAGCGGTTCGGCTCTCCAGGGTCGGAGAAGAGGTCGGTGCCCGCCCCCGCGACGATGGAGAGCGCGTCGCCGTCGGCGCTCCAGCCCTCGGGCCGGTTCAGCCAGCGCAGCGGCGCGGGGAAGGCGGGCAGGGAGACGGTTTCGCTCACGGGTGTTCCTCCAGAGGGGTTGCGATCGCGTAGGCGGTCGCGATGAGACGGTCGACGGTGTCGGCGTCGCGGACGGTGCAGACCGGATCGGTCCCGTTCCTGACGCTACGGGCGAAGTCGGCCATGAGGGGGAGATGCGGGTTCGGCGGCGGGGGAAGGAACTCGTCGACGGCGACCCCGCCGACGATCCCGCGCACGGTCCCCGAGTCGAGGGGGTCGAGTTCCAGGTGACCGCCGTCGAAGAACAGGCGCAGCCGGTCGTGGCGGGCACCGGGCCTCCACGCCGCCTCCAGGCCGGCCGTGGTTCCCGACGGCCAGGCCAGTTCCACCCGGGCGAGGCGCTCGGCGCCCAGGTCGAAGGGCCGCCCGGTCCACGCGGCGGTCACGGCCGGTTCCCCCAGCAGCCAGCAGAGCAGGTCCAGACGGTGACTGCCCACGTCGGCGAGTACTCCCCCGCCGGAGAGCGCGGGGTCGGTGCGCCAGAGCCTGGGGTCGTCGGGGCCCGGGTCGAAAGGGCTGGAGAACTCCACGATCGCGCGGTGTACGGCACGCCCGCGCAGGATCTCGCGCACACACCCGAGCGCGGGCGCGAGCCGGCGGTAGTAGGCGACGCCCGCGTGGGCGCCGGCCAGTTCGGGCGCCGCCCCGCCGAGCGGTTTCTCCACCAGGACCGGCAGTCCCGCACGCGCCGCCGCGATCGCGAGCGGCAGATGGGCCGCGACCGGTGTGGCGACGTAGACGACCTCCGCCGCGTCGAGCAGTTCGGTGTAGTCGGACGTGCCGAAGGCGCCGGACCCGCCAGGAGAGAATCCGAACTCCTCACAGATCGCCCGGGCCCGCGTGGCGTCCCTGCCCCACACGCAGGTGACGGTCTCGCCCAGGGAGAGCAGGGCGGGAAGGGCCTTCCTGCGGACGATGTCGCCGTATCCGGCGATCCCCCATCTCAGTCCTGGTCTGGACATATGGCGATCTTCAGGGTTTGCGGGGGCGGAGTCTGGAACGGCGCGGTGCTTCCCGCCGGATGAAGGGTGGGACTCTCTGAGAGGCGGTCGAGGGCGTCCTGAAGCCGCTCCAGCGGGTAGGCGGCGCTGAGGATCGCGTCGAGACGCAGGTCCTTGGTGAACGTGGCGGCCAGCCGCTCGGCCACGCGCATCGCGTCGGCCCTCGCGGTGTCGGTCGGCTCGGCGGAGCTGTGCACCCGCAATCCCTTCTTCTCCCACTTGACCATGTCGAAGGTGACATGGGTGTCGATGTGGTGGGTGCCGAGGAAGACGACCAGACCGTTCTGCCGGACCAGGTCGACGCAGGCGTTGGCGGTGTGCGGGGTGCCGACCGCCTCGATGGCGACGTCGAACTCCGTTCCCAGTTCCTCCGGTACGGCCTGCGGTGACTTCACCAGCGAGGTCCGGTCCGCGCCGAGGAGCACCGAGCGCTCCAGACGCCAGGGATCCAGGTCGGCGACGGCGATCTCGGCCGCGCCGCGCAACCGTGCGACCCGCAGGGCCATCAGCCCGACCGGCCCCTGCCCCACGATGGCCACCCGATCGCCCAGCCGCACCCCCCGGGTCGCGTGCACGGCCAGGGGCAGCAGTTGCAGGATCGCCCCCTGCTCGAAGGGCACGTCGTCGGGAAGGACGCCCACGCTCACCTCCCTCGCCGCCGCGTACTCGGCGAACCCCGAGGTGAGCGGGGTGCGGACGAACACCCGCCGCCCCGGCTCGACGCGGGTCACCCGCTCCCCCACGGCCTCGACGGTGCCGGCGACCTCGTGGCCGAAGCAGCCGGTCGCGCAGTGGTCGCGCAGGCCGAAGTAGTGATAGTAGGCCAGGTCGCTGCGGTTGCAGACGGTGCAGGCTCCCACCCGGACGAGCACGTCGCCCGGCCCGATGGGCGGGACCGGCGCGTCGCCGTCCAGGCGGATGCGGTGTCGGCCGACGAGTTCGATCCGGCGCACGTCACTCCTCGTTGTTTCCGGTCTGCGGATGTCCCGTGATCGCTTCGCCCGCCGGGGGCCGTGGACGTCCCGGGGCTGCATCGCCCGCCAGGGGATTCGGAGGTCCCGTGATCGCGCCGCCGACCAGTTCGCGCCAGAACAGGTCGCCGCCCGGCGTGGCGCCGACGAGTCTGCCCGCCGTACCGGTCAGCGTGGCCAGCCCGGGGGTGGTGCCCAAAAACGCCCACTCGTCATCCCGCGTCCTGACCCGCAGTTCCCCGTCGTGGGTCAGCCCGATCAGCCGTCCCCCCACGTGGGCGAGCGCGGCGAGCCTCGGCCCTTCGCCCGCAAGGGTCCACGGCCGCGACCGCCCCGCGGCGAGCGGACGCTGCCACAGCTCGCCTCCGGCACCGGCGGCGAACATGGTCTGGTCGACGGGGGCGATCCCGACCGCCTCCGGCGGGGCGTCGTACAGCTCCTTCCACGAAGCCCGATCGGTCACCGGTTCGCGGACGACGACGCGCCCTTCGGAGTGCAGGCCGTACAGGAGGACGGGCGAGCCCGGCGTCGCCTCTCTCGGCGCGGTCAGCGCCACCAGACCGGGCGCGGGCTCGATCCGCCGCCATCTCAGGTTCTGGGTGCGGTACGGCCTCACCCAGAGATCACCGTCGGTGAGGACGGCGAAGAGACGGTGCTCGCAGGCGGCGAGCGCGAGCGCGGCGGCCCCGCGCCCCATCGGCTCCCACCAGCCGGGATCACCGGCGAGCCTGGCGAGCACGTTGCGGGTGACGCGGTCGAGCACCGGGTCGTCGAGGGCGTCGCCCCAGCCGATCGTGGCCGCGTTGAAGACGGTGCCCGCCCCTCGGCGCATGATGCCCATGGTGGCGTGGCCGCCCTGGCCCAGGTGCCGCCAGTGGCGCAGGTCGGCGGTGGCCAGGATGGCGAAGTCGGCGGGGGTGCCGTCGGCGCCGGTCGCCAGCGGGACGCCGTCGACCTCGACGTACTCGGCGGCGTCGGTCTCGTAGCCGACCGCACCCCTGCCGAAGGTGTCGCCGTCGCGCAGCCCCGTGCCCTCGAACACCCAGTGCTCGGCGAAGCGCACCGTGTACGACTCGGACTTCATCGCGTCCATGTCCTCCCAGCAGCCCGCGCCGCGCCGGAAGCTCACGCCGGTCAGGCTGTTCTCCGGCCGGCCCACGGGGGAACCCGACCACTCCACGGTGACCAGGCTCGGATCGGTCGCGGCCATCGGGTCGAGCAGGGCGTCGCGGTGGCACACCATGGTGCGGCCTTCGTCCTCCAGCCGGATCTGCCACCAGCACGTGTTGCCAGCGAAGAAGGCGATATTCCCTCCGGAGGCCACGAAGGACTCCGCGGCGTCGCGCATCTCCCGGGTCCAGTACTCGTCGTGCCCGGGGATCACGAGCAGTCGGCGGCCGCGCAGCAGCGTGTCCGGATCCTCGTGCAGGTCCAGGTTGGAGCAGTAGTCGGCCCGGACGCCGTTACGGCTCAGCCACCGGTAGAAGTCGTCCTCCCAGTTGCCCGCGGGTCCGCCGCCCGGCCGGTCGAAGGTGACCCTGCCGGCTCGCTCCGGGCTCTCCGTGGGATACAGGCCCTCTCCTGGAACTCCGGCCCTGTTGTACGCCTGCCAGGTGAGGAAGGGCACCGACACCAGGATCGCCTCGGCGGATCCCGGTTCGCGGGCCCGGACGACGAAGTAGGTCTCGTCGTCCTCGCTCTCGTCGGCCCAGGCCTCGCCGCCTCGGGTCCCGTCGTCCCCCTCGCCGAGGGTGAATCCCACGGCGTAGAGGGAACTGGGCCAGCTCTCGGGGACCCGCAGGGTCCACCAGGGCCCGGAGGCGTCCAGCTCGGCCCTGACCTCGCCGGTCACGGCGTCACGCACCCGGGCACGGCAGCCGACCGCGCCATGCTCGCCGCCTGCCGTCGGATCGCCGGCGGCGATACCGCCGGGCATCGGGCCCTCGGTCGTCGGATCACCGGGCAGGAGACGGAAGCGCAGCGATCCGCCCTGCGGCACCGAGGTGCGCGCCGCGTAGGCGCGAACGGCCAAGGTCATGCCCTGGGGCCTCGCAGGTCGCCGTATCCGCCGGCGACGTTCCAGCTCAGCGGGGCGATGTGGGCGTTGAACGGCACCCCGCCCAGGGTCATCTCCGGACGCGGGTGGGCCAGGTGCAGCAACGGGTCGTCGAACCGGGTGAACCCTCCCGCCAGGCTCAGCCGCGCCACGACGTCGTCGTCCTCGCCGCCCCAGCCCTGGTATCGCTCGTCGAACCCGCCGATCGCGTCGAAGGTCGTCCTTCTCACCCAGAGGCAGGCCCCCGGCGGTTCCTTCAGCACCAGCGCGCGTACGGCGTCGAGCGGCACGTCGGCCTCGCCGCGCTCGCAGCGCCGGCGGACGGCGGCGGCGGAGGACTCGGGATCGAGGCAGAACATGCGGCGGTAGGGCAGGAAGGCCGAGAGTTCGGGCTCGCGTGCCATGCGGTCCAGGTTCCGGCTCAGGAACCGGCGGTCCGCCAGGATGTCGGTGTCCAGCACGCAGATCAGCTCGGGCTCGCCAGGGGTGTCGCGAACCCCGACGTTGACCGCCCAGGACTTGTTGAAGTGCCCGTCGTGTCGCGCGAACACGTAGTGGTCCACCAGTGGTTCGACGGTGTCACGCCAGGTGGGCGCCGAGTCGGACTCGACCACGGTGACGCTCACCCGGGCGTCGCGACCGTCCTGGTCGCGCAGGGCGGCAAGGCAGGCCAGCAGGTTGCGGGTACGGGCACCGCCGACGCGGTCCCTGAAGGGGATGACGACCACCGTCTGTGCCCCCGACGCCCCCGACGCCCCTGGTGCCCCTGGTGCCCCCGGTGCTCCCGACATCCCCGGCGTTCTCGGCGTTCTCGGCCGTGACCAGGCGGAGGCGTCGGCCACCGACACCTCGGCGGCGGAGCGGTCGGTGAGCGCGCCGTTGTGGTAGTCCACCAGCACGCGCGCGTCGGCCGCGACGACCAGTTCCCCGAGGCGCGCACGGTCGGCGGGGGAGCGGTCCAGCAGGGGAAGAAGCGCGTTCACCAGCGCGGTCTCCAGCTCGCGATCCCCGGGAGAGGCGGCGAAGCGGCGCAGGTCCTCCGCCGCGGGCTCTCCGGCCACGAAGTGGGCGAGAGCGGCGGCCACCGCGTTGTAGTGCGGGCCGCTGATCTCCCACCAGTCGGCGGCGACCATGGGAACCGACGGGTCGTTGGCGAGGAAGGCGTAGGCGGCCAGCCTGGACCCGAGTGTCCGCGTGTCCGGAAAGGAACCTGGCATTTGGGGCGACACTATCGGAGTTTCTGTCATGCCGTTTCCCTCCACCTGCACGAACTCCCTCCGACCGCGCGAATGTCGGACCCGACGTACCGTACCGTGTCCGAAAATGCCCCACAAGAGGTCTTGACCCATTTAAGGGCGTCATTTAGGATCCCCATTTGGGAGCGCTCCCATGGCCTGAATGTCACGATCACGACCCTAAATCGACCTACTTCAACACGTATCCGAGCGACGCCTGCCAGCGCGCCGAATTTGGCACAAGGACCGGGTTGACAAAATCCTTCCTGGTCGATTGGGGATGAAATGTCGAACGAGAGTTACAGGTCGGCGAGACCCACCAACGGGGAGGGTCTGGCGGAGGTCGAACTCGACCAGGCACACGCTCCCGACAAGGTCATGGCCCACGAGGATCTACTGAGGAAGTTCGTCAACGGGGAGAGCTTCCGACCCGTCCATATGCGCATCGGCATCATGGGCGCCTGTAATATGCGCTGCAATTTCTGTAACTTCCATTCGCCGAACGAGGAGAACTTCTACGATCTGTTCTCCTTCAAGGACGCAATTCCCACGGACAAGAGCGTCAAGCTCATGCGGGAGTTCGCCGAGTCCGGCGGCCGGGCCGTCACATTCTGCGGCAGCGGCGAATGCACCATTCACAAGGGCTATACGGAGATCTGCGATTCCGGGCACGCGGCCGGGCTGCGCATCGGTCTCATCACCAATGGCTCCCGGCTGCATCGGGACGACATCGCCGACTGCGTGGTGAACACCCACACCTGGGTGCGCATCGGCCTCAACGCCGGCACCGAGGCCACCTTCAACGAGATCACCCGGGACCGCGAGCAGACGTTCAAGTCCTTCCTCGGCTCCGTCCGCAGGTTGCGCGACAACGCCGTCGACCCCGAGTTCCGCATCGGGTTCAACTTCGTGATCACCATGCAGAACTACCGGGAGATCACACAGGCCGCCCTGATAGCGCGCGACTCAGGGGCCCACTACGTACGGTTCGAGCCGGAGTTCTACAGTTCGATGGGCCACGAGACGATCGAGCAGGTCATGGCGGAGGTCTCCGCCTCGCTCGACGAGGTCTCCGCGCTGTCGTCGGAGGAGTTCGAGGTCTCCGTGCCCAAGCTCGACCGGGGACCGATGGACCAGGTGGAGTCCGTCGAGGGCGACTTCGACCACTGCCACTACAGCCGTTTCGTCACGGCCGTCGGCGCGGACGGCCATCTCTACCCCTGCCCCCAGGTCCACCTGAACAGCCGCTACCGCATCGGCAACGTGCTCCAGGACGGCTACCTGAACGTCCTTGAAGGCGGCCCCAGAGCCGAGTGGGAGTCGAGCAACCCGCTCAGGACCGACCTGTGCAAATCCTGTTTCTACCGGCCGCAGAACGAGTTACTCGAATGGCTGCGCAAGGGACGGATCAAACTGGACGACGCGCTGAACACCTACCGCGTCGAGGTTCCGCACACGCTCCACGCCGACTTCGTCTGAGATCCGGGGTTCGCGTTGACGTCGATCGACCGGTTCCACCATCTCGGCCACTCTCCGGTCGATCCCGCCCCCGGCTCCCCCGCACCTGACCCTGCCGTCCGCAACGGCCAGGTGCGCAGGGCGGTGGCCCGGCTGGCCGCCACCCGGCAGGTGCCCCTTCGGGTGCGCTCCACCCGCAGGCAGGAGGGCGGGGAGCCGCGGGTGGACCACTACCTCTTCGAGCACGAGGGCCGCCGGGAGCTGCGCGCGGTCATGCTGGCCCCGCCGGGCCCGGGGCCGTGGCCGGCCGTGCTGGTCTGCGCGGGGCGTAACGCGACCCTGGAACGGGTCACCGGGCTCCTGCCTCCCGACCATCCCGGGCGCGACGTCGCCGCGCACCTGACCCGGGCCGGTTTCCTCACCCTCACCCTCGACCACGGTCTCGACCGCTGGGTGGAGCCCGCCACGCTGGGCGGGCGCGATCCCGGCGACGTGCTGGACGGCACGCTGCGGCTGCGTGGCGGGAGCCTCCTCGGGGCGATGGCGGAGGACGCGGGAGCCGCGCTCGACTGGCTCGGCACGCACCCGGACGTGGCACCCGGGCGGATCGGCCTGTTCGGGCACAGCATGGGCGCGGCCGTGGCGCTGCACGCCGCGCTGCTGCGCCAGGAGCCGCTCCCGCTGTGCGCCGCCAGCCACCTGGGCACGTACGAGACGATGATCGGCCGGTCGCTGGCCTGGAACCAGTACGTCGCCCTGCCGTCCATCCTGCGTCACGCCGACCTCCCCGACCTGTACGCGGCGCTCGCCCCTGCTCCCCTGCAGGTCCAGTACGGCACGGCCGACGGTCGCCTCGATCCCGGCGACGCCAAGACCGCCGGCGAACGGATCGTGAGCGCCCACCCTTCGGCCGAGATCCTGCCGCTGCCCATGGGCCACGGCACCGGCCTGGCCGAAGCGGCGGACTTCTTCACCCGGTCCCTGGCCGAGCCCGCCACCGCTGTGCCGGACGTGCCCGCGGCCAAGGTGGGGTTCGACGTCCGGGCCCGCCTGGACGTCCTGGACCTCGTCGACGACGCCCTCGCCTCCGGCTCCCTCACGCTCGGAACGCGCGGCATCCGGCTGGAGGCGCTCGCGACCGGGGAGATCGGGCGCGGCACGGCGGCGGTGAGCTCGGGTTCCTCCGCGCTGGAGATCGCTCTGCGGATCGTCGGGGTCGAGGGGCGCACCGTCCTGGTCCCGGCCAACACCTTCTTCGCGACCGCGGCGAGTGCCGTCCGCGCCGGCGCCCGGGTCGACTTCGTGGACATGGAGCCGAACGGTCTCGGTATGGACCCCGAAGGGCTGCGCGCCGCCCTCGCCGCCCACGAGGACGTGGCCGCGGTCGTGCCCGTGCACATCGCCGGGGTCGTCCCCGACTCGCTGGCCGAGGTGCTGGCCGAGTGCGACAGGCAGGGGATCGCCGTCGTCGAGGACGCCGCCCACGCCCTCGGCTCCTCGTTGCACGGACGCCCGGCGGGCACCTTCGGCCGGCTGGCCGCCTTCTCCCTGTACCCCACCAAGATCATCACCAGTGGCGAGGGGGGCCTGCTCAGCGCGGACGAGAGCGACCTGAAGCGCGTCATGCACCTGCGGGACCACGGCAAGCGCTCCTTCGAGGAGAACCTCCACGACGATCTCGGCAGCAACTGGCGCATGAGCGAACTGCACGCGGCGGTGGGTCTGATCCATCTGGCCCGGCTGGCCGAGGTGCTGGCCGAGCGTACGGAACTGGCCGCCTGGTACGACGACAGCCTGGCCGGCGTGCCCTCCCTGAAGCGCCCCGCCGTGCCTGCGGGGTGCGCGACGAACCACTACAAATATCTCGCCCTGCTGCCCGAAGGCGTCGACCGCGCGGCGCTCAAGCGGCACCTCCGCGCCGAGGGGGTACGGCTCGCGGGCGAGGTGTACGACGTCCCGCTCCATCGCCAGCCCTACTTCGCCCGGCACTTCGCGAACCGGTCCTTCCCGAACGCCGAGGCGTTCACCTCCCGGCACATCTGCCTGCCGCTCTTCCCCGGTATGGCACGCGCCCAGCAGGAGCGGGTCGTCGGCGCGCTGCGGGACGCGCTGTCGTGACCGGCGAGGTGGTCCTGCCGTTGCTGCGCGCGGGACGGTGGTACCGGTCGATGGACACCGTGCCCGTCCCCGGAGGGCCGTCGCTCTCCCTCGCCCCGGAGATCCTCATCCGCGACGACGGCGCGCGCCTGCGGGCGCGCCGTGCCGCGATGACCGTCCCCTCCCTCGCCCGGCGCCTGGAGATGCTCCGCGAGGCCGTCGCGCTGTTCCGGCACGGCCGCGTACCCGTCGAGTCCCTCGGCGTTCAGGACGCCGGGCAGTTCGACGAGGCGATGCGCGCCACGGCGGGGCTCCCCTCCGCTCTCGTGCGACGCTGGTCGGCGATGCTCGGCGAGCGGCTGGAGGAGATCGCGGCGGACGTGCGCGAGACCGGCGGGCTCACCCTGGTCTCCCTGCCCGCCAACACCTTCACCTGCCTGGAGGGAGTGCTCGAGGCGGCGCTGTCGGGCGCGGCGGTCTGGGTCCGCCCCAGCAGGCGCGAGCCGCTGTCGTCGGCCCGCCTGATCGGGGCCCTGCTGAGCGTGGGCTGGCCGCCGGAGACGCTGGGTTACTACCCGAGCGCGCCCCGGGTCCTGCCCGCGCTGATCCGGGCGACCGACAGGCAGATCGTCTACGGCGGCGACGGCCTGGCCGCGGAACCGGCGATGGACACGCCGTCCCTCGATCTGCGCGGCCCCGGGCGGGCCTGCATGATCGTGGGCGCGCGGGATCCGGTGTATCCCGAGGAGCTCGCCTTCAGGATCGCGCGGGACGCGGGCCGTTTCTGCACCTGCGTGTCCACGGTGGTCTGCCTGCGGACGGCCAGGGAAGCCGCCGTCGAGCGTGGTCGCGCGGTCGCGGCGGTGCTCGACGGCATCTCCCTCGACCCGTCCGACCTGCGTCTGCCGCAGGCGTCGTGGCCCGAGGCCGACGCCGTGCGCATGGCCGCGTTCGTCTCCGACCGGCTCCTCCCCGGCGGGCGCGTCCTCACCCGGCGGCCGCTCCTGGTCAGGTCGGGTGGGCTGACGTTCCTCGCGCCCACCCTCGTGCACGTCGACGACGTCGGTCATCCACTCGTCGGCTGCGAGCTGCCCTTCCCCTTCGCCGTCGTCGTCTCCACGGACGAGGCGGGAGCGCGTGGCGTCGCCGCCGGGTCCCGCTTCGTTCACCCGGCCTGCTTCGCGGCCGTTCCCCAAGGAGTGTCGTCCTGAACCCGAGCAGTCATCTCCTTCCTGTCGGCTCCCTGCTGGACGCCATGCGAGAACAGATCCCCCCCATGCGCGAGTCCCTCGACGAGTGGACGGCGCGCATGATGAGCTGGCACTTCAGTGAGGAGAGCGGCTCACCGTTCTGGCTGGCGCGCAGGAGCCGCCTGCCCTTCGACCCGATCCGCGACGTCACCGACTACGCCTCCCTGCGCCTGTTCGGCCTGTTCGACAAGACCGATCTGCGGGGGGTGAGCGCGCGCGACCTCGTGCCCAGGGGCTTCGCGGGGCGGCCGTTCCGCGTCGTGGAGACCGGCGGGACGTCCGGGCCGCCGTACCGGGTCGTCGATGTGACCCGTGCCGTCTACGACGTGAAGATGTACCGCGTCATGCTGGAGGCCCGCGGCCTGCTCGGCGGCGACATCCTGGCCATGACCCCCAGCGGCCCGCACGCCTACGGGCACTTCGTCAAGCTGCTCGGCGACAGCTGGGGGGCGGCGGTCTTCTCCGTGGACTTCGACCCGCGCTGGGTGAAGCACCTGCTTCGCGCCTCCTTCGGCGACGGCGCCGACGCCTACGTCGAGCACCTCGTCGCGCAGACGGCGGACCTCCTGCGGGAGGAGCGGGTCAGCCTGCTCTTCACGACCGCCAAACTGCTCCTGTCGCTCGCCCCCGCGCTGGACAAGCCTCTCGCGGAGTACGGCGTCCGCGCCGTGTGCACCGGTGGCACCTCCTGCTCCCCCGAGGAGGCGCGCTATCTGCGCGAGGAGTATCTGGACGGGGTCCAGTGGATCGACACCTACGGCAACACCCTCGTCGGACATGCCCTCCAGGGTGACGCCATCTCCCCCGACGAGCCGCACAGCTACCATCTGCCGCCGCCCTTCGCGGTCATGCACGTCGTCCGGCCCGACGACGTGTGGCAGGAGGTCGCCGCCGGCGAGCGGGGCCGGATCAGGGCGGTGACCCTCCTGGAGGACCTCTTCCTGCCCAACCTGCTGGAACGGGACAGCGCCGTCTCCGCCCCGCCGCATCCCTGGTTTCCGTGGCCGGGGGTCGCGCGAGTGGGGCCCTACGAGGCGGAGGACGCCGACCAGATCACCGAGGGGGTCTACTGATGCCAGGAGACAGGCGAGCCGTCTCCTCCAACGGCGTGCCCATCCCGTTCACCGACGAGTTGTTCGCCCCGCTTGCCGACAGCAGCGCGCTGCTCGGCGATCCCGAGGCGCTCAGGCGGCGGTTCCACGACGACGGACTGTTGCTGCTGCGGGGGTTCCTCGACCGCGAGGCGGTTCTCTCCCTGCGGGGGGCGTACCTGTCGGCGTTTCCCGAAGGTCTGCTCAGGCCGGGGACCACCCCCGAGGAGGGCGTCTTCTCCGGTCGCCCGCCGGAGGGGCTGCCCTCCCACGGGGTGAGGGACCACCCCGCCCACGACTTCGTGCGTACGGAGCGGTTCGCCTCGTTCGCCCGGCAGCCGGCCCTGACGGAGCTCGCCTCGACCCTGCTCGGCGGCCCCGTCCGGCTGCTGCCCCGGGGCATCCTGCGCCACTTCTACGCGGGCTCGCTCCGGGCCTCCCGCGCCCACACCGATCACGCGTACATGTCCCAGGGCAGCGACCGCGTCCTGACGATGTGGATACCCGTCGGCGACTGCCCGATGGAGACCGGGGGCCTGGTCTACCTGGAGGGCTCGCACCGGGAGTCCGCGGAGCGGTTCGATCCGGCGCGGCTCAGAACCGATCGGGCCCACGACTCCCGGCCGATCAGCCACGACCTCCAGATGACGGCCCGCGTCGTCGACCGGCGATGGTTGTGGAGCGACTACGAGGCGGGCGACCTGACCGTGCACAACCCGTACGTGGTGCACGCCTCCCTCGACACCGTGACCGACGTCATGCGTGTCTCGGCCGACGTGCGGTTCATCCGCGAGGAGGACGAAGTGGACCCCAGGTGGATGAAGGAGTGGGCCGGCGATGACGGCGCCTGAGAACATGACCGAACCCGCGTCAGGAGGACGGCCTCCCAAGGATCCGCCCGGGGTGGACTCGCCCGCCGGTGAGCCGCCGGGGACGCCTCCCGAAGCGGTGATGTCGCGGGCCGCGGGCCTGACCCGCCTCGCCGCGATGTCGGCGTTCCTGATCGTGGGGATCTCCTACGCCAGCTTTCTGATCAGGGTCCCCTCGCTGAAGGTGGAGCACGATCTCTCCGCCGGGCAGCTCGGCCTCCTGCTCGTCGTCCCCTCCGTCTCCGCCCTGGTCGCCATGCAGCTCGCGGGTGGCCTGGTGGCCCGGTACGGCAGCGCGCCGATCGCCCGGGTGACCGGGGTGGCGCTGCCGCTCTCCCTGGTCGGCCTCGCGCTGGCCTCCGATCCGATCCAGCTCGCCGTCGCACTGGTGATCTTCGGTCTGATCGACGGGCTTCTCGACGTCTCCATGAACGCCCACGCCATCGCGGTCGAGCGCGCTCACAAACGGTCCGTCATGAACCGCTGCCACGCCGCCTGGAGCATCGGCGCGATGATCGCCTCCGTGCTGGGCGGCCTCGCCATCCAGGCCGGTCTCACTCCCATGTCGCACTTCTTGTGGCTGGGCGTGGCCGTGGCCCTGTTCTCGCTGGTCACCGGGATGTGGATGCTGCCGGCCTCGGCCGACCGGCACGCGCCCCAGGAGGGCGAGAAGAAGGTCCGGGTGAAGTGGCGGGACGGGTGGACCCCTCGGGTGCTGATGTTCGGCGCGATGGGCGCCGTCATCCTGATCCTGGAGGGCGCGGTCGGTAACTGGAGCGGCGTCTTCCTCCTGGAGGATCGCGGCGCCACCCTCGCCGTCGCCTCGCTGGGATACACGTTCTTCAACCTGTGCCAGACCGCCGGCCGCCTCGTCGGTGACCGCCTCCACGAGCGGTACGGCGCGCCCGCCCTGGTCAGGGTGAGCGGTGGCATCGCCCTCTGCGGCCTGCTGATGGTCGTGCTCAGTCCCGGGATCGTCGTCGCGATCGCGGGTTTCGCGGTGGTGGGGATCGGCCTCTCGGTCCTGCTCCCCCTCATCTTCAGCGCGGTGGGGCACGGCGGCGCGGAGGGCCTCGGGGCGGCCGCGGCACTGGCCAGGTTCACCACGCTGACCTATTCGGGACTGCTGCTGGGCCCCGTCCTGGTCGGCTGGTTCGCCGAGTTCGTGGGCCTGGCCGTGACCTTCGCCGGGTTGCTCGTCCTGCTGGCGCTGGTGGTCCTCAATGCCAGGTCCACGGGCACGGCGGATCGCGCGGATCGCAAGGAGCCGGCGCGGGAGGCGTAGGAGGAGCGGCTCAGACGAGGGAGCGGACCGAGCGGACCGAGCGCAGCGGCTGCCAGCCGGCGGAGTCGACGGCCTCGGGCGACAGGATGTGGTCCAGGACCATGTGGGCGCAGCCGATGATCCCGGCGCTCGGGCCGAGTCGGCTGCGCTCTATCCGCAGGTTGCGGGTGGCCAGCGCCGTCGAGCGGCGGTAGATGACCTCGCGGACCCCCGAGACCATCGGCTGGAAGGTCTCCGCGACGTCTCCGCCGAGGACGACCACCGAGGGGTTGAGCAGGTTGACCGCGCTGGCGACGACCTCGCCGAGCATTCTGGCGGCGTTGCGGACCACGGTCATGGTCTCCGCGTCCCCTGCCCTGACCAGGCTCACCACGTCGGCGAGGCTCGTGACCTCGTGCCCCCTGGCACGAAGCTGACGCAGGATCGCGGTGCCGCTGGCGACGGAGTCGACGCAGTCGATGTTGCCGCAGCGGCAGAGGACGCCCCCGCCGTCGCGGACCGGGATGTGCCCGATCTCCCCCGCGGCGCCCAGCGCCCCCCGCAGGATCTCGCCCCCGGCGATCACTCCGGAGCCGATCCTGGTGGAGACCTTGATGAACAGCAGGTCGTCGGCCTCGCCCGCGTAGATCTCGCGGTGCTCGCCGATCGCGATGACGTTCACGTCGTTGTCGAGGAAGACCGGGGCGGGGAAGCTCTCGGCGATGATCGGCGGGATGGCCACACCGGTCCAGCTGGCCATGATCCGGGCGCTCTCGGTGCGGCCGGCCGCGAACTCCACCGTGGCGGGGACCCCCAGGCCGACGCCGCGGACCAGGGAGACGGGGCGGTCGCCGAGCAGCTCGCTCCAGCTCCGCATGACCAGGGGCAGGACGACGTCCGGCCCCTCCTCCACGTCCACCGAGAGGGCGGTGTCGGCCAGCACCTTGCCCGCGAGGTCGCAGACGGCGACCTGTGCGCGGCTCGCGCCGAGAGAGCCGACCAGGACGACCCCGCCTGAGGCGTTGAAGACCAGGCGGGTGGGCGGGCGGCCTCCGGTGGAGGGGCCCTCACTGTCCTCCACGACGAGGCGCCGCTCCAGCAGCTCGGTGACGCGCAGGGACACGGCGGGTCTGGACAGGCCGGTGACACGCCCTATGTCCGCTCGGGTGGCGGCCTCGCCCGAGCGGATGAGGCGCAACACCTCACCGCTGGTGGCCAGCGCGGCGGCGGGACGTCGAGGCATCCGCCAAGTGAATCACACCCACTTAGGAAATGAAAACTTCATACTTTCTCATCTCAAATTACAAAACTCCGCTTGTGTAGAGCGCAAGATCTAGCTAGTGTCCGATCTATCCCCAAATTCGATAGATCATCACGGAGAGTTCCCCCGATGTCCGAGACCCCGCAACCCGCCGACCTCATCGTCTTCGGCGGCACCGGCGACCTCTCCATGCGGAAACTCCTCCCGGCGCTCTACCACTCCGACCGGGACGGGCGTCTCGCCCCCGAGACCCGCGTGATCGCGATGTCCCGCGGCGGGCTCGACGACGCCGACTTCCGCGGCAAGGTGGACGCCGCGATGCGCGGCTCGGTGCCGCAGGACGACCTCGACACCTGGCGGCGCTTCCTCGGCCGCCTGCACCACGTCACCATCGACATCAGCGGCCAGGACCCCACCGGGTGGACGAGACTCGCCCGGACGCTCGACGGGCACGAGCACCGCGACCGGGTGTTCTACCTGGCCAGCCCGCCCATGACATTCGGCCCGTTCTGCCGCGAGGCGCACCGCGCCGGCCTGGTCACCCCCGCCTCGCGGGTGGTGCTGGAGAAGCCGCTCGGACGCGACCTGCGCAGCGCGATGCGGATCAACGACGAGGTCGGCGCCATCTTCGACGAGCGGCAGATCTACCGTATCGACCACTACCTGGGCAAGGAGACGGTCCAGAACCTCCTCGTGCTCCGGTTCGCCAACGCGTTCCTGGAGCCGATCTGGAACTCCCTGTGGATCGACCACGTCCAGATCACCGTCGCCGAGACCGTCGGCACCCCCGGCCGTCGCGGCTACTACGACCACGCCGGCGCGCTGCGCGACATGGTGCAGAACCACCTGCTCCAACTGCTCTGCCTGGTGGCGATGGAGCCGCCGTCGCGCAACGACCGCGAGTCGATCCGCGACGAGAAGGTCAAGGTCCTCCAGGCTCTGCGGGCCATCACCGGCGGCGAGGTGGACCGTTTCACCGTGCGCGGCCAGTACACGGCGGGCGAGTCCGGCGGCGTCCCGGTGCCCGGCTACCTCGACGAGCCCGACAACACCGCGCCCACCGACGACTCCCGCCGGGTGGAGACCTTCGCCGCGATCCGCGCCGAGGTGAAGAACTGGCGCTGGGCAGGGGTGCCGTTCTACCTGCGTACGGGCAAGCGCATGCCGCAGCGCTGCTCGGAGATCGTGGTGCAGTTCAAGGACGTGCCCCACTCGATCTTCCCCGGTAGCACGCCGAACCGGCTGGTGCTGCGGCTGCAGCCGAGCGAGGGCATCCAGCTGAACATCATGGCCAAGGAGCCCGGCGCGGGCGAGGTGGCGCTCAAGCCCGTCCCGCTGAGCCTCAGTTTCGCCGAGACCTTCACCGGCCGGGTGCCCGAGGCCTACGAGCGGTTGCTCATGGACGTCCTCGCCGGCAACCCGACCCTGTTCATGCGGCGCGACGAGGTCGAGGCCGCCTGGCGGTGGATCGACCCGATCCTCGACGAGTGGGAGTCGCGGGGAACCCCGCCCGAGCCGTACCCGGCGGGCAGCGCGGGACCCGCCGCGGCCCACGAGCTCGTCGGCCGCAGCGGCCGCGTCTGGCACGAGGAGGGGGCGGAGTGAGCGCGCGAGCCGACCGCCCTGACCGAAGCGACCACCCCGGCAACGATGACGCCGACCACGATCGAGGAGTCCGGATGCACCCCGTGATCCAGGAGGTGACCGACCGTCTGGTCGAGCGCAGCCGCCCCAGCCGCACCGCCTACCTGAACAGGCTGCGCGCCGAGGCCGAGGCGGCCCGCCTGCGCGGCCCCGCCAGGGCGAGCCTGGGCTGCGCGAACCTCGCGCACGGCTTCGCCGCCGTGGGCGAGAGCGACAAGCGGGACCTGCGCGCCAACGTCAAGCCCGGCGTGGCGATCGTGTCGAGCTACAACGACATGCTGTCGGCGCACCAGCCCTACGAGACCTACCCGGCGATCCTCAAGGCGGCCGTCAGGAAGGCCGGC
The DNA here is from genome assembly GCF_040635605.1 of Streptosporangium sp. NPDC006930. Classification (NCBI taxonomy): domain Bacteria; kingdom Bacillati; phylum Actinomycetota; class Actinomycetes; order Streptosporangiales; family Streptosporangiaceae; genus Streptosporangium; species Streptosporangium sp. NPDC006930. Next base: position 309,395 of record NZ_JBEYID010000004.1, on the reverse strand, counting down.
GGCGTCGCGCAGTTCGCCGGGGGCGTGCCCGCGATGTGCGACGGCGTCACGCAGGGCCGGGCGGGTATGGAGCTTTCGCTCTACAGCCGCGAGGTCATCGCGATGGGCACCGCGATCGCGCTCTCGCACGACATGTTCGACGCCTCCCTCATGCTCGGCGTCTGCGACAAGATCGTTCCCGGCCTGCTGATCGGGGCGCTGCACTTCGGCCACCTGCCCGCGGTGTTCGTCCCCGCCGGTCCGATGACCTCCGGTCTGCCCAACAAGATCAAGGCCCGCACCCGGCAGCTGTTCGCCGAGGGCAAGGTCGGCAAGGGCGAGCTGCTCGACGCCGAGGCGAAGTCGTACCACTCCCCCGGCACCTGCACCTTCTACGGCACCGCCAACTCCAACCAGGTCATGATCGAGGTCATGGGTCTGCACCTGCCGGGGTCGACGTTCGTCAACCCGCGTACCGAGCTGCGCGAGGCCCTGACGAAGGCCGCGGGCAGGCGGGCGGTCGAGCTGACCGCGCACGGCTCCGAGTACACCCCCGTCGGCGAGGTCGTCGACGAGAAGGCGATCGTCAACGCCTGCGTGGCACTGCTCGCGACCGGCGGCTCGACCAACCACACCATGCACATCGTCGCCATCGCCGCGGCGGCCGGCATCGAACTCCTGTGGGACGACCTGGCCGCGCTGTCGAAGGCGGTGCCGCTGCTGACCCGCATGTACCCCAACGGTCACGCGGACGTGAACCACTTCCAGGCCGCGGGCGGCATGCAGGTGCTCATCGGCGACCTGCTGGACGCCGGGCTGCTCCACCGCGACGTGCTCACGATCGCCGGGCGCGGGCTGGACCACTACCGCTCGGCCGCCGAACTCAAGGAGGGCGAGCTGGTCTGGCAGGAGCGCACCGAGGGCAGCACCGACCTCGACGTGCTGCGCCCGGTCTCCGAGGCGTTCTCCGCAGACGGCGGCATCCACATGCTCGACGGCAACCTGGGCCGCGCGGTCAGCAAGGTCTCCGCCGTCAAGGACGAGCACCTCGTCATCGAGGCCCCGGCCAAGGTCTTCGACGACCAGCTTGAACTGCTGCGCGCCTTCGACGCGGGCGAGCTGGACGGGCAGGACTTCGTGGCGGTCATCCGCTACCAGGGACCGAGCGCGAACGGCATGCCGGAGCTGCACAAGCTCACCCCGCCGATGGCGGTGCTGCTGGACAGGGGGCAGCGGGTGGCGATCGTCACCGACGGCCGCATGTCCGGCGCGTCCGGCAAGGTCCCCGCGGCCATCCACCTGTCGCCGGAGGCCGCCGACGGAGGCCCCATCGCGCTGGTGCGCGACGGCGACCCCATCCGCCTCGACGCCGCCGCGGGCACCCTGGAGCTGCTGGTCGGCGCCGAGGAACTGGCCGCCAGGCCCCTTCAGGGCGCGCCGCTCACCGACGCCCAGTGGGTGGGCACCGGCCGCGAGCTGTTCGGCGCCTTCCGCCGCACGGCGGGCCCCGCGGAGCGCGGCGCGGGCGTCTTCGCCCTGAACGGCCACGCCGAGGCCGTCGCGAACGGCACCCGCCCGGCGACCGCCCAGAGCGGAATCCGGGCGTGAGCGTGCACATCGTCTCCTTCGCACGGTCCGCGAAGGAGATCTCGTGAGCCTTCCCTGGCTCGTCGCCGACATCGGCGGCACCAACGCCCGGTTCGGGCTGGTCACCGAGCCCGGTGGACAGCCCGAGGCGGTGGCCGTGCTCGCGGGCGCGGAACACGATGGCCTTCCCGAAGCCGTAGCCGCCTATATCGCAGATCATGCGGGCGGAGTTCAGCCGGGAGCCGCGTGCGTCGCGATCGCGGGGCCCGTGGAGGGCGACCGCTATCGGCTCACCAACTCCGGGTGGACCGGGTCGGTACGCGACCTGGGCATCCCGAACACCTGGCTGCTCAACGACTTCGAGGCCCTGGCCGCGTCCCTGCCGTACCTGCGGGGCGACGACCTGGTCTCCCTGGGCGGCCCCGAGCCCTCGCGCGGCGTCAAGGCCGTACTCGGGCCGGGGACGGGTCTCGGCGTGGGCGGTCTGGTGCCCGCGGCCGAGGGCTGGGTGCCGATCCCCGGGGAGGGCGGGCACGTCACGGCGCCCGTCCTCGACAGGCGGGACCACGAGATCGTCCGGGCACTGCGCGCGGACGGCCTGGAGCACGTGGTGGCCGAGCACCTGCTGTCCGGGCCGGGGTTGTCGCGCCTGCACCGGGCCCTCGCGCTCGTCCACGGAACGGACGCGCCGACACTGTCCGCCTCCGACATCGTGGCCCGGATGGACGATTCGCTGTGCGCGGAGACCGTCGAGGTCTTCTGCGCCATGCTCGGCACCTTCGCCGGGAACGTCGCTCTCACCCTCGGCGCGCGGGGCGGCGTCTACCTGGGCGGCGGCGTGCTGCCGCGTATCGTGGACCGGGTCCGCTCCAGCGACTTCCGCCGTCGCTTCGAGGCCACCCCGACCCTGAACGACTACCTTTCCGACATCGCCACGGTGCTGATCGTGGCCCCTCAGCCCGCTCTCACCGGCGCGGCGGCCTGGCTGAGCCGGCGCCTGTCCAACCTGGAGTTCGTATGAGTCTGCTCGACATCGCCCCGGTCGTCCCGGTCGTCGTGATCGACGATCCGGAGACCGCGGTCCCCCTGGCCCGCGCCCTGGTCGCGGGTGGCCTGCCGGTCATCGAGGTGACCCTCCGCACCGCCGCCGCCCTGGACGCCATCACGCGCATCGCCGCCGAGGTCCCGGAGGCGGTGATCGGCGCGGGCACCATCCGCACCCCGGCCGACGTGGCGGCCTCCGTCGCGGCCGGCGCCAAGTTCCTGGTCAGCCCGGGGACCACCCCGGGGCTGGTCGACGCGATGGAGGTGAGCGGGGTGCCGTTCCTGCCCGGCGTGGCGACCGCCTCCGAGGTCATGGCGCTCGCCGACCGCGGGGTGACCGAGATGAAGTTCTTCCCCGCCGAGGCCGCCGGCGGCCTGCCGTACCTGAAGGCGCTCGGCGGCCCGTTGCCGCAGGTCAAATTCTGTCCGACGGGCGGCATCAAGCTCGCGACGGCCCCCGACTACCTCGCGCTGCCGAACGTCGGCTGCGTGGGCGGGACCTGGCTCACCCCGGCCGACGCGCTCGCCGGCGGCGACTACTCGCGCATCGAGAAACTGGCCGCCGAAGCGGCCGCCCTCCGCTGACTCCGCCGCCCCCGCGACTCCTCCCGGGTGCCGGCCCTGGAGAAGCGGACTGAACCGCGCACGGACCCCACGCGTATCTCGCGGCGAAAGGCACTCCCTCACAGAGGAGCCATGAATGCGAGTACGCACCGTCACGATCTGCGCCACGGTCCTGGTCATGGGCGTCGCCGGTACGGCGTCCGCCGGGACCCATCAGACGCGGGCCGGAGCGAAACAGGCCGGGGCCGCGAGCGGTCCCGAGAAAGCCGGTCAACAGAGCCTGCGAAACCATTTCGCGGTCACCAACCTGGTCTCGGACGTCAGCGGGCGGGCCGCGGTCACCGACCCCGCGCTGGTCAACCCGTGGGGACTGGCGATGGGCAAGACCCTCTGGGTCTCGGCCACGGGCACCGGCATGGCCACCGTCTACTCCGGCGGCGCGGGCACCGTGAAGCAGGAGAAGACCCAGGTCCGCGTCCCCGGCGGCAGGCCCACCGGGCAGGTCGTCAACATGGGCGAGGAGTTCGTCGTGAAGGGTCCCGGTGGTTCCGGGCCGGCCACGTTCATCTTCGCCAGCCCCAGCGGGGCGATCACCGGCTGGAACGCCGAGGCCGACCCCGACGACGCGATCATCAGCGCGTTCGTCAAGGGCGCCGACTTCAAGGGCCTCGCCCTCGCCGAGACGAACCGGGGGCCGATGCTGCTCGCCGCCGACTTCGCCCGCAACCGGATCCACGTCTTCAACGGCGACTTCGACCGGATCTCGATGGGCCGCCGCGCGTTCCAGGACCCCGGCCTGCCGGAGAACTACGCGCCGTTCAACGTGGAGGTCGTGGGCAACTCCGTCCTCGTCGCGTACGCCAAGCGCGACCCCGAGACCGGCAAGTCCGTGGCCGGGCAGGGCAAGGGGTTCGTCAGCCAGTTCAACGGCTCCGGCCGCTTCCTCGGCCGCTTCGTCGCGCGCGGAGCCCTCAACGCTCCCTGGGCGATGACGCTGGCCCCGAAGAACTTCGGCAAACTCTCCGGTGCCCTGCTGGTCGGCAACTTCGGCGACGGCCGCATCAACGCCTACAATCCGCGCAACGGCCGCCCGCTCGGCCCGCTGCGCTCCTCCGACGGCAGGGCCATCACCCTGAGCGGCCTGTGGGACCTGGAGCCCGGCACCGAAACCGTTGGCGGCACGAACTCCCTGTGGTTCAGCGCGGGCAGCGACGGCGGCACGCACGGCCTGCTCGGCCTGATCAGGCCCGGTGGAGCGGCCACCTCGACGACCTCCCCCACGGGCGGCTCCTCCCCCACGCCCTCCTCGCACCCGAGTTCCCACAACTCCGGCTCCAACAACTCCGGTTACAACTACTGACGGACCATCGACGGGCGTCAGGGCCCAGGGCTTTCCCGGCGGCGCCGGCACCCCCGCACCAGCGGACCGCGAGGCCGAGCCGGCCCGCACGGATCGCGGGAGGGGTGTCGGCGCCGCGGCGCGTCCGGAAGAGTCACCTCTCCATGAACGCGAGATCGCCCGGTTTCCTTTAACCTTGAACGAACGAGGGGAGTACTTCCCAAGGACCGGTCCGGTCAGTACGGACGCCCTGTGGCGTCCCCGGACGGTCGCCCGCGTGACGCGGGTGAAGGAGACCTCGAATGGCCGAGCGCATTCGAGGAGCGAGCATGCCCCCTGACAGTCCCCTCCCCCTCCGGGCACCGTCCCACCGGCGTCTTTCCTGGAACGCGAGAGGCGGCATGAGAGAAGTCCCCCACACCAGCGAGGTGCACGTGATGGCCACCACACCGGCCAGCGGGCCCTCCGCCGAGGATCTGCGCTATCCGGCCGGATCGCTGGTGCTCCTCGCGGGGCTCCCGGGCGCGGGCAAGAGCACCCTGCTCGACCGTCTGTACGGGCTGCGCGGCGACGAGAGGGAGCCGGTGCGCGCCGGTGACACCCTCGTCATCGACTCGCGCCAGTCCCGCAACTGGTGGGCCCCCTACCTTGGCCCGATCCCGCAAAGAGCCCGCATCCCACTCGTGCACACCACCCACGCGGTGCGGATCGCCCGCGCCATGTGGAAGGGGCACGCCGTCGTCGCGCACACCCGCGGCACATGGCCGCACATCCTGTACGGGTTCGCCTGGCTGGCCCGCCGGGTCGGCAACGAGGTCCACCTGATCCTGCTCGACGTGGAGCCGAGGCTCGCCCGCGAGGGGCAGCTCTCGCGCGGCCGGGTCGTCACGAGCGCGACCTTCGCCCGGCACTGCCGCCGCTGGCGGGTGCTCGTCGAGCGTGCCCGCGGCGGCTCGCTCCCCCCTGCGGCGAGCGTCACGATCCTCGACCGTCCCGCCGCGGACCTGCTCAGGACCATCCGCTTCGACGAGCGGCCCTCCGCGCGGCGGAACGGATGACTTTACCTTCGCCTGGCTCTGCGCCTCGTCCGGCCAGGGCAGGTACACAGCGACCGGAAGGAAACCGATGACCGACGTACTGGCTCTCGCCCAGGAGCATCTCAGCCTCGCCAGAGCGAGCGCGCACGGCCGCAGCGCCCACACCTACCTCAACGAGGGCACCCTGCGCCAGGCTCTCATCGCGCTGACCGCCGGGACGGCCCTCGGTGACCACGAGGCCCCGCCGGCCGGGAGCCTGCACGTCCTGATGGGGCGGGTACGGCTCGTCGACGGCGAGCAGACCGTCGAGCTCGGCGAGGGCCACACCGCTCCGATCCCGCAGCGGCGGCACTCGCTGGAGGCCGACGAGGAGTCGGTGGTCATCCTCACCAGCGTCGTCAACATCGGCGGCTGAGGGCGTTCACGCCCACCCCCCTCAGGTGGGCACAGCTCTCTCAGATGAGGGACGAGCACAGGCGCGGGACGGCGACCCCGATGGGGTCGTGGATCACCTCGTCGGCCAGGTGGTCGTACGGGGTCGGCTCGGCGTTGACGACGACCAGCCGGGCACCCGCGCGCACCGCCACCTCCACCAGGGAGGCCGCGGGCTGCACCCGCAGCGAGGTGCCGACGGCGAGGAACACCTCGCACTCCTCGGCCGCCTCGACCGCGCGGGTGAGGACGACCGGGTCGAGGGACTGGCCGAACATCACGGTGGCCGTCTTGACGATGCCTCCGCACTCGTGACAGGCGGGGTCGCTCTCGCCCGCGTCGATCCGGTCGATCGCCTCGCGCGTGGTGGAGCGGACACCGCAGGCGGTGCACAGGGCGCCGAACATGTTGCCGTGCAGTTCCAGCACCCTCTCGGGCGGTGACCCGGCCCGCTGGTGCAGGCCGTCGACGTTCTGCGTGACGAGCCACGCGTCCGGCAGGGCGGCCAGGGCACGATGCGCCGCGTTCGGCTCGGCCTCCCACGCGGGGTTGTCGCGGCGCATCAGCCACGAGCGCCGCCGGATCTCGGGATCGGCCATGTAGTAGTCGTAGGTGACGAGCTTCTCGTGGTCGGGGTCCCTGCGCCACATGCCGTTCGGCCCCCGGTAGTCGGGGATCCCCGACTCGGTCGAGATCCCCGCACCCGTCAGCACCGTCACCCTCATGCCCAGTGATCCTAGCCAGCCGAAGGTTCGTCCTCGTCGTCGATCAGCAGGAAGTCGGGCCGGTTCTCGCGCCACTCGGGCACGTCCATCGAGTTGAGCACGGAGATGAGCTTCTTCTCCTCGTAGATGAAGTGCGTCTGCATGATCGCCGACAGCGCCCCCACCTCCTCGCGCACCTTGGAGGCCGTGACCGGGTCGGGTCTTTCCGGGAGGGACTCAAGGAGTTTCCGCAGATTCCCCAGCAGCCAGTCCAGCTGGTTGTGGTCCGCCCGCAGCTCGGAGAGCACCTTGCGCAGCTCGGGGAACTCCTCGGCGATCACCGGGAACGCGCCCCTGTCCTCACCGGTGTGGTGGCGCGTCAACGCGGTGCAGAAGGAGAGACAGTGGGCACGCAGGTCCCGTGGCGGGAGCCCCTTGCCGTCGAAGTAGTCGTCGACGCTGTCCTGGAGGTCCTCCAGCATCTCGCGGAGCCAGATGTGCACTTCGAGCAACTGTGTGCCCATGGCGGTGAGGCGGTCGCCCGCTCCTGAACGTGCGTTCACACTCCTCCTTATTCGATGGGGTGATTCCCCGGTGTTCTCGAAGTCCCGGGGAGCGCGGCGAATTCCGGTGTGGTCCTGACGGCGTCCGGAAGCTCAGAGGGGCAGGATGCCGCCGGGCTTGAGGGCTTTCATGGCGATCTGGGAGGTGAGCTTGTCAAGACCGGGCAGACGGCCGAGCTTCTCCAGGCACAGCTGGCTGTAGGCGTCCATGTCGGGCACCGCCACCCGCAGCACGTAGTCGGGGCGGCCGAACATGCGCAGGCACTCCACCACGTCGTCGATCTCCATCACGGCGGCCTCGAAGGCGGTGACCGTCTCGGCGTCCTGGCCCTCCAGCTCGACGTAGGCGACGACCTGGAAGCCTCGCCCCACGGCCACCGGGTCGATCACGGCACGGTAGCCGGTGATCACTCCGGTCTCCTCCAGGTTGCGGACCCGGCGCAGGCACGGCGAGGGGGTGAGCCGCACCCGTTCGGCCAGCTCCAGGTTGCTCAACCGCCCCTCCGCCTGCAGGAGACCGAGAATTGCGCGATCCGTCACATCCATGACATCGGATGCTAACGGGAGGTCCCCTCTCTGGAAAGTTTGACATCGAATTTTGTTCTACCTGGCATAACCTTGCGGCACCGCAGGAGCGCCGACGACGGGACGACAAACCATGACGATCTTCGCAGACGCCCGTGAGATCTCCCCCGACGACCGCTACCTGCTCGACGAGAGCCAGGTCTTCATGACCGGCACCCAGGCCCTGGTGCGGGTCGTCCTCGACCAGATGCGCGCCGACAGGGCCGTGGGCCTGCGTACCGGCGCGATGGTGTCCGGCTACCCCGGCTCCCCGCTCGGCGGCTTCGACCAGGAACTGGCCCGCTCCCGCCGGCACGCCGAACCGCTCGGCGTCGTGCACCGCCCAGGACAGAACGAGGAACTCGGTGCCACCGCCGTCTGGGGCAGCCAGCTCGTGCCCGCGCTTCCCCGCCCGCGCACCTCCGGCGTGCTGGGCGTCTGGTACGGCAAGGCACCCGGCGTCGACCGCGCGGCCGACGCGTTCCGGCACGGCAACTTCGTCGGCGCCCACCCCGAGGGCGGCCTGATCGCGCTCTGCGGCGACGACCCCACCTGCAAGTCCTCCACCCTCCCCTCGGCGACCGAGGGCACGCTCGCCACGCTGGGCATGCCGATCGTTCACCCCGGCAGCGTCCAGGAGCTGCTCGACCTGGGACGCCACGCGATCGCGGCGTCCCGGGCCAGCGGCCTGTGGGTCGCGGTGAAGGCCGTCTCCAACGTCGTGGACGCCACCGGCACCGTGGACGTCGGGCGTGACCGGGTCGTCCCGGTCACGCCCGTCGTCGAGTACGAGGGCAGGCCGTACCGGCACATGCCCGACGCCACCCTGCTCACCCCGTGGTCGCTGGAGATGGAGCGCACGCTCGTCGGCCCCCGCCTCGACCTGGCCCGCGCCTACGCCCGCGAGAACGGGCTCAACCGCGTCACCGCCGACCCCCGCGACGCCTGGCTGGGCATCGTCGCCTCGGGAACCGCCTACCACGACGTCCGCGAGGGCTTCCGCAAGCTCGGCGTCACGCCGGAGGAGGCCGGTGTCCGTCTCCTGAAGATCGGCATGCTCTGGCCGCTGGACCCCGAGGTCGTCCGGACCTTCGCCCGGGGGCTGTCGGAGATCCTCGTCGTGGAGGAGAAGGCCCCGCTGCTGGAGACCTCGATCAAGGACGTCCTGTACGGGACCGCCGACGCCCCGCGCGTGCTGGGCAAGCTCGACGAGAACGGCGCGCGGCTCATTCCCCCGCACGGTGCGGTCGACGCCGACCTGGCCGCCAAGGCCATCGCCTTCCGGCTGCGCCGCAGAGGGCTGACCGACCTCGGCGAGCGGGTGGCGAAGGGGCTCTCCGTCATCTCGCGCCCGGCACCGCTCACACTGCTCGCGCCCAAGCGCACCCCCTTCTTCTGCTCGGGCTGCCCGCACAACCGTTCCACCGCCGTCCCCGACGGCGCGCCCGTCGGCGCCGGAATCGGCTGCCACACGATGGTGGTGCTCAACCGCGAGGGCAAGGGCACGCTCACCGGCCTGACCCAGATGGGCGGCGAGGGGGCGCAGTGGATCGGCCAGGCGCCGTTCACCGACACCCCGCACATCTTCCAGAACCTCGGCGACGGCACCTTCCACCACAGCGGCTCGCTCGCGGTGAGGGCCGCGGTCGGAGCGGGCGTGAACATCACCTACAAGCTGCTCTACAACAGCGCGGTCGCGATGACCGGCGGCCAGACGATCACCCCGGCCCTGTCGGTGCCCGACCTGACCCGCTGGCTGGAGGCCGAGGGGGTGCGCAGGGTCGTCGTCACCACCGACGAGCCGGAACGCTACCGGGGGGTCAGGCTCGCGGGCATCGCCGAGGTCCGCGACAGGACGGCGCTGGAGGACGCCCAGCGCGAGCTGGCCGCGGTCCCCGGCGTGACCGTCCTCGTCCACGACCAGCAGTGCGCGGCCGAGAAGCGGCGACTGCGCAAGAAGGGCGACCTGCCCGACCCCGTCAGGCGGGTCGCGATCAACCAGCGCGTCTGCGAGGGCTGCGGCGACTGCGGGCAGAAGTCCGAGTGCCTGTCCGTGCTGCCGGTGGAGACCGAGTTCGGCCGCAAGACCGAGATCCACCAGTCGTCCTGCAACAAGGACTACTCGTGCGTGGAGGGCGACTGCCCGTCCTTCCTGACCGTCCTGCCCGCCACGAAGAAGGCCGCCTCCCGCAGGCGCGCACCGGTGCCCGCGCCGCCGGACATGCCCCTCCCCGAGGCGCGCACCGGCGATGCCTCGATCAGGCTGGTCGGCATCGGCGGCACCGGCGTGGTGTCGGTCGCGCAGATCCTCGGCACCGCCGCGATGCTCGACGGCAGGCGCTCGCGGGGACTCGACCAGACCGGCCTCGCCCAGAAGGGCGGCACGGTCGTCTCCGACATCCTCATCTTCGACGGTGACGGCGAGCGTTCGGCGCGGGGCGGGGCGGCCAGCGTGGACGCCTACCTGGCGCTGGACCTGATCGGCGCCACCGACCCCGCCCACCTGGCCGCCGCCGACCGTGACCGTACCGTGGCGGTGGTCTCCACCAGCCTGGTGCCGACCGGTTCGATGGTGCTCGACCCGTCCACCCACCTGACCGACCCCCGCTCGCCGATCGCCGCGCTGGAGTCGCGGACCCGGCGCGAGCTGAACGTCTACCTCGACGCCGAGGAGCTGGCCCAGGCGCTGTTCGACGACCACATGCCGGCCAACACGATCATCGTCGGGGCCGCCTGGCAGCGCGGGCTCATCCCGCTCGGCCTGGAGTCGGTCGAGCGGGCCATCCGCGCGGGCGGAGGCAGGGCCGCCGAGCGGACCGTCGCCGCCTTCCACTGGGGCCGCGCGGTGGTCGCCGCCCCCGAGGCCGTGGCGGCGGTGACCCGCCCCGCCGTCCCCGCCGCGCCGCTCCCCGACCGGTCGGCGGCACACCTGATCGACGCGGTCGCCGAACCCGGCGGCGAGCTGCACCGGATCCTCACCGTCCGGGTCCCCGACCTCGCCGCGTACCAGAACGCGCGCTACGCCGCCGGGTACGTCGACGCCGTCCGCGCGGTCCTCGCCAGGGAGCGCGAGGTCTCCCCGGGCAGCACCGCCGTCACCGAGGCCTACGCCAGGCAGCTGCACCGGCTGATGGCGTACAAGGACGAGTACGAGGTGGCGCGCCTGCACCTCGACCCGGCCGAGCGGGCGCGGATCGCCGCCGAGTTCGGAGAAGGCGCGAGGGTCTCCTACAACCTGCATCCGCCGTTCCTGCGCGCCCTGGGCATGAGGCGCAAGCTCCGCCTCGGCCCCTGGTTCGACCCGGCCTTCCGCCTGCTGTACGGCATGCGCGTGCTGCGCGGTACCCGCCTGGACCCGTTCGGCCTGGGCGGGGTGCGCGCGACGGAGCGGGAGCTCGTCGCCGAGTACACCCGCGACGTGCACCGGGCGCTGGACCACCTGCGCCCGGCGACCGAAGAGCGGGTCCGCGAGCTCGCGGAGCTGCCCGCCATGGTGAGGGGGTACGAGCACGTGAAGCTGCGCAACGTGGCCGCCTACCGCGAGCGCGTGACCGCGCTCCTCGACGACCTGCGCGAGGGCTGAACGTCAGGTCTTCGGGACGACTCCCGCGCCGCCGGCGGGGAGCGACTCCCCTCCGAGCCGCTCGTGCGGCCTCACGGGGTCGAGTGCCCCCGCGCGGCCGAGGAGGTCCGGCTCGGTGATGGGGTTCTCGTGGGTGCCCTCCGACGTGCAGGCATGGGCTCCGGCGACGGTGCCGAGGGGGACGGAGTCGTCGAGGGAACGGCCGGAGAGCAGCCCGTACAGGACTCCCGAGACGAACGCGTCCCCGGCGCCGTTGCTGTCGGCCACCGGGCCCGGCAGGGGGGCGGCGGGGAAGGCGCGCAGGCCGGCCGCGTCCAGGACGTGGCAGCCCTCGGCGCCCTCCGTGCAGACCACGGCCCTCGCCCTGCCGCGCGCCAGGATGTCGCGCATGACCTCGTCGCGGCGCGGGCCGAGTGCGGCGGCCGACAGGAAGACCAGGTCGGAGGAGTAGGCGAAGTCCCTGTGGTGGTCGTTCTCGCCGTCCCAGTCGTGCAGGTCGGTGGAGACCGACCCTGCGCCCAGGACGATCCCCGCCACCGGTCCGGCTCCGCCGACCGGCTCGGGACCGGTGCGCGGGTCGGACCCGTTGCGCAGGTCGGGGTAGACGTGCCGGGAGAAGTCGGTGATCGACACGTGGACGTGCCGGGCCGCGCGGACCGCGTCCAGGTAGAGCTCCCTGGGCAGTCGCTCGCCCGCCGCGGCGCGCGGGTCGAACAGCGAGGTGCGCCGCCCGTCCGGGCCGACGAGCAGGACGCTGCGCCGGGTCCCCTGCGGGGCGAGCGCCCAGCCGGTGTCCACCCCCTTCTCCTCGAAGTGGGCCCGGACGAACCTGCCCTGCGGGTCGTCGCCGATCAGGTCGACCAGCTTCACCCTCAGCCCGAGCGCGTGACAGCCGAGGGCGACACCGCTGCCGGTGTTGCCGATCCGGTCGATCACCGGGGGGACCGGGTAGGTGTCGGCGTACGGCAGGGGGAGCGAGGGCACGTAGGCGGTGGTGTCGACACCGGTACCGCCGATGACGACGACGTCGTGGCCGGTGTTCAACGTGTTCCTTTGACCAGGGGGCCCGAGCCGGTCGAGCGGCGGACGACGAGTTCGGGCTGGAACATCAGCTCGACGTGTTTGGCGCGGACTCCGTTGATCTCCTCCAGGAGGGTCGCCACCGCCGCCGAGGCCATCGCGCCGATGGGCTTGCGCACGGTGGTGAGCGGCGGGTCGGTGAACGCGATCAACGGCGAGTCGTCGAACCCCACCACCGACACCTCCCCCGGCACCGACAACCCCCGATCCCGGCAGGCCCTGATCGCACCCAACGCCATCAGGTCGGAGGCGCACACGATCCCCGTACACCCCCGCGCCAGCAACTGCGCCGCGGCCGCCTGCCCACCCTCCACCGAGAACAACGAATGCGAGATCCACTCGTCGACCTCCGTCACCCCCAGCAACTGCGCCATCGCCTGCCGGTACCCCTCGATCTTCCTGATCACCGGCACGAACCGGCGCGGGCCGACGGCCAGACCGATGCGCTCGTGCCCGAGGTCGGCCAGATGCTGCACGGCCAGCCGGGCCGCGGCCCGGTCGTCCGGGGAGATGAACGGGGCCTCGATCCGCTCGCTGTAGCCGTCGAGCAGGACGATCGGCAGTCCGCGTTCGATCAGGCGACTGTAACGGTCCATCTTCGCCGTGGTGTCGGCGTGCAGCCCGGAGACGAAGACGATGCCGCTCACCCCGCGGTCCATCAGGAGTTCGGTGAACTCGTCCTCGGGGGCTCCTCCGGGCAGCTGGGTGCAGAGCACCGGGGTGTAGCCGTGCTGGGTGAGCGCCTTCTCGATGGCCTGGGCGAAGGCGGGGAAGATCGGGTTGTCCAGCTCGGGGGTGACCAGGCCGATCAGCCCGTTGCTGCGCTGGCGCAGCCGCTGCGGGCGCTCGTACCCCATCAGGTCCAGAGCCGTCAGTACCGCCTGCCTGGTCGACTGCGAGACGCTGGGTTTGCCGTTGAGCACCCGGCTGACGGTGGCCTCGCTCACCCCGGCCTGCGCGGCGATGTCGGCCAGTCGTATCGTCGTCCCGTCGGAGCGGGAACGCGAGTTCCGAGGGAGCTCATCCTCCATCAGGCAGTCACCCCACCATGCGGCTGAACCGGGCGCGAGCCGATCGGCGTCCGGCGCCCTCTATGAAATTCGTTTCTGCAATTTTTCGCAAACTGTAACATTTCAACCCTCGTCTGGCGCTCTGGTCAGGGCTCCCTGTCACCGCTGGTCGTCACATCGGGGAGCGGAGAAGTAACTAACAGATGAGCGATTTCTAACGACATCTATGGACACGCGGGTAAGTGTCGCGATGTACTACCTCATCAATCACACAGCTGGGATCCGGGCGGGGGCGCCCGGGAGGAACGAGCGCGCATGAGTACCGTCGTCCTCGACAACGTGAGCAAGGTATACCCGGGCGGGTACCTCGCGATCGACCGCATGAGCCTGCGGGCCGAGAACGGGGAGTTTCTCGTGCTGCTGGGCCCTTCGGGCTGCGGTAAATCCACCCTGCTCCGGATGATCGCGGGCCTGGAGGAGGTCACCGAGGGGGACCTGTGGCTGGGCGGCACGCTCGCCAACGATCTCGCTCCCCGCGACCGCGACGTGGCGATGGTGTTCCAGAACGGCGCGCTCTACCCGCACCGGACGGTACGCGGCAACCTCTCCTTCCCCTTGGAGATAGCCAAGGCCGACCCCTCACTGGTCAAGGAGCGGGTGACGGAGCTGTCCAAGGCGTTGCACATCGACGAGACCCTGGAGCGGCGCCCTGGAACGCTCTCCGGTGGCCAGCGCCAGCGCGTGGCGATGGGTCGCGCGATCGTCCGCCAGCCCTCCCTCTTCCTGATGGACGAGCCGCTCTCCAACCTGGACGCGGGCATGCGCACCGAGCTCCGGATGGAGATCTCGTCGCTGGTCCGCTCCCTCGGAGTGACCACGATCTACGTGACGCACGACCAGGTCGAGGCCCTCACCCTGGCCGACCGGATCGCCATCATGAACCGCGGCGTCCTGCAGGACGTCGGCACCCCCGGGCAGGTCTACAACGACCCGGCGACCGCCTTCACCGCGGCCTTCCTCAGCTCCCAGCAGATCAACCTGCTCGCGGCCACCGTCCGCACCCCGCAGAACCAGTTCATCCTGCTGGACTTCGGCCCGCACCAGATCATGATCCCCTGGACCGATCCCAGGGCGTACGTCATCTCACAGCACGTGGGCCGCCAGATCATCGTCGGCCTGCGTCCCGACTGCCTGGCCCCGGTCCCCGACAGCTTCGAGGGGCCGACCTTCCTCGGCCGCGTCCGCGCCCTGGAGTACCACGGCCACGAGTGGCTCGCCTACGTCGAGAGCGGGCTCACCTCCGTGACCGTCCCCGAGCCTCCCGACCCCCGGCAGAAGGTGAACGGCATGGGCGTCCCCCTCGTCGGCGGGCGGGTCCGTTCGATGTTGCGGAGGCTGATGCCCAGTGCCATGTTCGACGAGGACGAGCCCCAGCCGGAGCAGGAGCAGGAGCGCTCCGGCGGCCACCGCCGGGCCGACCTCATCGTCCGCCTGGGCTCCCGCCCGGTCTGGCGGGCAGGGGAGTCCGCCAGGGTGGGGGTCGACGTCACCCGCCTGATGCTCTTCACCATGGACGGCGCCCGCATCGACCCGCCGCAACGGTGAGACGACACCGCCCCGGCACCGTCGTGGCGGCGGTCGTACGGGCGGCGGCGCCGGTCAGACCGTCCTGATCGTCTCGCCGATCCGGTCGAACAGTGCCTGTTCGCCCTCGGCGTCGGTGCTGAGCGTGACGATGCAGGTCTTGTCCTCGGCGGGTACGTAGTACTGGGTGCCCCGGATGTGGACGCCGTTGGTCTCGAACGAGTAGACGAGCCGTGCGGCCTCCTTGGAGCCGATCGGCACCTTCCTCGCCTCGAGGACCTTGGCGCCGAGCTGTTCGAGCTGGGCTCTGGTCTCCTTGATCAGCTGTTCCGTCGGGATCCGCCGTCCGGCCTGGCAGAAGGCGTTGAGGTTGGTGGGGAATCCTTTCGCGGAGGGCTCGGCCGAGCCGCCCGAGGCCCAGAGGCCTTTGTTCTCGACCAGGGTCTGCAGGCTCTCCTTGGCCTGCTCCAGCATGGGCCCCGACAGGCCGCTGTTCCTCAGTCCTTTGTCGAGGTCGTCCTTGGCCAGGTCGAGCGCGACCCAGTCCTTGGGGACCGCGACGACGACGCCGTTGGCGGGCCCCCCGATCAGCTTGAACCCCTCGGGCACGGGTGCGGGGCTCCGCGTGGAGGTGGCACCGGGGGTCGCGCCCTGCCCGGGACCGGGGCTTCGCACCGTCCCCAGGCCCCGCGCGGGGGCGGCGTCCACGGCGACCGGCCCCCCGCCCCCGCAGGCCGTACTCACCCACAGGCAGAGCCCGAGCAGGCTCGTCGTCACGACGTGATGGCGCTTAGGCATCAGGCTGCCCTCCTCCCGGACCCGCGAGGGCCCGGTACCGATACGACCTGCGGCGTCTGTCGGGGGGAGAGCTGATGCGGATGTGGGCGACGGCCATCGCCTCGCCGGGGGAACCGGCCCGCGGCGGGCGGGACCGGGCACGACGGGCGGGAATGCACGGTCATGGGAGTGGCATCAGGCCACTCCTCGTCTTCCTACCCCATAACCGACATATCGGAAACGCTGGCACTCAAGAAGCACGTCCCATGATGGAGACGATCTCCAGGACCCGCATGGCACGGTCCAGCTCCGCGCGGTGGAAGGGCGGGCCGTCGGTCCTGGCCAGGATCAGGTGCCGGCTCGTCCCCGGCACCGGAAGGCTCATCAGCTGGTGCCGCCCCGAGCCGAGGACGGCGGGCCTCAGCGTGGCGAGATCGGCCACCTTGACACCGACGAGACCGCTCCCCTCGTCGAAGGCCTCAGGTGCCTGCCAGCTGCGCTGGAGGAGCTCTCCGCTCTCCAGCGATATGATCACCGCCCACTCGGCGCTCACCAGGTCGGGCACGGCGTCCACGAGGGTGGCGAAGGCCCTGCCCGGATCGGCGGCGACATGCTTCAGCAGGTCGTAGTCGGGGGCGGCGCCGGGAATCTCCCGGGTGGGCCAGACACCCTCGACGCGCATCCCGGGGACGCCGGAGAGGCGGTCCCTCACCGTCTCCGCATCCACGGTGCCGGGCCAGGAGACGGTGAAGTCGTCCATCGCCCGGCCGAGTTCACGTTCCAGCACCGTCACCTGGAGAATGTCCGCGCCCAGCGTGCCGAGCACCCGGGCCGCCTGCCCCAGGGCGCCTGGCCTGTCGGGGAAGGAAACGCGTAGCCGCAACATCATGCCGATCACCTCACTCTGCGCACCAGACTGTCCTAGCCAGGTTTCACGGAGGTTCCGGGGAGATGTCCAAAATAAGACCTGAAATGGGTATAAGTCAGGACTGATAGGCCCCGGCGGCGGGGGACGCGGACAGCGCGGCGCCGGAGAGGTCACGGGCGAGACCCGTGCCTCCGTACCAGGCGGGGCCGAGCTTGACACCGCGGCCGAGCGCCGGGGAACCGGGGCGCAGGCGCAGGTCCGTCCGGCTCCTGAAACGGGGATCGGCCATGATCGACCGGGGGCCGAGCTTGAACTTGCGAGAGCGGCCCTTGTAGACGCCTGCGTCCTCGTCGGCCCCCTTGCCGTCCTCGAAGCCCACCTCGCCGCCGACCACGATGATGTTGTTGCGCAGCTTCAGGATTCCCGGGGAGCAGCCGTCGTGACAGGCCCAGCCGAGGGTTTTGCGTGCGGGCAGGTAGACCGAGTTGTGCACCGCGACGGTGCCCTTCACCGGCCCGACCACGTGGCGGGCGCCTCGGGTGACGAGGAAGGCGGCCCTGCGCGAGGAGGTGACCACGTTGTGGGCGAAGACGTTGTCCGCGGCGGTTTTGCCCTTTCGCGCGCCGAGCTCGACGAAGGTCTCGTTGTTCCTGGCGATGTTGTGGGTGACCCGGTTGCGGTTGCCGTTGAACACCTCGACGGCGGCGCCGTCGTTGCCGTAGTCCTTGCTGGCGGCATAACTGCCGGTGATCACGTTTTCCGTGACGAGGTTGTCGTCGCCGTTGAGCAGCACGCCGAACGCGCCGGAGTCGTCGTCGCCGCCCTCGGTGTTGACGCTCATGCGGTTGTTCTCGCTCAGCAGGCTGTTCTTGACGACGTTGTACCTGCCCATGAAGTGGACCCCGGTGATGTTGCGTTCGGCGATCACGCGGTCGAGCTCGTTGCGGTTGCCGCTGACCTCGAAACCGGCCCACCGGCAGTTGACGGCCCGCACCCCCACGACCCGCACGTAGGAGCCCGTGATCACCACGCAGTCCTCGTCCCTGCCGCTGATCTTCGGGGCCGTGCCCCTGCCGTAGGGCTCGACCACGATGGGGGCGGCGGCGGTGCCCCGGCCGGACAGCGTGAGCACTCCCGGCCAGCTGCCGCCGCGCTTGAGGCGCACGGTGTCACCGGCGCCCAGGGTGGCGGCGTTCACGTTGTCCAGGCTGCGCCAGGCCGTCGCGGCCGAGGTCCCGGCGGCGGAGTCGTCACCGGATCTGGAATCGACGTAGTAGACGGTGCCCGCCGTGGCCACCGTGGCTCCGGCGGCCCCCGGCACGGCGACAAGCATGCTTCCCACCATGAGAGCCCCCGCCACGGGAGCGGCCCACGGCCTCGTCGAGTTCATTTCTGGTACGCTCCATCGCCTTCACCGCCGGTACGTCAGCGCAGATCTTCGCACACCCGGAGTTCGCTCAGCGGTCCGAGTGACGGACCCACAGCCGACCGTTATCTACTCCTCACTCCGATGACTCGGCAAGTTCGCCGCGGCGGGCTCGGAAGGCGGCGTGCGGAGCCGGGACGCCGGGGTCACGGGGGTACCCCACGCGGGTTCATCGCCGGGTGGCGACGATCAGGAAGTGAGCCGGGGAGCGCGTCAGGGCGTACTCCTGCGGTTCGTGACAACCGGCCTCGGCGAGCCACCGGGTGACCGTCTCCTGGGAGTACAGACGCCCGCCCTGGGTGTGGTGCAGGTTGAGCTCGAAGAGCGGGGTGAAGGCCCGTGCCGCCGTGTCTCCCGGATGGTCGGGAGCCCTGTCGAGCACCAGCGCGACCCCTCCGGGGCGCAGCGTGCGCGCCGCGGCCCGCAGCAGGGCCGAGGCCTGCTCCTCGCCGAAACCGTGCAGCAGGTTGAACAGCAGCACGGCGTCCTGGTCCCGGTACGGGAGATCGCCCAGGATGTCCCCGGAGAGGACGGTGACGCGATCGGCCACTCCCTCCGAGACCACCGCCGAACGCCCCGCCTCGATCCCCGAGGGCAGATCGACGACGGTGGCGCGCAGATCCGGCCGGTCACGGCAGTAGGCGATGCTGTAGCGGGCGTGCCCGCCCCCCAGGTCGAGCAGCCGAGAGGCGCCGTCCGGCAGGGGGACGACGGCGGCGATCTCCTCTCCCAGCCATCCCGCCTGGTCCTGGAGTAACCGTTGGAAGCGGGCCAGCACCTCGGGGCGCCCCGCCAGCCAGGTGTAGAAGTCGGCGCCGCGCTCGCCGGAGCGCACCGACTCCTCAAGGCCGCCCCAGAGCCCGGCCAGGACCTCCTGCCAGAACAGCAGCATGTTGCCGTACGCGCCGAGCAGCGGGCGGGACACGGCGGTGAGCGCGTACCCGTCGGCCCCGGACGTCACGTACCCCGTCGCGGCGAGCGCGCCGAGCAGGACGCGCAGGCCCTCACGGTCGGCGCCGAGCGCGGCGGCCAGCCCGGGCAGGTCTCTGGGACCGTCGGCCAGGGCCTCGAACAGGCCGAGCCGGAGCCCGGCCGCGGCGGCGTGCGCCGACATGGCGCCGATCACGTCGAGATGGGGACCGGGTGCCTCTCCGCTCTCCAGGTAGCGGCGGGTGTCCTCGGGTGTCAGGTGCAGCGGCATCGGACCTCGTTCACAGGTTCGTAAGTGGTGAGGATCATGGGTTCGTGGAAGCCGTGGGTCACGGAGGTCTGGAAGGATCAGGAGACCGGGGCGGGTGCGGTGTCCGTCCTGGGCGCGTCGGGGATCTCGCGCTCCAGGCGGCGAAGCCGGGGAAGGACGAACGTCGTGACCGCGAGGGCGACGAGCAGAAGCCCGTCGATCAGGAAGATCAGGGCGGTGCCCCTGCCCGGCCCCGTCCCGATCAGCTCCCCGACGCTCCCGGCGAGCGCGCCCCCCGGCATCAGCAGGGGGCCTGTGAGGTGCTCGGCGGCGGGCGCGGCGCTCAGGTAGGCGATGGGCATCGCGCACTGTCCCAGGGTCCGCGCCGTGGCGAGAACCCGGCCGAGCGCCCCGGCCTCCGTCTTGACCTGCAGGACCGTCATCACACAGCCGTTGACCACCGGCAGGACGAACAGGAACGCGGGAGCGACCACCGCGATGAGCGCCACCGAGGGAGACAGGCCGTGCGCGGCCAGGGCGAGCCCGCCCGCTCCCATGAAGACGCTCATCCCGGTGATCCTGCGACGTGGTCCTCCCCACAGGCCCATGACCATGCTTCCCGCGAACAGTCCCGCCCCGCCGGCGAACACCAGTACCCCGAGCGTGGCGGGCCCGGTGAACGACAGGATGAGCGGGCGGATCAGCACCCCCGCGACGGCGAACACGAGGTTGAACGCGGCGAAGACCGCCACCAGGGGAAGCAGCCCGTGGGAGCGCAGGTGCCGCAGCCCGAAGAGCAGGTCGGTGCCGAGCGAGGGCGGGCTCGCGACGGTCTCGGGCCGGGTGGCCGACCGGGGCAGCCTGGTCGCCAGGACCACGGCCGTCGCAACGGCGAACGACAGGAGGTCCAGCAGAAGCACCCCGCGCAATCCCACCACCTCCAACAACGTCCCCGCCGCCACCGGGGCCGCGATCTGCAAGCCCCAGGTGGCCTGCGTCAGTCCGTTGACCCGCCCCAGGTGGCGTTGGGGCACCAGCAGCGGCGTCATCGCCTGGTAGACGGTGAGGTGGAAGGTCCCGCAGATCGCGCCGACCGCGGTGGCGACGTAGACGTGCCATACGGCCAGGCTCTCCATCTGGACGATCAGCAGCAGCGCGACCGTCGACAGCGCCGCCCCGCAGTCGCTCAGCACGAGCACCCACTTCCTGTCGAAGCGGTCGACGACCACCCCGGAGAAGGGGGTGATGAGGATGCCGGGCAGCGTGGTGCAGAGCAGGGTGAGAGCGAACTGGGTCTCGGATCCGGACTCCTGGTAGACCCAGACGCTGAGCACGAAGCCGGTGAGACTGGAACCGATCACCGACACCAGCTCGGCGGACCAGATACCGGCGAACCTGAGCGCGTCGGCCCTCAACGGAGCCCTCCTTCCGCGGACATGTCGGCAGACGTTCGGGAGGACACCTCGGTGGACGTCCTTGGAGATCTTTCGGGAAGGATCCCGGGGGACGACGTTTCGAGGAACGCCAGATAGCGGCCGATCAGGGCGGGATCGGGCGGTGGACAGGTGAACGAGCAGTCGAACCGCGGTCCGCGCGGCCCCGGCGGCTCCTCACCGAGATCGGCGGCGAACGGCCCCATCGCGACCGGCTCCCCTTCGGCGGATCTCCGCAGGATCTCCGCCCGCCAGCGCTCCCAGGGGACCCGTTCCACCTCGTATCCGTGATCGAGGAGAGCCGCCGCCATCCGCCGGTAGGTGATCCCCTCGGCGTCGAAGTAGTGGAAGTCGCGCCCGGCCGCCGCCGGGTCGAGGAGCCTGGCGGTGATGGCGGCGGCGAGGTGGTCGACGGGGATGACGTCCTCGGCGACCGGTATGTCAGGCACCATGCGGAGTTGGACGAACGTGGTGAGCAGCCGGTTGAAGTAGTCACCGGGGTCGCCCCGGCCGGTGAGGCTGTGGCCACCGACCCGCGCGGGCCGGTGGATCGTCACGGGCAGGCCGTGCTCACGAGCCCGCCGCGCCACCGCGTCGGCGACCCACCGGGTCTGGTAGTACGGGGAGGCCAGCCCGGCGGGGTCGTCCGGGGCCTCGTCCTCGGCGATCGGGCGATCCCTGCCCGCCCAGCCGAGATACACGCCGAGAGTGGAGACGGTGTGCAGCGGGGTCGGCCTCAGGTGCGCGGCCAGCCGGATCATCTCGACGGTCCCGCCGACGTTCACGGGATCGAGCATCCGGTACGGCTGGAGGAAGTTGACGATCCGCCCGGTGTGACAGATCAGGTCGCTCCCCTCCGCCACGGCGTCGTAGACGTCGGGTTTCAAACCCAGCCGGGGCGCCGCCAGGTCCCCGGCCAGGCCGGTGACCCTTTCGCCGTAGCCGGGCCTCCAGAGGCCGTGCCGGGCCAGGGCCTCACGGACCCGGTCGGCGGCGGCATGCTCATCCCTCGCTCTGACCAGGCACATCACCTCGGTGACGCCGCGCTGAAGCAACTCGGCCAGCAGGTGCGTCCCGAGAAGGCCCGTCGCCCCCGTCAGCAGCACCCGCCCGCCCGGCGCGAAGCCGATCGGGCCGGGGACGTCGCGCGCACCGGACGCGGAGCCGGTGACCTCACGCGCGTCCCCCGGTGCGCCGCGCATCGAGCCGAGGGCCTCGCGCACGTCATCGGGCAGCACCGCCAGCGCCCTCAGGTCGTCGTCGCCCGGCAACGCCTCCGGCGCGGTCGCGGAGGCCGCGAGCTCCGCCAGGTCGGCCGCCTCGAAGAGACCCCCCAGGGTGATCTCGACCCCGGCCTCCCCGCGCACCTCGCCGAGCACCCTGGCGGCCAGCAGCGAGGACCCGCCGAGGGAGAAGAAGTTGTCGTGACGTCCCACCCGGGGAAGGTCGAGCACCCTGGCCCACACCCCGGCCAGCGCCGTCTCCAGCGGGCCGCGCGGCGGGACGTATCCGGGCGCGTCCCGTGAGACGGCCGGGAGCCGCCCGGTGTCGACCTTCCCGTGTGGCGTACGCGGGATCTCGTCGAGCGGGACGAGCACGGCGGGCACCATGTGCCGTGGCAACCGCTCGCGCAGGAAGCCTCGCAGTTCCTCGGAGCCGGCGGTGCGCGGCGCCACGTAGCCGATGAGCCGGTCTCCCTCGGGAGAGGCCACCACGGCCGCGTCCCGCACCGCCGGGTGCGCCACGACGGCGGACTCGATCTCGGCAGGTTCGATGCGGTAGCCGTTGACCTTCAGTTGCCGGTCGACTCGCCCGAGGAACTCCAGCGTCCCGTCGGGCAGGTATCTGGCCAGGTCCCCTGTCCGGTACATGCGAGCCCCCTCGCGCCCGGCGTGAGGGTCGTGGACGAACCGTGCCGCGGTCTCCTCCGGCTGGGCGACGTAGCCCCGGGCCAGGCAGTCACCGCCCAGATGAAGCTCACCCGGCGTGCCGGTGGGCGCGAGGCCGCCCCTGCGGTCGAGGACGTAGGCGCGGACGTGCGGCAGGGGGCGCCCGATCGGCAGATGGTCCCGCCCGGCCGCCTCGGCGCCGTCGCGGGTGCGGTGCACCGTGGCGCACACGGTCGCCTCGGTCGGGCCGTAGTGGTTGAACAGCTCGACCCGGCCGCCGGTGGCGGCGGCCCAGGCGCGGACCGCCCAGAGCGGTACCCGCTCCCCGCCGACCATCATCGTGGTGACCGGCCAGTCGTCGGGCACCGCGCCGGGTGCCAGCGCGGCCGCCCACCCGCGCCACAGGGAGGCCGCCGTGTCGACCGCGGTCACGCCGTGCCGCGCGCAGAAGCGCACCAGCTCCGGCCCGTCCAGCAGGGCGGGGTCGGGATGCAGCACGACGGCGGCCCCCGAGCACAGGGCGGGGAACACGTCCCCCACCGAGGCGTCGAAGGTCAGCGGCGGCAGCATCAGCACCCGCCCGCCGGGCCCGAAGCCGTGGACGACGCGGAACGACTCGGTCAGCCGGGCGAGGGTCCCGTGGGTCACCATCACCCCCTTGGGGCGTCCCGTGGACCCCGATGTGTAGATCACGTACGCGAGGTCCTCCGGTTCCGCGGGCGGCGTCTCATCGAGACCGCCCGTGTCATCCGAGCCGTCCGTGTCATCGAGGTCACCGGGGTCACCGGGGTCACCGGGGTCACCGGCGAGACGCCGGGAACCCCGCGCGGCCTCGCGCTCCCCGGCGCCCCCGACGCCGTCCTCGGCGATGAGAACCGTCCCCGGGTAGCCGACCAGCGCGTCCCGGTGCCCGCCGGAGGTGACCGCGGCGACCGCTGCGGCCTCCTGGAGTATCCCGGCGATCCTGTCCGGCGGGTCGGCCGGGTTGAGCGGCAGGTAGGCGGCGCCCGCCTTCAGCGCGGCGAGCAGGGCGACGACGGCGTCCCCGCCGTTCGGCAGGACGATGCCGACGACGGACTCGCGTCCCGCCCCGGCCCTCCGCAATCGTGCCGCCAGCCGCGCCGAGCGGCGTTCCAGTTCGCCGTAGCCGATCGTCCCCGCCTCCGAGACCAGCGCGGGGGCGTCGGGGGTCTCGGCCGCCCACCGGGCGACGAGGTCGTGGACCGCCGTGAAGTCCCGGGCGGTACCGGGATCGCAGGACTCGGGGCCGCCGGGCACGTCCCCTGCCGAGGGGTCCTCGCCCCGGGAGAGGCCCCCGGGCGAAACGGTCCCGGAGACAGCGCCGGAGACCGACGCGGAGGCGTCCGGCGTGCCGGTGTGGATCTCCTCATGGAGCGGGATCTGCCAGACCCGCAGGTCGGGCGTGGCGGTGAAGGCGGAGAGGAAGACGACGACGTGACGCAGGAACCGGTCGACGGTGTCCTCGTCGTAGAGGTCGGCGGAGTAGTCGGCGTGCAGCTCGATCCCTCTCTCGCCCACACTCACGACGAGGGTGAGGTCGAAACGGGCGCCGGGGGACGACTCATCGAGTTCCCATGTCTCCACGGCGATGTTCGCCGCCCGCTCGACGGACCGTCCTCCCTCTCCCATGACGAGCAGCGTCTGGAAGACGGGATTCCTGCGCAGGTCCCGGGGTGCCCCGGCCAGCTCGGCGATCTCCTCGAACGGCGTCGCCCGGTGGCCGAGCCCCCTGATGACCGAGCCGCGTACGGCGCGCAGGAGTTCGGCCAGGGTGGGGTCGGCCCGCAGGTCCGTCCGTACGGGGATGAGGTTGATGTAGCAGCCGACCGAGCCCTCCAGCTCGATCAGGTGCCGGTCGACCAGGGCGGTACCGACGACCACGTCCTCCTCGTCGGAGTGCCTGGCCAAGGTGGCGGTCATCGCCGACATCGCGATGACGAACAGGGTGCAGCGCCGTGCCCTGACGAGGGCGTACAGGTCGGAGACCAGGTCGGCGGGCAGCCGCAGGGAGCGGCGGGCCCCGCCCAGTACGGGTTCGCGGGGCCGTGGCCGGTCCTGCGGGAGGGTGGTGACGGCGGGTGCGCCGGACAGGTACTCGCGCCAGTGTTCCAGGCCCGCCTCACGCCCCTCGGCCCCCTGCCCGGCGAGCCAGGCGGCGTAGTCGGGGAACTGGGTGGGCGCCGACTCCGGCGGCTCCCCACCGTCGACCAGCATCCGGTAATGGGCCCAGAGGTCCTCCTCCAGGATCCCGAGCGAGGGCGCGTCGCACATGATGTGGTGCAGGCACCAGCTCAGGATGTGTTCCTCGTCCGTGAGCCTGATCAGCACGGCCCTGTGCAGCGGGGCGCCGTCGAGGACGAACCTGCGCGAGAGCACATCCCTGACGAGGTCGCGCGCCCGCTCCTCGTCGGGCGCGTCCACCACCCGCAGTTCCGGCCCGCTCTCCCGTACCACCTGGGCGGGGCCCTCGACGATGACCAGGCGCAGCGCCTCGTGGCGGTTCACGACGGCGGTGAAGGCCGCGCGCAGCGCGTCCGTGTCGAGCGGCCCGGTGAGACGCTGGAAGGTCCAGCAGACGTAGGACGCCCCGCCGGGCCCGGCCCGGTCGAGGAACCACAGGCGCGCCTGGGCGGGGGTGAGCGGGATGGGCGCCGCGGAGTCACGGCGCGCGATCGGCATCACTCCACCCCTTCCATGATGGTCTCCATGACGATCTCCCTCAGGTGGGCGGGCACCTTACCGTCGAACCGGGTCAGGTACGCGCGGCGGTGGGCCGGGTCCCCCCACAGGAAGGGAAGGTCCGTGGCGACCATGTGGCGGATCGCGAGCAGCGGCACGGGACCGGCGAGAGGGCGCAGCAGCGGGTTCCACAACCCCGGCTTGTCGGGCGGCCCGTCGTGGAACTCGCCGATCATCAGACCTTCGTCGACGAATGCGTTCTTCAGCTCGTTCTGCGCGCCGTCGATGAACTCCAGGCGGTCGCCGAGGCAGGGAAGGAGCAGCAGGATCGTGGTGAACACGGCCTCGGGCCCGTCCAGCGGCGCGAGCGTGGTGAACCAGGCCCGGTAGGGCTCCACCGCGGCGACGACGTCCTTGACGGTCTCGACGGCGCGGGGGCCCGCCTCGGGCATCGCCAGATAGAACCTGCCTCTGCTCAGCGACCCCTGGGCGTACGGGCAGACCGGGCCGTTGCGGCCGAGGTCGGGGTGCGGGCGGCACAGGTAGGTCTCGGCCCACTCCACGACGGCCCGCAACTCGTCCTTGTGCGTGAGGACCTCGCGCGGCGGTGAGGTGGCGTCGAGGTCCGAGACCTCGATCAGGCGGAGCGAAGGATCTTCGGGATGCGTGATCACGGGGTCGTCCTCCGCGACGAGGAGCCGATCCGTACGGCCGCCAGGGCGGCTCCCGCGGCCAGCGCGGCGCCCGACCAGCGCAGCACGCGGTCCTGCCGGTGTGCTCGGCGCAACGCCTCGCCGTAGGGCATGTCGGTGTGCGAGACCATGGTGTAGAGCGGTCGCCACAGGGTGGGGAAGGCGCGGTTCAGCGCGAGGTCGGCCTGCCTGCGGGCCAGCCGCAGAGGCGACCGGGTGCCGTCACGCAGATCGGCGAAGTTCCGCTCGGACAGGTCGGCCAGGATGTCGGTGTGCGGTTTGCGCAGCCGCTGGTACTCGTCGAACGCGGCCGCGCGGTCGCCGGAGTGCCGGGCGAGACAGCCGTCGAGCACCAGGCAGTCCTCCAGTGCCGAGTTCATGCCCTGGCCGTAGAACGGATAGACCGCGTGGGCGGCGTCGCCTGCCAGGACCACCCGGTCGGCGTGCCGCCAACGCGAGGTGCGAATGGTCACCAGGTTCCCCACCGGGTTGGCGGCGTACTGCTCGGCCAGGTCGGGGACGAGGTCTGCCACGCCGGGGAACATCCGCAGGAAGAAGCGGGTGACGTCCCGCTCCCCGGCGAGTTCGGCGAAGCCCGGGGTACCGGAGTGCGGCAGGAAGAGCGTCGCGGTGAGCGAGCCGTCCACGTTGGGGTGGGCGACGATCAGGGCGTTCTCACCGGGCCAGACGTGCAGCGCGTGCAGCGGGACGCGCGACCCTCCTCCGGGGGCCGCGGGGATCGTGAGTTCCTTGTACCCCCATTCGAGGAACTCCTGGCGGTAGTCGGCGGCGAGCCCTCGCTGCATGGAGGCGCGTACTGCGGAGAACGCTCCGTCCGCGCCGACCACGAAGTCCGCGCGGGCGTCGCGCGTCTCCCCGGTGATCGCGTCGGCGAGGGTGAGATCCCCGCTCCCGCGGTCGACTCCCGCGCAGCGGACGCCGAAGAAATGCCTGACCCCCTCGTGCGCGGCGGCACTCTCGACGAGAAGCGTGGTCAACTCGTCCCTGCGGATCGAGTACAGGATCTCCCCCGGGTCGGTGCCGTACGCCTGGAAGGCCGCGGGCCTGCCCGGACGGTGGATCATGCGTCCCCGCATCGGTACGAGCCTGTCCCCGAGAGTGTTCCAGAGACCGACGTGCCGCAGGGCACGGATGCCACGGGCCGACAGGCCCAGGTTGATCGAGCGTCCCTCGCCGTCGCCTTTGCCGTCGCGCGGGTCGGGGCGCAGGTCGTAGACGTCGACCGGGTGGCCGCGGCGGGCGAGGAGGATTGCGAGCAGCGATCCCGCCGGGCCCGCCCCGACGATCGCGGCCCGCGCGCCCCGGTCTCCGTGACCGGCCGCGCCGGCCCGGTCGGCAAGGGCGCCGGGAGCGCTGTGGAGGTCCGGAGGCCCGGAGGCGCTGTGGGTCTCGTGGCGGCTCGGGCCGCCGGGCGGGCGTGAGTGGGAGACCTCCCTCACAACGTCCCCTCCGCCCTCGCTCCGCGGTGGGAGCGCATGCCCACGCGGTCGCGGATCGGGAAGGGGGTGGGCAGAGAGGAATCGGTGGTCATGGCGATCTGGGCGGTACCGTGCACACTCAAACCGGCCTCCTGAGGCGGGCGCGCGAGATCTACGGATCGAACGAGAGTGAGGGCCCGGGCCGCGGATGGCCCGGGCCGAGCACATGCCGAGCGAAACAACCGGCGGCTGTGGCGGCCTTCGCGATGTTCGAGAGAGCCGGCGACTGCGGCGGTCTTCTCGATACCGGGAAGGACCGGCGGCTGTGACGGCCTTCGCGGCGTTTCCGGAGGACCGGCGACTGCGGCGGCCTTCTCCGTGCCCGGAAGGACCGGCGGCTGTGGCGGCCTTCGCGGTGTTCCGAAGGACCGGCGACTACGGCGGCCTTCGCGATGTGAAGATCTCGGAGTATAGAGATCGACGGGCGCACCGGGGAAGCCCGTGACAATGGCGGAAATGGGTTACCGCGAAATGTCAAGCGGGTTATCAGGAAATGTCAGCAGGCGAACGTATTCAGCGAACGATCTTGGGACCCGATCCCGTCGAGCCCCGCACGATGAGTTCCGGCTGGAAGATCAGCTCGGAGTGCTGGCCGGGCGCGCCCGCGACGGCCTCCAGGAGCGTGTGCACGGCGGCGGTGACCATCGGCTGCACGGGCTGGCGCACGGTGGTGAGCGGCGGGTCGGTGAACGCGATCAACGGCGAGTCGTCGAACCCCACCACCGACACCTCCCCCGGCACCGACAACCCCCGATCCCGGCAGGCCCTGATCGCACCCAACGCCATCAGGTCGGAGGCGCACACGATCCCCGTACACCCCCGCGCCAGCAACTGCGCCGCGGCCGCCTGCCCACCCTCCACCGAGAACAACGAATGCGAGATCCACTCGTCGACCTCCGTCACCCCCAGCAACTGCGCCATCGCCTGCCGGTACCCCTCGATCTTCCTGATCACCGGCACGAACCGGCCGGGGCCGACGGCCAGGCCGATGCGCTCGTGCCCGAGGTCGGCCAGATGCTGCACGGCCAGCCGGGCCGCGGCCCGGTCGTCCGGGGAGATGAACGGGGCGGGCACGTCGGCGGCGTGCCCGTTGAGCAGGACGATCGGCACGCCCTGCCCGATCAGCTGGGTGTAGCGGTCCGAGCGCGCGGTGATGTCGGCGTGCAGCCCGGAGACGAAGATGATGCCGCTCACCCCGCGCTCCACGAGAACCTCGGTGAACTCGTCCTCGACCGCCCCGCCGGGCAGCTGGGTGCAGAGCACCGGGGTGTAGCCGTGCTGGGTGAGCGTCTTCTCGAATGCCTGGGCGAAGGCGGGGAAGATCGGGTTGTCCAGCTCGGGGGTGACCAGGCCGATCAGCCCGTTGCTGCGCTGGCGCAGCCGCTGCGGGCGCTCGTACCCCATCAGGTCCAGAGCCGTCAGCACCGCCTGCCTGGTGAGGGCCGACACGCCCGGCTTGCCGTTGAGCACCCGGCTGACGGTGGCCTCGCTCACCCCGGCCTGCGCGGCGATGTCGGTCAGCCTCGCGGTGCCGCCGGTGCCGAGCTGCCCGGTGCTACTCGACATCGGGTTCCCACCAGACGGCGGAGTCGGGGGCGAGCCGCACCACGCCGTCCACGACGGCCGTATCCGCGCTGGCCAGCAGGATCCGCCCGGGGGCGGACAGTTCCACGGACTCGCCGGTGAGATTGAGCGTGCAGGCGAAGCCTTCGCCCCTGGCGAAGGCGAGGGTGCCCTCCGGGGAGTCGAGCCAGGTCAGCGGGGCGTCGTCGAAGGAGCGGCGCTCGCGTCTGATCCTCAGCGCATCCCGGTAGAGGTTCAGCGTGGAGAGCGGGTCGTCGAGCTGGGAGGCGACGCTGAGCGGCCCCCAGGAGGGCGGCATGGGCAGCCACGTCGCCTCGGCTCCGGGCAGGCTGAAGCCGAAGTGCGGCTCGTCGTCGGCCCACGGGAGCGGCACCCGGCAGCCGTCGCGCCCGTGGTCGGGGTTGCGCAGGCGCTGCGGGTCGCGCTGGAACTCCTCCGGTAGGTCGAGTACCTCGGGCAGCCCGAGTTCCTCGCCCTGGTAGACGTAGGCCGAGCCGGGCAGGGAGAGCGTCAGCAGGGCGGCGGCGCGGGATCGGCGCAGGCCGATCTCGCCGCCGCCGTACCTGGTGAGATGGCGTTTGACGTCGTGGTTGGAAAGCACCCAGGTGGAGGGCGCCCCGACCATTCCCGCCGTCGTGAGCGACTCCTGGATGACCGCGCGGAACGGGGCGGCCTCCCAGGGGGTGACGAGGAAGTGGAAGTTGAACGCCTGGTGCATCTCGTCGGGGCGGACGTAGTTGGCCAGCCGCTGCGAGGACGGCGCCCACGCCTCGGCGACGCCGATCCGCTCCCCCGGGTAGGAGTCGAGCAGTTTGCGCCAGGCGCGATGGATCTCGTGCACGCCGTCCTGGTCGAAGAACGGCACCACCTCGGTGCCGATCATCCCGACCTGGTCGGCGTGACCGACGTCGGGCAGGCCGTCGGCCTTGACCATGCCGTGGGCGACGTCGACACGGAAGCCGTCCACGCCCATGTCGAGCCAGAACCGCAGGATCGACTCGAACTCCGCGTGGACCTCGGGGTTCTCCCAGTTCAGGTCGGGCTGCTGCGGGGCGAACAGGTGGAGGTACCACTCGCCGTCGGGCAGCCGGGTCCACGCGGGGCCGCCGAAGATCGACTCCCAGTCGTTGGGCGGCAGCTCACCGCCGGCGCCCCTGCCCCGGCGGAAGATGTAGCGCTCGCGTGCGGGGTCTCCGGGGGGCGCCGCGAGGGCCTCCAGGAACCACGCGTGCCGGTCGGAGGTGTGGTTGGGCACCACGTCCACGATGACCCGCAGGCCGTGCCGGTGCGCGTCCTCGATCAGCGCCCCGGCGTCGGCGAGCGACCCGAAGATGGGGTCCACATCCCGGTAGTCGGCCACGTCGTAGCCGAAGTCGGCCATCGGCGAGGTGAAGAACGGGGTGAGCCAGATCGCGTCGACCCCGAGGTCGGCCAGGTACGGGAGCCTGCCGCGCACGCCGAGCAGGTCTCCCACACCGTCGCCGTTGCCGTCGGCGAAGCTGCGCACGTAGACCTGGTAGATCACCGCGTCGCGCCACCATCGGGTGACGGCCCCGGCAGTGAGGCCCGCCTGGACAAGCTCGGTCATATTAAATCCCCCGATCAGATGACGTACCAGGATGTAGTAGCACGGTGGTGTTACGACTTCGTGGCACCGGCGGTAAGCCCGGTGACCAGATGCCGCTGGACGAGCAGGAAGACGACCGCGGCCGGGACCGCGATCAGCACCGCCGCGGCCGTGAGCAGGCCCCAGTCCGACCAGTGCTGGCCGACGAACTGCTGGAGCCCGATGGCGAGCGTGCGCTTCTCCTCCTGCGACATGAACACGGTGGCGTAGGCCACCTCGCCCCAAGCGGTCATGAACGAGTAGAACGCGGTGACCGCGAGGCTCGGCCTGGCCAGGGGCAGGACGACCCGCCAGAACGTGCCGAACGGGGTGAGCCCGTCGACCAGCCCGGCCTGGTCGATCTCACGCGGGATGGAGTCGAAGTAGCTCTTCATCATCCACGCGCAGAACGGCACCGCCACCGTCATGTAGGCGATGACGAGTCCGGGGATCTGGTTGAGCAGCCCGAGGCCCGCCATCAGGTTGTAGAGGGGGACGATCAGGATCGCCACCGGGAACATCTGGATGACGAGCAGCATCCACATCACCCCGCGGTAGCCGGGGAAGCGGAAGCGGCTGACCGCGTACCCGGTCGTGGAGGCGAGGAAGACGCCGATGACCGTGGTGAGGCCGGCGACGATCACCGAGTTGAGCAGCCAGGTCGGGAACTGCGTCTCGGTCAGCACCCGGACGTAGTTGTCCAGCGAGGGCTGGTTGAAGATCTCCAGTTCGCTGGAGAGCCAGCCGTCGCGCGGCTTGAGCGAGGTGAGGAAGAGCCAGACGATCGGAAACAGCGAGACGGCGACCGCGGCGAGCAGGGTGGCGTGCAGCAGGATCGACTTGCCCACACCGCGTTCCCCGCGTCCCCTGACGCGCCCGCTCCCGGCCCCGGTGGTGACGGTGCTCACCAGACCTCCCCTTGCTTGCGCAGCGAGCGCCGGTAGACCACGGCCAGCACGACGAGGAGCAGAAGGATGATCACTCCCCATGCCGCGGAGTTGGAGTAGTTGCGGACGCCGGTGAAGGCCTCACGGAAGGCGTAGGTGACCAGGATCTCGGTGGAGCTTCCCGGCCCTCCCCCGCTGATCAGATAGATCACCGGGAACATGTTGAACGTCCAGATCGTGCCCAGAAGGACAACCGTGCTCGACACGGTACGCAGGCTGGGAATCGTAATGAAGCGGAAGCGCTGCCACGGCGTGGCGCCGTCCACCTCGGCCGCCTCGTACAGCTCACCGGGGATCGACTGGAGCCCGCCCAGCACGGCGACCATCATGAACGGCACGCCCATCCAGACGTTGACCGCGATGACCGCGATCTTCGCGGTGGTCGGGTCGTCGAGCCAGCCGACCCCTCCCAGGCCCGCGGCCCGCAGCATCGCGTTGATCACACCGAAGTCGCTGTTGTAGAGGTAGCGCCAGATGAACGCCGAGACGAAACCCGGGATCGCCCACGGCAGGATGAGCAGCAGCCGGTAGGCCGAGCGGAACCTGATCTTGCGGTTGAGCAGCAGGGCGAGGCCGAGTCCGAGCCCGTAGTGGAATCCCACGCAGGTGACGGTCCACACGACCGTCCAGGTCAGCTTCTCCCAGAACAGCCCGCTGGTCAGGATCGCGACGTAGTTGTCGAACCAGACGAACTCGTAGGTCGAGGGGATGACGTTGACGCCGATCGTCCGGCCGATGTTGGCCTCGGTGGCGTCGGTCAGCGACAGGTAGACGCCCCTGGCGAGCGGCCAGCCGACCAGCAGGGCGGTGACCAGGATCACCGGGGCGACCATGGCCCAGGCGTACCAGTGCCTGCCCAGCGCCAGCCGGAGGGCCCCCGGGGGGCGGCCCCGGCCGCGGGTGCCGTCGGCACCCGCGGCCCGGCCCCTGGCCGTGTTGTTCACACGCCCAGTCGAGAGCGCCACGGATCAGCTCCAGTCCTTGAAGATGCCTCGGTACTGGTCGTCGACCTTCTTGAGCATGTCCTCGGGGGTCGCCGTGCCGCCCACCAGCGACTGGTAGCCCTCAAGGAGCGGCTGGAAGAGCTGGCCGCCCTCGGGGATCCACGGTCGCGCGGTCGCGGTCTCCATGATGGGCTTGAAGACGGAGACGTCCTTGTTGGCCTGCACGTCGGGGTTGTCGTACGCGGAGGCGCGGGTCGGCAGGAGGCTGATCTCCTTGGCGACCTTGGCCTGGGCCTCGGGGGTGCTCATGAAGCGGACGAACTCATAAGAGGCGTCCAGGTTCTTGGAGCCGGCGTAGATGGCCAGGTTCCAGCCGCCGGTGGGGGCCCCGGCCTTGACCGAGCCCGCGGGGACGGGCGCGATGCCCAGGTTCTCCTTGTCCTTGAACTCCTTGCCCTGGTAGATCTCCGACAGCGCCCACGGGCCGTTGTAGATCATCGCGGCCTTGCCGTCCTTGAGGGCGGTCATGGCGTTGGCGTAGCTGTCCTGGATCGCGGGCTTGGGCGCGGCACCGGAGGTGATCAGGTCGGAGACGGTCGCCATCGCCTTCGCGTTCTCCGGGGAGTTGACGGTGATCTTCTTGTTCTGCACGTCGAGGAGGTCACCGCCCTCGCCGTACATGAAGGGCAGCAGGAAGTAGGAGTCGACGTTGAGCGCGAGGCCGCTGGCGCCGGTCTTCTTCTTGACGTCGAGCGCGGTCTGCTTGAGCTCCTCGACCGTGGTGGGGGCCTCCTCGTGCCCCGCCTCCTTCAGCAGCCGCTTGTTGTAGATGAGCGCGAGGGTGTCGGTGACCTGCGGGACGGCGTACGTCTTGCCGTCGTACTTGGTGCTGCTCAGCGGTCCCGGCAGGAAGTCCGCCTCGTTCTCCACCGCGCGGGTGCCCTCCAGCGGCTGCAGGTAGCCGAGTGAGGCGAACTGGGAGGTCCAGGCGACCTCGGAGCGGATCACGTCCGGTGCCCCCGCACCCGCCTGCGCCGCGGTCTGGAACTGGTTCTGCGCCTGGTCCGAGGGGACGTTGACGTACTTGACCTTGATGCCCGGGTATTTCGCCTGGAAGTCCTGGATGAGCGCCTGGAACGTCGGGCCCTCGCTGTCGGGCCTGACGGTGTCCCACCAGGTGATCTCACCGGTGATCTTCGACGGATCCGCCGCCGCGGACTGGGCGGGGGCCGCCGTGCCGGCGTCACCGCCACCGCAGGCGGAGACCGCCAGGGCGAGGGCCGCGACGATCGTCGCGGCCGAGAAGGCTCGCCGCATGTTCTTCTCCTCGTGTTCAAGGGGGCGGCCGGGACCGAAGAGCCGTCCGGCCGGGTCTGGAGTACGCCGGACGTTACGCCTACGTGAATCCCATTGGAAGAAGTTTCTGCAAGAGGCTGCAAAGTCGTTACAAAGCCACCCCAATTCCAAGGAGTCGGACCATCCTCCAACGGGATTGCAAGTGGCTATATCAACCACTTAAGGGCAATAAATCCCTTTTCATGCGTTTTGGCCCCTCGACCAAACCTCTTCCGGACGTCCGCGAATTGCCGGGATTCAGAAATTTGCCGCAAGGGATTGCACAGATCACCACTAGTGAGTAACTTCCGGGCAATACCCTCGAAACAACTCCCGTGGAGGCCCCCCGTGGTCTGGCCGCTCCCCCCACGGCGCGCGAGAACGACCCTTCTGACGGGCGCCGCGCTCGCGGCAGCCCTGATCGCCACCCCTCTCGTCGCCACCCCGCCCTCCGCCGCCGCGTCCACCTCCCCCGCGTCCGCGCCCCGCACCGCACCGGTCTCCGCAGCGCCGTCCACGGTGCCCTCCGGCGATCCCGTGGTGTCCGCGCTCAGCCGCACCGCCGAGCCCTCCGACAGGGACCTCGCCCGCGACGCGCTCCGCACCGACCTGAGCCGCGAGCGCTTCTACTTCGCGATGACCGACCGGTTCGCCAACGGCGACACCCGCAACGACCGGGGCGGTCTGTCCGGCGACCGGCTCACCACCGGCTTCGACCCCACGCACAAGGGCTTCTACCAGGGCGGCGACCTCAAGGGCCTGCTCGGCAGGCTCGACTACGTCAAGAACCTGGGCAGCACCGCGATCTGGATCACCCCGGCGTTCGTGAACCGTCCCGTGCAGGGCTCCGGCGCCGACGTCTCGGCCGGCTACCACGGCTACTGGATCACCGACTTCACCAGGATCGACCCGCACCTCGGGACCAACTCCCAGATGAAGGAGCTGGTGCGCGAGGCACACCGGCGCGGGATGAAGGTCTTCTTCGACATCATCACCAACCACACGGCCGACGTGGTCGACTACGCGGAGAAGACCTACTCGTATCGCGCCAAGGGCGCCTACCCCTACGTCGACACCCGCGGCACACCGTTCGACGACCGCGATCACGCGGGCAAGGACACCTTCCCCAAGGTGGACACCGGATCGTTCCCGTACACGCCGGTCGCGCCGAAGAACGTCAAGACCCCGGCCTGGCTGAACGACCCGACGATGTACCACAACCGGGGCGACTCCACCTTCAGCGGCGGCGAGAACGACGAGTACGGCGACTTCTTCGGCCTCGACGACCTGTGGACCGAGCGCCCGGAGGTCGTCAAAGGGATGATCGACATCTACAGGACGTGGGTGCGCGACACCGGCCTCGACGGCTTCCGCATCGACACCGCCAAGCACGTGAACATGGAGTTCTGGGAGAGGTTCTCCCCCGCTCTGCGCGGCTACGCGGCCCAGCGGGGCAACAAGCGGTTCTTCATGTTCGGCGAGGTCTACTCGGGCGAGCCCTCCTTCACCAGCCGCTACTCCACCCGGGGCGGCATGAACGCCACCCTGGACTTCCCGTTCCAGGAGGCCGCCCGCTCCTTCAGCGGCGGCACGGCGGACGCGTCCAGGCTGGCACGGCTGTACGCCGAAGACGACTACCACACCGACGCCGACGGTAACGCCTCGTCGCTGCCGACCTTCCTCGGCAACCACGACATGGGCCGCATCGGCCGCTTCGTCTCCCAGGACAACCCCGGCGCCCCCGACTCCGAGCTGCTGCGCAGGTCGCTGCTCGCCCACGAGCTGATGTATCTCACCCGCGGCCAGCCCGTTGTCTACTACGGCGACGAGCAGGGTTTCACCGGCAAGGGCGGCGACCAGGACGCCCGCGCGTCCATGTTCGCCTCCAGGACGGAGAGCTACCTGAGCGACGACCTGATCGGCACCGACTCCACCCACGCCAGGGACAACTTCGTCCCCTCCCACCCGCTCTACCGGGGGATCTCCGCCCTGGCCTCGCTGCGCGACGCCCACCCGGCCCTCGCCGACGGCGCCCAGATCGAGCGGCTCGTCTCCGGCGGCGTCTACGCCTTCTCCAGGATCGACGCCGCGCGGCAGGTCGAGTATCTGGTGGCGGTCAACAACGATGAGCGGCCCGCGACCGTGAGCGCGCCCACCTTCTCGGCGGGCGCGGCCTTCACCAGGGTGTACGGCGAGGGTGCCGCCACGCTCACCACCGGCGCGGACACGAAGCTGGCGCTCAGCGTCCCCGCCCTGTCGGCGGTGGTCTACAAGGCGCCCGCCAAGCTCGCCGCCCCGGCCTCGGCCCCCGCCGTCTCGGTCGCCCTGCCGGGGGCGGAGATCAGGGGCACCGCACAGGACGGCCGGATCCCGGTCGTCGCGATCGTGCCCGGCACCGGCTTCGACCAGGTCACCTTCGCCGCCCAAGTGGGCGAGGGCCCCTGGCGGGCGATCGGCACCGACGACGCGCCGAACACCACCCCCTCGGGCCGTGCGTTCCGGGTCTTCCACGACCTGCGCGGCATCGCGGCGGGCACACCGATCTCGTACAAGGCCGTGGTGAAGGACTCCGCGGGCCGGTTCGCCTCGGCGAGCGCGGCGGCGACCGTCGGCGCCGAACCCGCCCCCGAGGAGCCGGGCGCGGTGAAACGCGACTGGCTCGTCGTGCACTACCAGCGGGAGAACGCCGGCGACTACGACGGCTGGGGCCTGCACGTCTGGGGTGACGTGGAGAACCCGACGGAGTGGGCGACCCCGCTCCCGCTGACCGGCGAGGACGCCTACGGCCGCTTCGCCTGGATCAGGCTCAAGCCGGGTGCCACCAGCGTCGGGATCATCGCCCACAGGGGCGACGAGAAGGACGGCGGCGACCGGATCGTGAACCCCGCCAGGAACGGCGAGGTCTGGCTGGCGAAGGGGAAACCGGAGACGTACCCGTCCCGCGCGGCGGCCCAGGGGTACGCGACCGTCCACTACAACCGCCCCGACGGCGACTACGAGGGCTGGGGGCTGCACCTGTGGGGCGACGGGCTCGCCGACGGGGTGCCCACCGACTGGGCCGCGCCGCGCCCGCCCGACGGCACGGACTCCTACGGCGCGTTCTGGAAGGTACCGCTGAAGGACGCCTCCACCCCGGCGAACTTCATCGTGCACAGGGGCGACACCAAGGACCCCGGGCCCGACCAGTCGTTCACCCCCGCCCTGCGGCCCGACGCCTACGTCGCCTCGGGCGTGGCGAAGGTCCACCAGAGCCGGGCCGCGGCCGAGAACGTCGCGATCCTGCATTACCACCGGCCCGACGGGAACTACGACGGCTGGGGACTTCACCTGTGGGGTGACGTGGCGACTCCCACCGAGTGGGGCGCGCCGCTGCTGCCCGCGGGCGAGGACGGGTTCGGCGTTCACTTCCGCGTCCCTTTGACCGAGGGGGCCAAGACCGTGAACTACATCGTCCACAAGGGTGACAACAAGGACCTGCCCGACAACCAGTCGCTGGACCTGACGGCGACCGGCCACGAGGTGTGGCGGGTCGCCGCCACCGAGGGCCACCTGCTGCCCCAGCCCTCGGCGCGCGGCGCCGACGCCGACCTGTCGAAGTCGTCGGCGCACTGGATCGACCGCGCCACCGTCGCCTGGAAGATCGACCCCTCCACCGCCGGCCGCTACTCCCTCGCCTTCTCCGCCAAGGGCGGCATCGCCTACTCGGGTGGCGACCTCACCGGTGAGGTCAGGCTGATTCGCCTCGCGCCCGGTGCGCTGACCGAGGCGCAGAAGGCGAAGTGGCCGCACCTGGCGGGGCACGCCGCGTTCACCGTCGACCCGCGCGACGCCGACCTGGTGAGGGAGGCCACCCGCGGCCAGGTCGTGGCCGTCGAGCGCGACGCCTCCGGCGCCCTGCTCGCCGCCACCGGCGTGCAGCTGCCCGGTGTGCTCGACGACCTGTACGCCAAGGCGGCGACCGCCGGCCTCGGCCCCTCGTGGAGCGGCGGCAGGCCCGGCCTGTCGGTCTGGGCCCCCACCGCGGTCAAGGTCGAGCTCGCGCTCTACCGCGACTCCTCGGGCGGCAAACGCACCGTCCACCCCATGCGCCGCGACGACGGCACCGGCGTCTGGTCGGTGCGGGGAGAGCGGGACTGGAAGGACCGCTACTACACCTTCCTGGTGACGGTCTACGCACCCGGCGAGGGCACGGCGGGGAAGGTCGTCGTCAACGAGGTGACCGACCCCTACAGCCTGTCGCTGTCGGCGGGCTCGGGCCGCAGCCAGCTCGCCGACCTGTCCGACGGCGCCCTGCGACCCGACGGCTGGACCTCCCTGGCCAAGCCCAGGGCCGTCCCCCAGGAGAAAGCGTCGATCTACGAGCTGCACGTGCGCGACTTCTCCGCCTCCGACACGACCGTCCCCGCGGCGAGGCGCGGCACGTACGCCGCGTTCACCGGCGACTCGGCGGGGATGAGGGAGCTGCGCGGGCTGGCCGAGGACGGGCTCACCCACGTGCACCTACTGCCCGTCTTCGACATGGCGACCGTCCCCGACAGGAAGGCCGACCGGACGGAACCGGCCTGCGACCTGGCCTCGATGCCCCCCGACTCCGAGGAGCAGCAGGCCTGCGTCGCCGGAACAGCGGCGAAGGACTCGTTCAACTGGGGTTACGACCCGCTGCACTACACCGTGCCCGAGGGCTCCTACGCCTCCGAACCGGACGGGTCGCCGCGGATCAGGGAGTTCCGCGGCATGGTCGGCGGGCTGAACAGGGCCGGGCTGCGGGTGGTGATGGACGTGGTCTACAACCACACCCACGCCTCGGGCCAGGACACCTCCTCGGTGCTCGACCGCATCGTGCCGGGCTACTACCACCGGCTGCTCGACGACGGCACGGTGGCCACCTCCACCTGCTGCGCCAACACCGCGCCCGAGCACGCCATGATGGGCAGGCTCGTCGTCGACTCCGTCGTCACCTGGGCCCGCGAGTACAAGGTGGACGGCTTCAGGTTCGACCTGATGGGCCACCACCCCAAGGCGAACCTGGTAGCGGTCCGCGCGGCGCTGGACAGGCTCACCGTCGCCCGCGACGGCGTCGACGGAAAGTCGATCATCCTGTACGGGGAGGGCTGGAACTTCGGCGAGGTCGCCGACGACGCCCGTTTCGAACAGGCCACCCAGGCGAACATGGCCGGCACCGGCATCGGCACCTTCAACGACCGGCTGCGCGACGCGGTGCGCGGCGGCGGCCCGTTCGACGCCGACCCCCGCGTGCAGGGCTTCGGCTCGGGGCTGGCCGGGGCGCCCAACGACTCACCGGCCAACGGCGACGAGGCGCAGCGGCGGGCCCGGCTGCTGAACTACCAGGATCTGATCAAGGTCGGGCTCGCCGGCAACCTCCGCGACTACACATTCACCGCCACCGACGGCAGGCGGGTCAAGGGCTCGGAGGTGAGCTACAACGGCTCCCCCGCCGGGTACACCGCCTCACCGGGCGAGGTCGTCACCTATGTCGACGCCCACGACAACGAGACGTTGTTCGACGCGCTGGCGTACAAGCTGCCACCGGCGACCGCGATGGCCGACCGGGTGCGCATGCAGTCGCTCTCCCTGGCCACGGCCGTCCTCGGGCAGGGCACCTCGTTCATGCACGCGGGCAGCGAGCGGCTCCGTTCCAAGTCACTCGACCGTAACTCCTACGACTCCGGCGACTGGTTCAACCGGCTGCTGTGGGACTGCTCGGCGGGCAACGGTTTCGGCGCCGGGCTTCCCCCGAAGCCCGACAACGAGGACAAGTGGCAGTACGCCAGGCCGCTGCTGGGCGACCCGGCGCTGAAGCCGGACTGCGCGGCGATCGGCGCCGCCCGCGCCCGCTACGGCGAGCTGCTGAGGATCCGCTCCTCCTCGCCGGTCTTCGGCCTCGCCACCCTGGCCGAGGTGCAAAGGCGCCTCACCTTCCCGACCGGCGGCACCTCGGAGACCCCGGGTGTCGTGACCATGCACCTGGACGCCACGGGGATCGACCCGCGCTGGAAGTCGGTCACCGTCGTCTTCAACGCGACCCCCGAGGCCCGGCCGCAGACCGTCGCCGCGCTGAAGGGCACCCAGGTGACGCTCCATCCCGTCCAGACGGCCGGCGACGACGCCGTCGTGAAGCAGTCGACGTTCGACACCGCCACGGGCACGCTCACGGTCCCCGCTCGCACGGTCGCCGTCTTCGTCCAATCCTGACAAACAGCACAGAACTCCCCTCGGGGAGTTCGCGCACAGCCCCGCAGAGCCCGTAAAAGCCGCCGGGCCGGGTGTTGCAGCACCCGGCCCGGCCAGGGAACCCGTCCATCGATCCTGGAGGCCCCACCCGTGAAACCCTACAGAGTCGTCCTCGCCACGGCGTTGAGCGCCCTGGTGAGCGCCGCCGTGCTGGTGCCCGGCGCGCTCCCCGCCCAGGCGGCGCCGCCCACCCCCGGTCCGATCGTCAAGCTGTGGAACTGGAACTGGAACTCCGTCGCCAGGGAGTGCACCGACGTCCTCGGCCCCGCCGGGTACGCCGCCGTGCAGGTCTCCCCGCCGAACGACTCGATGTCCAAGGGCGGGTCGGTCTGGTGGGACATCTACCAGCCCGCCCGCTACACCCTCACCAGCAAGTTCGGCGACGAGAACGCGTTCAAGAACATGATCAACGCCTGCCACGCGGCGGGCGTCAAGGTCCACACCGACGCCGTCATCAACCACATGACCGGCCAGGGCAGCGCCAGCTACGGCGGCTACACCTTCGGCAAGTACAACTACCCCGGCCTCTACTCCGCCGCCGACTTCCACTCCCCCACCTGCACGATCAA
Source organism: Streptosporangium sp. NPDC006930 (assembly GCF_040635605.1). Lineage (NCBI taxonomy): Bacteria > Bacillati > Actinomycetota > Actinomycetes > Streptosporangiales > Streptosporangiaceae > Streptosporangium > Streptosporangium sp. NPDC006930. Next base: position 268,624 of record NZ_JBEYID010000004.1, on the reverse strand, counting down.
CGGCTCCGACTACGTCAGCGACGGCTGGCGGGTGCAGAACTGCGAACTGGTCGGCCTGGCCGACCTCAACACCGGCTCCGAGTACGTCCGCAACCAGATCGCCGGCTACCTCAACAGGCTCACCTCCCTCGGCGTGGACGGCTTCCGCGTCGACGCCGCCAAGCACATCAACCCCGGCGACCTGGCCGCGATCAAGGGCAAGCTGACCGGCTCGCCGTACATCCACCAGGAGGTCATCCAGGGCGACGGCGAGGCGATCAGCCCGAGCCAGTACACCGGGATCGGCGACGTGCACGAGTTCGTGTACGGGCGCAAGCTCAAGGAGCAGTTCGGCGGCGGCCAGATCAAGAACCTGCAGTCCTTCGGGCAGAGCTGGGGCCTGTCGGTGCCCGGCGACAAGGCCGTGGTCTTCATCGACAACCACGACACCGAACGCAACGGCTCGACCATGAACTACAAGTACGGCGACGCCTACCGGCTGGCCAACGTCTTCATGCTCGCCTGGCCGTACGGCACGCCGAGGGTCTACTCCGGGTTCACCTGGAGCGACGGCGAGGCCGGCCCGCCCTCGGCGGGCGGCGGCTTCGCCGTCGACGCCGACTGCGGCAACGGCCGGTGGACCTGCTTCCACCGCCAGATGAACGGCATGGTCGGCTTCAACCGCGCCGTCCAGGGCACCACGGTCGGCAACTGGTACGACAACGGCAACAACGTGATCGCCTTCAGCCGGGGCGCGAAGGGCTGGGTCGCGATCAACAACGAGGGCGGGAGCGTCACCCGCGCCTTCTCCACCGGCCTGCCCGCCGGGACCTACGCCAACGTCGCCGGAGGCGGCTCGGTCACCGTCGGATCCAACGGCACGGCCTCGGTCACCGTCCCCGCGAGGGGCGCGGTCGCGATCCACACCGGCGCCTCGGGCCCCGGCCCCAGCCCGACGCCGACGGTCACCCCCGGCCAGGTCGCCACCTCGTTCAACGCGACCGTGACCACGAACTGGGGCCAGAACGTCTTCGTCGTCGGCAACGTCGCCGCGTTGGGCTCCTGGAACCCGGCGAACGCCGTCGCCCTGTCGTCTGCCGCGTACCCGGTCTGGAGAGCCACGGTGAACCTGCCGCCCGGCACGACGGTCCAGTACAAGTACGTCAAGAAGAACCCCGACGGCTCGGTGACCTGGGAGAGCGACCCCGACCGCTCCTTCACCACCTCCTCCGGCGGCACCGCCACCCGCACCGACTCCTGGCGCTGACCTCTCTCCCCCCGGCACCGGCCCCGGCCGGTGCCGGCTCAGCGCCGGAACTACGGGCGCGCCCGCTCCACCAAAACGGCGAACCCGTCGAGATGGCGCGAGGCCGTACTCGAACAACCCGTCCACGTCCGGCACATTCTCCCCGGTGACCTGGAGACCGGTCAGCCCAGGCGCCAGACGCGGACGGTGTCGTCGCCGCCCCCGGTGACCGCGACGGGGCGCCCGTCGAGCTCGGCCACCGCGGCGGCGAACACGTTGTGGTCGTGGGCCTTGAACGGCCGTCCCGCCCGCTTCCCGGTGTCGAGGTCGTGGACCTGCGCGGTGGAGTCGTTGCTGCCGGAGACGACGACGGTGAGCGACCCCACCCGGCCGACCGCGAGGGAGTAGATCCACCCGCTGTGGCTCCGGATGGGCGGGCGTGCCTCACCGGCGCCGGCGGCGTCGTCGATGTGGATGTCCTGCGCGCCGCCGGCGGACAACACCACGAGCCTGCCGTCCAGCTCGGCCGTGGTGACGGCGGTGACCTGGGCCCGCTGGGTGAGGATCGTCTCGCCGGACCCCGAACGAAGCGGCCAGCGGCGCACCGTGCCGTCGCCGCCGCCGGTGAACACGACGGGCTCGCCGTCGAGGGTGGCCGTGGCGAGGCCGAACACGGCGCCCTCGGAGGCGCGACGGGCCTTGCCGATCGCGGCGCCCGTCCTCAGGTCCCACACGCGCAGGCTTCCGTCGCGGCCTCCGGTCACCACGACGGGCTCGCCGTCGAGGGTGGCGAGGGCGAGGGAGAAGACGGGCACGGCGGCGTCGAAGGGCTTGCCGACCGGCTTGCGGGTGGCGAGGTCCCAGCGGCGTACGGTGCCGTCGTCGCCGCCCGACACCGCGATCGTCCTGCCGTCCAGCTCGGTGACCGCGACGGAGCGCACCCAGTTGGTGTGCCCGGTGAGGGTGGCCAGCGGCTTGCGGGTCGCGAGATCCCACAGGCGGACGGTGCGGTCGTTGGCACCGGAGACGATCACGGACCTGCCGCCGACCTGGGCGATCGCCACCGACTGCAGGTCGTCGCGATGGCCGCGCAGCGGGCCGCCGACCGGTGCGCTCTTCCAGTTCCCGGTGACCGAGGTGGGGGTGGCGGCGGGGGACGGCGATCCACTGGGAGAGGGTGAAGCGCTGGGAGACGGTGAGGCGCTGGGCTGAGTGGACTCGCCGGGTGAGGGGGAACCGCCGGTGACCGACGGGGAGCCGGTCATCGCGACGGGAGTGGGGTCCGCGCCCTCCTCCCCGGTCCCGGCCAGCAGTGGCGGGAGCACGAAGACTCCCGCGGAGACCGCGACGGCGCAGACGGCGACGGCGGCCCCGATCCGCCACGGACGCGATCGTCCTGACCCGCCCGGCGCGGCCGTGCCGACGGCCCCTTCCCACGGGCCACCGGGAGAGGTGGAGACCCCGTGGCCCTCCTGGTGCCACTGTCCAGGCTCGGTGCTCGAACCCGTCGGTGACCACCCGGCGGACGGCGGCCGCGGAGGTACCGCGCCCGGCTCGAACGGCGACGACGGCTGGGACGGCGACCGCTGGTGATCGGCCTCCCACCCGGATGACGGTTGCGGTTGCGGTTGCGACGAAGGCGACCGGTCATGGAGCGGTGACTGCGGAGACGGCGGCTGTGAAGACTGTGGCTGAGAAGACTCTGGCTGCGAAGAGGGCGTGGGCTGCTCGGTCTGCGACGGCCACTGGGACGACGAGGACTGGACCCGAGCCGATTGACCGGTCTGCGGCGATTCCGAGGGCGGCATGGCGGCGCCGGCCGAAGGCTGGCGGATCAGCCGGAACAGCAGGTCGGAGGCGACCGGCCGATCGGCGGGCTCCTTGGCCAGGCAGGCGCGCAGCAACGGGCGCAACCCCTCGGGCACCCCCGACAGGTCGGGCTCGGTGGTGAGGATGCGGTGAAGCACCGCAGGGATGGTGTCCCGGCCGAACGCGGGGCTGCCGGTGGCCGCGAACACCATCGTCACGGCCCAGCTGAACACGTCCGAGGGGGCGGCGGCGGGCTGGCCGTGGATCTGCTCGGGCGACATGTACGTCGGGGTCCCGACGGCACCGCTGGTCTGGGCGAGCCCGGCGTCGAGTTCCTTGGAGATGCCGAAGTCGATCACGCGCGGGCCGTCGAAGCCGAGGAGCACGTTGGCCGGTTTGAAGTCGCGGTGCGCGATCCCCGCCTGGTGGATGGCGACGAGCGCGGTGGCCGTGCTGATCGCGATGCGCTGCAGGGCGGCGCCGTCGCGCGGCCCCTCCCTCTCGACGGCCTGCTGCAGCGAAGGCCCGTCGATGAACTCGCTCACCACGTAGAGGTGGTCGCCGCTCTCCCCCGCGTCGAGCACTCGGGCGGTGCAGAACTCGGCGATCTGCCGGGCGACGGCGATCTCCCGCTCGAAGCGCGTCCTCGCGACCTGGTCGGCGGCGAACCTGGGGTGCAGCACCTTGACCGCGACACGCTCGCCGGCCGGATCACGGCCGAGGTAGACCGTTCCCTGTCCGCCCTCGCCGAGCCTCGCCTCGATCACGTACGGCCCGAAGGCGGTGGGGTCGCCGGATCTGAGCTCCGTACCGGCCATCGTGCTCCTCCCCGCCGCGAGCCCGCCCGAGTGGTCCGGCGGCCACGCCCTGCCGCACGCGCCGGGTTCCGGGCAGTCTGGTCCCGGAAAAGAGCATGCCAGTATCAGCAAATTTGACCAAATGCCTGCCGGCTATCAGTCGAGAAGGTTGGCGTGCAGGGCGCGCAGCACCGCGTTGGTCCGGTCGCGCGCCCCGAGTTTGAGCAGCATGGTCGAGACGTGGTTCTTCACCGTGCCCTCGGCCAGGAAGAGAGCCTGGGCGATCTCGCGGTTGCTGTAGCCCTCCGCGACGAGCCGCAGCACCTCCACCTCTCGTTCGGTGAGCCGCTGGATCGCGGGCAGGTCGTCGTCATCCGCCGGTCGGCGGCGGTGCACCGCGCGCAGCAGCCGGTCGGTGATCGACGGCGAGATCAGCGTCCCTCCGTCGGCCAGGACGCGGATGGCCCGGGTCAGCCGTTCGAGCGTCACGTCCTTCAGCAGGTAGCCGCACGCCCCCGCCCGCATCGCGTCCAGTACCAGGGTGTCGTTGTCGAACGTGGTCAGCACGAGCACCGGCGGTGAGCCGTCCGCACGCTCCCGCAACGCCCTGAGCACCCAGATGCCGTCGTGGCGGGGCATGCGCAGGTCGAGCAGGACGACGTCGGGGGCGTGCTCCTCGATCGCCGCCAGCGCGGCCATGCCGTCGTCGGCCTCCCCCACCACCTCGATGTCGTCGGTCAGGCCGAGCAGGCTACGGATGCCCTGCCGAACCAGGGTCTGGTCGTCGACCACGATCACCCTGATCATCGCGCGGGCACCGTGGCGGTGACACGGAAACCGTCGCTGCCGTCGAGCCGCACGTCTCCGCCGATCGCCTCGATCCGCTCGCTCAGGCCGCGCAGCCCGTTGCCCGGCCGCAACTCGGGGCTGCCGCGCCCGTCGTCGACGGAGGTGAACCTCACGTCCCGCTCCGGTGTGCTCTCGATCCGGATGCGCAACGAGGTCGCGTCCGCGTGCCGGATGGTGTTGGTGACGATCTCCTGGACGACACGGATGAGCGCCAGGGTCACCTCCTCGGTGGGGCACACGTCGTCGTCGATCCACACGCCGATGTCGAGGCCGGGAATGTCGCGTACCACGGCGGCGAGGGCCTCACGCAGATCGGGCGCGTCGGTGCGCAGCTGTCCGACGGTCGCGCGCACGTCGCGAAGCAGGTCCCGCGCCACCCGGTCGGCACGCTCGATGTGCACGCGCGCGCCCGGCCCTTCGCGGTGCCGGGCGACCTCCAGCTCCAGGGTGAGCGCGGTGAGCTGGTGCCCCATCAGGTCGTGCAGCTCCCTGGCGATGCGCAGGCGTTCGTGAGCGCGTGCGGTGTCGGCCAGAATCACACTCGCCGCCCGCAGATCCAGATGCGCCTCGCCCAGCTCGCGGCGCATCCGCTGCTCCCTGATGGTCACCAGCACGCTCAGCAGCGTCGCGATCTGGATCAGCAGGTACAGCAGCGCGCTGAGGGCGATCTCGGCGAAGGTGGAACCGGTGAGGCCCACGGTCACGGCGATCACGACGACGTTGAGCACGATCACCACCGGGCCCACCCACGGCGGCGCGACGTACGCGCTCAGGGCGGCGGTGAAGACCAGCAGGATCGGCAGCCACCCGGCGCCGGGCGCCGTCAGGATCGTGAGCCATCCCAGCACGACGGCCGCGCCGTAACAGACCCACGCCTGCCTCGGCCGGCATTCCTCCCAGAGGGCGGCGATCAGCGCGGTGACCAGCAACGCCACGAAGAGCGCGCCCCACACCGGCCGGGGCACCTGCGTCTCGGCCACGCCGAGCAATATCGGGGTGCCCACCGCGAGGCACACCAGCAGTGCCGCCAGCCCCGCCCACACGTCCGGCTCGATTCGCCGCATGCCATTCACCCTACTTGCGCTCGCGTCCCCGCTGAGGTGCCGAAAGTCATGGGTACCGATACTGACCATCGGCACAGGCGCCGACGGCTCGCCCTTCCTAACGTCGACGGCATGCATGCGACAACGTCATCTCCCGCCGTCGAAGCGAACGGCCTGCACAAGCGCTACCGCTCCAAGGTCGCCGTCGAGGAGGTCAGCCTTTCTGTCGCCACCGGCGAGATCTTCGGCATCCTGGGACGCAACGGAGCCGGTAAGACGACCACCGTCGAGCTGATCGCCGGGCTCAGACGACCCGACCGCGGCACCGTCCGCGTGCTCGGCCTGGACACCCGGCGAGACCGGGCCCGGCTGCGCCAGGTCCTCGGGGTCCAGCTGCAGGAGGCCGTCCTGCACTCCGCGCTCACGGTCACCGAGCTGGTCCACCTGTACGGGACCTTCTACCGCGATCCGCTACCGTCCGACGACCTGATCGAGTCGGTCGGCCTGACCACCTCCCGGCGCACCCGCTTCGAGAAACTCTCCGGCGGCCAGCAGCAGCGACTGTCGATCGCGCTCGCCCTCGTCGGACGGCCCCGGGTGGTGATCCTCGACGAGCTCACCACCGGCCTCGACCCCGAGGCGCGCCGTCAGATGTGGTCGACCCTTGAGCGGTTGCGCGAGTCCGGCGTGACCGTCCTGCTCGTCAGCCACACCATGGAGGAGGTCGAACGACTGTGCGACCGGGTCGCGCTGCTCGACGAGGGCCGGGTCGTCGCCCTCGACTCGCCCTCGGGGCTCGTGCGAAGGGCCGGGTTCGTCCAGCGGGTCACCTTCCGCGCGATCACCCCTGTGCCGAGCGGGCTGCTCGAAGGACTCGACGGGGTCGACCGGGTACATGCCGAAGGCGACCGCGTCGTCGTCGAGGGCCGCGGTGAGCTGCTCCAGGCCGTCAGCGTCGCGCTCGTGCACGCGGGCGTCGCGGCGGCCGAGACGCGCAGCGAGCAGGCCGGCCTCGACGACGCCTTCCTCGCGCTGACCGGACACCGGCTCGACAACACCGTGCTCGACACCAAGCTCGACACCGTGCTCGACACCGTGCTCGACACGAGGGAGGAGACGGTCCGATGACGGACATCACCGTCCACCGCCCGGGCCCGCGGGCCTGGGCGGCACTGCTGATCTGCGAGCTCAAGATGGTCGCCCGCGACACCGCCGGGCTGATCGTGCCGATCGGCCTGCCCATGCTCATCCTGGTGATGAACGCCTCGTCCGCCGGCCGGGAGACGATCGCGCACGGTCGCACGGCGTTCGACGTCTACGTGCTGCCGCTGGTGTTCACGATGGTCGTGGCCACGACCGGCATCGTCAACATGCCGAGCTTCCTGGCCTACTACCGTCGCAGCGGCATCCTGCGACGCCTGGGGGTGACGCCCGCCTCGCCCGCGCTGGTCCTCGTCGCCCAGGCGGCCGCCGGCGTCCTGCAGATGGCCCTCGGTATCGCGGCCGCCTGGATCCTCGCCCTGCTGGCGTTCGGCGCCCACCCCCCGGTGCGCGTCGGCGCGGCGCTCGGTGTGCTGGCGTTGACGGTGGCCGCCATGTACGCCCTGGGTCTGACCGTCGCAGCGCTCTCGCCCACCCCGAACTCCTCCGTCGCGATCGGCCTGGTCGTCTTCTTCGTGCTGGGCGCCACCGGCGGCATGTTCGGCGGGCGCGGCAACCTCCCGGAGGTGATCGCGACGATCGGGCAGTGGCTACCGTTCGGCGCCGGGAGCCAGGCCCTGTCTGCCGCCTGGATCGGCGCGCCCATCGAGGCCTCCAACCTGATCGGCCTCGCCGCCGCCATCGTGCTCGGCAGCGGTGTCGCGGCCGTGTTCTTTCGCTGGGAGTAACCCGCCGTACGTCCCACGGGGGACCGGCACTCGGGCACGGCCCGATGGGACGGTCCGCGAGCCGGCCCCCGTCAGGCTCGCGGCCTTCCCGGCAAATCGGGGCAGGCCACCGGACATCCGCGGAGGCCGCTCCGGCCCTTAGCCGAGCGGCAGCGTCTCGCCCGATTCCAGCAAGGTCTTCAGGTTCGACAGGATCTCGGGCCAGCCCTCGCTGACGCCCTTGATCATCTCGCTGCCCGCGACGAGTCCCTCATGGGTCACGATCAGCTTGACCGTGGCCCCACCGGCGGGTTCGATCTCGAAGGTGATCTTCGAGATCGGCTCCTTCCTGAGCTCGGCGAGCTTCTCGTCGCTCCATCCGAACATGTCGGCCACCTCCTGCTCGTAGTTGTGCCAGGTGTACGACAGGCGCTTGCCGGGGTCGGCCTCGAGCACCCGCTGGCCCCAGTCGTTGTACTCGCCGTCCGCGGTGACCTTCCACTCGACCGGGGCGCCCGGCGTCCAGTCGGAGCGCGGGCCCCCACCACCGAAGTAGCGGGTGATGAAGGCCGTGCTGGTCAGGGCCTCCCACAGCCGCTCCGGCGTGGTCCTGATGTAACTGATGTAGACGAAGCTGGTCTCGGACACGTCCGTACCCTCCAGGGCTCGTTTCAGGTCGGCGAGCGCACGCGCCCGCTCGCGGTCGTAGCGGCCGATCCACCGGTCGGCGATCTCGTTGATGGGCGCGGCGTTGAGGTAGTGGAGCTTCTCCCTGCCGCGTCTGACCGTCTCCACCAGGTGGGCCGCCTCCAGGACGGACAGGTGCTTGGTCACGGCCTGCCGGGTCATGTCCAGCCCCGCGCACAGCTCGCGCAGGGTCTGGCCGTTGTGCCGGTTGAGACTGTCGAGCAGCCTCCGGCGACTGGCGTCGGCGAGTGCTTTGAATACCGCGTCCATGCTGTCTCACAGAGTTAGGCAACCATTCGGATGCATGTCGGAATATAGGCAACCTTTTAGTTGCCTGTCAATGCGGACCCTTGCGCCTTCACGATCTCCCGTAGGGCGACGAGCGCGGCGGTCGCGACCACACCGGGGACCCCGAAGGCGCACGACCGCGGTTCAGGACGCCGCCGCGTCGGTGTCCCGGCTCACCACGGCGAGCACCCCGTCGATCTCGGAGAGCGCCGTGGTCAGCTCCGTTGTCGACCCGACGCCGTGCACGGTGAGCCAGAGCGAGACGACGGCCGGGCTCTGGCCCTCGCTGCGCCGGTCGACCGAGAGTTCGTCCACACCGAACCCCCGGTTCGTGCATTCGGCCAGTGCCGACCGCAGCACGCCCCGGCCGCCGAGGTAGGTCAGCCGGAACCGCGAGGGTGCGTACTTGGACCCGGGAAGCCGGTCGGCCAGCGGCGTGAGGACCAACACCGTCACCAGGTATCCGGCGGTCACGATGACCGCCAGCAGCCACAGCCCGGCCCCCGCCGCCATCCCCACCCCGGCGGTGAGCCAGACCGCCGCGGCGGTGGTGAGGCCCCGGACCGCGTCACCGCGGACGAATATCAGGCCCGCGCCGATGAAGCCGATACCGGACACGATCTGGGCGGCCACCCGGGACGGATCGACCGTGACGTTATCCCCCAGAACATCAGAGAAGCCGTACTTCGACACCAGCATGATCAGAGCGGCTGCGAAGCCGACCAGGGTGTGAGTACGCAGGCCCGCGCTCTTCTGGCGGGCCTCCCGCTCAAGGCCGATCAGGGCCGAGAGCACGAAGGCGAGGAGCAACATTCCCACCTGTGCCCAGCCCTGTCCCGCGAGTTCGCCGAGAGGCGCCATCACCGTCACCCCGGTCTCGTGTCCCGGCGGGGGCGTCCGCGTTCCCGGCTACGCCGCCTCCGCGGCCTCCCCCGCCTGCCGCAACATCGGGAACCGCCGCTGTTCCGACAGGTAGTGGCCGAACCCCACGACGAGCGCGACGGGCCATTCGATGACCCCCAGCGCCCCCAGAGCGCCCAGCACCCCGTAGAAGACCAGCCGGTCCGGCGGCGGCAGGGTCAACGTCCCGATCACCGGCACGGTGATGTGCGGCGGCAACTGCTCCCCCTTCGCCCTGCCACGCGCCCTGCCGTTCGAAGCGGTGGTGGTTGTCCTCGCCATGGCAGCCTCCACAAATCACGACATATCCCGCCAATCCCCTGCCTCACACGAGCCGTAACGCCGTTTGACCAGGACTTTGCCCCTCCGACCGGCTCTCGGACCACCGGCTCGCGAAGCCCCACGCGTCGCCGGAATCGATACGAACGGATGATCCGGATCAGCCGAGCCACATCGACCATGAGCTCCAGCGCCTCCGCGAGAGGACACCGCTTCGGGCCCGGTACGGCAAGTAGGCTTCACGCGATCAGCGGGAGGCGGCAGGATTGGCGGCGTGAACCGCACCGCTGTACGTCTGGGAGTGCTCCTGCTGGCCGCCGTCGCGGTCGGGGCGGTGCTGCTCGCACTGCTGCCACCGTCCTCGACAGGCACGTACGGCAAAGAGGACACCCGAGCCTCCGCCGTCGCGGTGAAGAAGGTGGGCGAGCGCGACCACGAGCTCACCGTCACCTCCGCCGCGCTCGGCCGCGAGGGCAGGGTGAGGGTCCTGCTGCCCGAGGGGTGGGCGCCGGGCTCGGGTCCGTGGCCGGTGCTGTATCTGCTGAACGGCTGCTGCCAGTCCGGCTACGACACCTGGATCACCAAGGGCGGCGCCGCGGAGCTCACCTCCGGCTACCGCGCACTCGTGGTCGTCCCCGAGGGAGGCACCGTCGGCTTCTACTCCGACTGGCGCGAGGGCCCCGGCTGGGAGACCTTCCACCTCACCGAGGTACGGACCATCCTGGAGCGCGACTACGGCGCCGGAGACCGGCGGGCGGTGGCGGGGCTGTCCATGGGCGGGTTCGGGGCGATGTCGTACGCGGCCCGCCACCCCGGCATGTTCCAGGCCGCGGCCTCCTTCTCCGGGGTGCTGCACACCCGCGACGGCAACGGCGGCGTCGACTGGCTGCTCGGGCAGTACGACGAGAAATCCGTGAAGCTCTGGGGTCCCCCTCGGGATCCGGAGTGGGCCGCCCACAACCCGGCCGACCTCACCGGCGCGCTGCGCGGGGTACGGCTCTTCGTCTCCAGTGGCGACGGCGCCCCTGGCCCGCTGGACGACGTCTCCGAGGCGCGCGACGAGGGCGAGGCCTCCCTGTTCCTCCAGGCCGTGACCTTCGTCGAGCGGGCCAAGGCGAACGGCGTCGATGTGGCGGTCGACTTCTACGGCCCCGGTACCCACTCCTGGCCCTACTGGCGCCGCGGCCTCGAACGCTCGCTTCCCATGCTCATGAGCTCCATCGGCGCGGCGGCCTGAGAATCCACGCGGCGGCCTCCGCTCCCGGCTGGGTCTCCCGGCGGCGCGGAAAGTTAAGACTGGCGACTTTGGACGTTCAGCTCAGACACCCCTTTCCGGTCCATCCCCGTGGCTAGGTTCCTATGACACCCCAGCTCAGGGGCGTTCGCCGTATGTCATGAGGAGCCACCTTGCGAGTCCTGGCCGTTGTCCCCGCCCGTGGAGGTTCGGTGGGGGTCCCCCTGAAGAACCTGGCCGCGGTAGGCGGCACTCCCCTGGTCGCCCGTGCGGTACGAGCCTGCGTGCGCGCCGAGTTGGTCGACGAGGTCGTGGTCAGCACCGATCACGAGGGAATCGCCGAAGTCGCCCGCGCCGCGGGCGCGACCGTGATCGACAGGCCGGGAGAACTGAGCGGCTCGACCGCCTCCAGCGAGTCCGCTGTGCTCCACGCGCTCGACCACGTCCCCGACGTCCCCGACGTGGTCATCCTGGTGCAGTGCACCAGCGCGTTCATCGACCCCGCCGACCTGGACGGCGCGATCGCCAAGGTCCTGGACGGCAGCGCCGACGTGGTGTTCTCCGGGCTGGAGACCCACGAGTTCCTCTGGGACGCCGCCGGCGCGGGTGTGAACCACGACCCGTCCTACCGCCCCCGCCGCCAGGATCGCGAGCCGCACTTCCGCGAGACCGGCGCGTTCTACGTGATGCGCACCGAGGGCCTGCGCGAACACGGCCACCGCTTCTTCGGTTCCGTCGCCGTGCAGCAGGTGCCCTCGCGCCACGCCATCGAGATCGACACCCCCGAGGACCTGGAGATCGTACGGGCGCTCGCCCCCTTCGTCGACGAGCCCGAGCCGATCGACGTGGACGCGGTGATCACCGACTTCGACGGCGTGCACACCGACGACCGCGCCTACGTCGACCAGGACGGCCGCGAGATGGTCACGGTGAGCCGCTCCGACGGCATGGGCATCTCGCTGCTGCGCCGCTCGGGCGTCAAGCTGATGATCATGTCCACCGAGCACAACCCGGTGGTCGCGGCCCGTGCCCGCAAGCTGGGCGTGCCCGTGCTGCAGGGCCTCACCGACAAGCGGACCGTGCTGCGCGACTGGCTCGCCATCGAGGGGATCGACCCGGCCCGCGTCGCGTACGTCGGCAACGACGTCAACGACCTGGGCCCGATGAGCGACGTCGGCTGGCCCGTCACGGTCCCCGACGCCCACCCCAAGGTCCGCGCCGCCGCCAGGACCGTGCTGACCAGGCCAGGAGGCGCCGGGGCCGTACGGGAGCTGTGTGACCGCGTCCTCGCGGCCCGCCCGGTGGACGAGGTCGCCGTCGCCCCCGCGCCGCGCGCCGAGCTGCGGCTCGCCCCGACCGCCAGGCCCGTCCAGATCGGCGACGCGCTGGTCGGCACCGGGCAGCCGGTCTACGTGATCGGCGAGATCGGCATCAACCACAACGGCGACCTGGACATCGCGCGCAGGCTCATCGACGTGGCGGCCGAGGCGGGCTGCCAGGCGGTCAAGTTCCAGAAGCGCACGCCGGAGATCTGCGTGCCGCTTGAGCAGCGCGACCAGATCCGGCAGACGCCCTGGGGCGAGATGACCTACATGGAGTACAAGATCAGGACCGAGTTCGGCCTGGACGAGTACACCCAGATCGCCAAGTACTGCCAGGAGCGCGGGCTGCACTGGTTCGCCTCGCCGTGGGACGTGCCGTCGGTGGAGTTCCTGGAGTCCATGAACGTGGTCACCCACAAGGTCGCCTCGGCGAGCGTGACCGACCTGGAACTGCTCCGCGCGCTCGCCGCGACCGGCAAGCCGATCATCCTGTCCACCGGCATGTCCACGCTGGAGGAGATCGACCGGGCGGTGGAGATCATCGGCACCTCCAAGCTGGTCCTGATGCACGCCACCTCCACCTACCCCCTGCCTCCCGAGGAGGCCAACCTCCGCACGATCATCACCCTCCAGGAGCGGTACGGCGTGCCGGTCGGCTACTCGGGCCACGAGCGCGGCCTGCAGATCTCGCTCGCGGCGGTGACCCTGGGCGCGGTGACCGTGGAACGGCACATCACGCTCGACCGCACCATGTGGGGCTCCGACCACGCCGCCTCCCTGGAACCGGCCGGGCTGGAGCACCTGGTCCGCGACATCCGGATCATCGAGACCGCCCTGGGCGACGGCGTCAAGCGCGTCTTCCCCGGCGAGGAGGCTCCCAAGTCGCGGCTGCGGCGAGTCAAGGTGTAAATGGCGCTGCTACATGGCGACGCTAACGCGTCGCGGTGAGGCCGCTCTTACCCGACTCCTTCCCTCGTCGAGGAAGATCGCTCGTTCCTCGCGACCTCCCTCTCCTCGGTCCAGTCGCCGGCGCGGCCTCACGGGTAGTCCCGTCAGGGGGGAGGTGAGGGGGGTCCGTTGGGAGGGAGTGAGGGGGTTGTTGGGGTGGTTGAGGTGGGGATGGGAGGGTTAAGTTGATCAAGTTGTCGGTGGTGGTTCCGGTGCGGGACGCGGAGGGCTACATCGGTGACGCGCTGACCTCGCTGACCAGGAACGCGCGCAGGGACTTCGAGTTCATCGTGGTGGACGACGGCTCCGCGGACGCGACCGGGCAGATCATCGAGGACTTCCGCGACGACCTGCCGGGGCTGGTCGTGCTGCGCAACGAGGCGCCGGCCGGGCTGGCCGACGCACGCAACCTCGGGGTCTCGCTGGCCTCCGGCCGCTATCTGACCTTCATGGACGGCGACGACTGGCTCGCGCCCGGATACCTGGAGAGCCTGGTCGGGGCGATCGAGCGGCTCGGCTGCGACTTCGTCCGGGTCGACCACGTCCAGGTGGAGGGCAGGAAACGGACGGTCCACCGGGCGCCGCTCGCCACCCGGGAGGTGGTGGTGAAGCCGCGCGACCACATCCTGCCCGCCGGGTCGAAGACCATGGTCGACTACCCGTACGCGTGGGCGGGGATCTACCGCCGCGACCTCGGCGAGCTGCTGACCTTCCCAGGGCACCTGCACACCGCCGAGGACAGGCCGTGGATCTGGCGGCTGCACCGTGAGGCGGCTTCTTTCGCGGTGGTGTCGCTGGCCGGGCTGTTCTACCGGCGGATGGTGGCGGGCTCGCTGACCCAGATCGGCGACGCGAGGCAGCTGCACTTCTTCGACGCCTTCGACCTGGTCTTCGCGGGCCTGGAGGAGGAGTTCACCCCCAAGGCGGCGCGGATGTTCCTCGCGCTTCTCGCCCACCACCTGGAGACGGGCGAGCGGTTCTCCCCCGAGCTGCGCGCCCGCTTCGAGGAGCGTGGCGCCGCGGCCCTGAGGCGCCTCCCCTCGGATCTGCTCGCCGAGATCCGCCTGGATCCAGAACGTGACCAGGTCCTGCGCAGACTCCTGGAGGGCTGATGACGCAGCTGTTCTACGCCTCGACCCTGTTCGGCGCGATGACACTGGCGACGGCGATCGACGACGGCCGCTTCGGTCCCCGCGAAGGGCGCCGGATCCTGCTGGTGTCCAACAACGCGGCCATCCCGGAGATCACCCCGCCCCTGGACGAGGCGGCCGGTTTTGCCGCGCTGCGCCCGCACTTCGACGAACTCCACTCGTGGAACGAGATCATCGCCCCGCTGCACCCCTCGGACTGGAGGGCTCGCGTCATCGAGGTGCCGATGCTGAGCCGCATGGTCGCCTCGCGTCTGTCCCTGGATGACGGTCCCGCCGAGCTGATCCTGGAGTCCGTCGCGGTCCCCCCGGCCAGGACCCTGGGAGGGCTGGTCAGGGACTGTCCGATCACGGTCTACTCCGACGGCCTGATGAGCTACGGCCCGACCCGCGACCCGCTGCCGTTGGAGATCTCCGGGCGGATCACGCGCCTGCTCCACCTCGACCTGGTACCCGGCCTCACGCCGTTGCTGCTGTCGGAGTACGGGGTTCCCGCCGAGTCCCTTCCCGGCCGGGCCTTCCTCGACGTGATCGGGAAGGTCGGCGGGGAGGCCGGGGACGCGCGTTCGGGGCGGGCGATGATTCTCGGGCAGTACCTGTCCGCCCTCGGCATCCTCACCCCCGAGGAGGAGGCGCGACTGCACGCCGACATGCTGGGCGGCCTCGTCGCCCGGGGGTTTCGCAGCGTGCTGTTCAAGCCCCACCCGGCCGCCGGGCGCAGGCACGCCCAGCGACTGCGCGAGACGGCCGCCGAGCTGGGCGTCGAGCTCGACGTGGTGGCGGAGACCGTACCCGCCGAGTCGTGCTTCGCCGCGCTGAGGCCCGAGCTCGTGGTCGGCTGCTTCTCCACCGCCCTGATCACCGCGAGCCGGTACTTCGGGCTCCCGGTGGCGACGTCGGGCGTCGAATCGGTCCTGGATCGTCTCACCCCGTACGAGAACAGCAACCGGATCCCGGCCACCATCGCCGACGCCCTGCTGCCGCGCCTGTCGGCGGACGGCTCGCTGGAGGAACCGCCGCCGGTGGATCTTCCCGCCCTGGTGAGCGCGGTCGGCTACTGCATGCGGGCCGAGGTGTATCCGGGGCTGCGCGAGAGCGCCGCCGCCTACCTGGAGGCGCACGGCCCCGCCCGCTACTTCAAACGCCGGCGCCTCGGCTCCCTGGATCTGATCACCGCTCCCCCTGCCGCCGCCCCCAGGGAGCGGAGCCCGCTGGGCAGGCTCCGCGACCGCCTGTCGAAGGCGCTCCCCTAGAGAGCCGGTCGGGTAACCGCGCAGAGCGTTGATCGACATCGGATGCGGCCAGGCCGATCCGTTGCGACCTGTGGTTTTACCCGATGGCCGGACATCACCCGGTCCTTGTTCGACCGGCGCTCTAGATCCGGCCGAACCCCTTGAGATAGCGGCGCATCCGGCGCTTGGCGCGGTAGCCGACGCGCAGCATGTTCGGCGGCACCTCCACGCGCATGCGGGCGCGGCGGCGGGCGGCGGCGTACTCGGGACCTTCGAGCAGGGACTTCGCCGGGACGAGGCGCCCGGAGCGGGCCCTTCCGACCAGGGAGACCATCCGCGACACCCAGTCGCTCTCGCCACCGGGGTGGAAGTAGTTGACCTTGCACCAGGCGTCGTCCGGGTGCAGGAAGCGCCCGGCGGAGAGGTCGTCGAGGGTGCCGAGCAGGCCGCTGTCCTCGAAGACCAGGTTGATCATCTCGGCGCCGACCCCGAAGTCCGACAGCACCAGGAGCGGTACCTTCTGGGCGATCGCCTCCAGCGCGGCGGTCGAACTGACGGTGACGAAGCCGGCCGCGTGGGCCAGGTGCTCGTGCATGGGTCCCACCGCGAAGCGCACGGCCCCGGCACGCACCCGGCCCTCCTCGGCGAGCGACTGCCACAGGCGCTGGTAGTGGTAGCGCTCGTTGTGGGTCTGACGCTCGGTGTCCAGGGCCCGGAGCTTGACGACGACGTCCAGGTCGGGCCGCCTTCCGGCCAGCTCGGCCAGGGCGAGCAGGACGCGTTCGCGCTCCTCCCTGCGTTTGGGCACCTTGGCCTGGGTGGCGAACACCACCCGGTCGCGCGGCCCGGTGGCGGCGATCTCCGCGTCACCGCGCAGGAACGGCAACCTGGCCAGCCCGATCTGGCCGCCCCCGCCCAGCCTGACGCCGATCTCGGAGAACTCCTCGATCTCCCGGCCGCTGTGCAGCACTAACAGGTCGCATCCACTGCGAAACAGCCACGCCTTCTCGGTGGCGGGGACGGAGATGCCCGGCAGCCCCGAGACGAACACCGGCCGGAACCGCAGCCCGGTCAGCACGTCTGCGGTCAGCACGTCCACCACGGGTCCCGTACAGGCGACGAGCACCACGTCGGGCCTGAATCGCTCGGCGGCCCGGCGCAGCGCGCGGGCCGACAGCACCGGCGGGTCTGCCGCCGAACCGGCCACGGCGGCGTGGATCTGCGCCGGCGACGGAGTGATGGGGGTGCGGACGACCGCCAGTTCCGACTCACAGCCCGCGGGCAGGTCCCGCAGCAGGCAGGCCGCCCACTTCAGGTAGGAGTCGGAGTCGGCCACGGCCAGGACCTTCAAAGAGAACCTCCGACGGGGAATCCCCCGGTTTCGTGTGCGGGCACGGTGTGCGTAGCGCGAGCGGCGAGCCCGCCCGGCCTCGGCCGTCGGGTCATGACCCGGTGACGCCCGTGTCGTGATGGGCGAACCTCGACAGGTGGGAGCGCAGTGACGGCGCCGCCTCGGCCGTCCACCACTCGTCGGGAACGTCCACCGTCTCCACGGCGACTCCCCGGGCCGAGAGCAGGACCCGCAGGGAGGTGACCGCGGTGGACGGCAGGCTCAGCACCCGCTGCTCGGCGGCCAGGCCGCGCAGGGTCATCTCGGCGGGGATCCCGCCGTCGTAGACGGTGATTCCCGGCTGTTCCCCGACCCGGGCCAGGTCGCCGGGGTCCTCGCGGCGGTGCGGGAAGTAGGCCACCGGCTCGGCCGATCCGAGCCCGGCCAGCCAGCCGAAGTAGCGTTCGCGGTGGATCAGGCCGTTGCGGACCAGCGAGGTGCCGAGGACGACGGTGCGCTCGGCGGGACGGGGCCTTCGCAGCGGCTGGGATCGCAGCCAGGCGAAGTCGTGGGTGACCAGCTCGACTCCCCTGGCACGTACGGCCTTCGCCAGGTCGGAGGGCACCGGCAGCGCGGTGAAGATCGACAACCGCCCCGCACGGGCGGCGGCGCGCAGCCTGAGCCCGGCCGCCGTGGCGAGGACGGTCCTGAGCCCTCCCGCCTTCCCCCTCGCCCTCAGCAGGGGCGTTCCCGCTCTGCCGGTGAGCAGTTCCAGGAGCCTGATGGTGGCGAGCCCGTCGTCGACGATCACGATCCGGCCGGGGGACGCGGTGAGCCAGCGGAACTGGACCTTGCCGGAGAAGGCGTCACCCACCGCCCAGGTCTCACCCCGGCGAGGCCGGGGCATGTCCGGGCGTGCCGGGGTGAGCTCAAGCCCTCTCGGCAGGGTGAGGCGGCCGAGTTCGCGGCCTGTCACGGCCAGCGGGCGGAGTTTCGCCCGGGGGACGAGATGGCTGCGTACGCCGAGCAGCCCGGCGTGGTGGGCCTCCACCGCGCAGAGCATCTGCAGCGGGGATTCCACCCAGGCGATGGCCGAATCCTGCTCCCGCGCGTGGTCTCGACCGTCCTCCACGCCGGGCGATGACCCGTTCACGACTGGCACAACCTAACCCGGTGGCCTTAAGGAGCAGGGAACTGCGGATGAACAGCCGACCACGCGCGACTGCAGATGATCTTTCCGGCCTCCGCCTTTCCGTGGCCGCCGTCCGAGGTCGGATACGACCGGATGTCCGTCGACCAGGTCGTCGGGCGGGGAGGCGTCGGCCCCGAACTCGAACCGCAGCCCTCTGGAGGTTGGGAGGACCTCCGGGCATGGTCGCGAGCCGACGGATCCCGCGTGCGCTCTCCGGCCCTTTCATGGGAGAACCCCTACCGTCCGCATACTTTTTACTATCGAATATTTGTTCGAAAATATGGCGAGCACAAGATCTTCGATGGAGGCCTTCCTCCTCGCGCGATAGCACGCCCCGGCCGACGCTTCGCGGGCGGGCCCGGTAAGCCCGAATCGCCGTGAACACGGGGGATCCCGGACACCCTCCCCATCCCCGCGGGAAGACGCGCCCGACGTCGGAGGGACATGATCGACTTCCTTTCCCCCGCCCGGCGGCCCCCTGCTGTACCCCCTCATTTGGGACGTATTACCAAGTCAGAGCAATGTGTCCTACTTGTAATCGTCTGCCCTGTTGTCGTACGTTCGTCCTGTTCATGGCAATTGTCTAGGTCTATACAGGTCTGTGCATTGCCGTCACATTGCCCGACCGTGCTCCACCCGGCGGAACCCTCCGCCATCGGTGAGCACGGCCGCCGAATCCGCGAAGTCTGCGGAACCGGGGAACCACGTTCCTGGGGTGAATCAACGCACTCATGCGTCGTAGGGCACTTCCCAGCCCGAACCCGTCAGCTAACCCGGTAGGCGGTATGGAAGCGAAGCAAGGAGCCGAACCCCCACATGACCAAGCATCGCCTCACCTCCACCCCCCGCGCCGCCTGCGCCATCCTGGGCGCCTGCGCCGTTCTGGCGACCGGCACCACCGGCGCGGCCCTGGCCGACAGTCACAGTGTCGTGAACGCACCGCCCGCCGACACCCGCGCGCAGGGCACCAGTGCCGCGAAGACCCCCCTGCAGGTCGTGGCCGAAGGCCTCCCCAAGGTCTCGGCCGCCCAGGTCCTTGACATCGCCTCCAAGCAGATCGGCGTCCGCGAGAACTCCCGGGGCGGCGGAACCAAGTTCCACTCCTGGTACATGTCGAGCCCCCGCGCCATGGAGACCATGGCCCGCGACGGCGGCAAGAGCGTGTACGAGTACGCCAACGCCCCCTGGTGCGCGATGTTCGTCTCCTGGGTCGGCGAGACGGCCGGCATCCGCCCCACGATGGGCTGGGACGCCTACACCGTCACCCACGCCAAGTGGTTCAAGAACAACGGACACTGGGGCACCACCCCCACCCCCGGCGCCGTCGTCTACTTCGACTGGGCCGGCGGCAAGAGCATCGAGGGCATCGACCACGTCGGTTTCGTGAAGAAGGACAACGGGAACGGCACGATCACCACGATCGAGGGTAACACCGGCAACGGTGTCGTCGAGGAGCGTGTCAGGCCCGTCTCCCAGATCGTCGGTTACGGCTACCCGGTCTACTCGGACTGACTCCCAGCCGACCCCTGGCCGCCGCCCGGCCCCCTCGCCGGTGAACGCGTGCGGCCCTCACGCTTCCAGGGGCACCGCTCGAACGAGCGGTGCCCCTGACGGCGTTCCATCTTGCCCCCTCCGCTCTTCCCGCGAGCCCCGCGCGACCACGAAATGCCCCAACTGGTATGCCCGTGAGGTGGGAGCGCTCCCAATCACCCTTGTGGGAGGTATGTACATTTTTCATACCAAAAGTCCCACCTAAAGCGACCGGATGTAACGGTTGAGTTTCGGCATATTGACGTCCTGGTTGCCTATCGTCCACTCTTCGTGGGAGCGCTCCCAAAAGCACATTGAGGAACGATCTCGTCGCGACGACCGCGTTTGTCGGGGACCGGTCCGCGATGTCGCCTCCCAATGAAATTCGGGCGACCACCTGAGAGGGGTCCGGAATGTTGAACAACAAGCGACACGGCAAGCTCGCCGCCGTCGCGGTCATGGCGGCCACCGCCCTGGCCATCACGTCATGCAGCTCCAGCGAGCCGGCGGCACCCGCCGCGGAGGGCGGTTCCTCCGCCCCGGCCGAGCCGGTAACCATCACCGTGCACACCTTCGGCGGCGGTGAGAACTTCGGCTACGACAAGGCCGTGGAGACGTGGAACGCGGCGAACCCGAACATCCAGGTCAAGTACCAGAACCTGACCGACCGTTTCGAGGACGTCTATCTTCCGCAGCTGCTCCAGCGCCTGCAGGCCAACAGTGGCGCGGCCGACATCATCGCCCTGGACGAGGGCGCGATGGGTCTCATGAAGGCCCGCCCGCAGTTCTTCACCGACCTTGCCGAGTACGGGCTGGACAGCCGTAAGGCCGACTTCCCCGCAGCGAAGTGGGACAACGGCATCAACGCCGACAACAAGCTCTTCGCGCTGGGCACCGACATCGGTGGCATGACCATGTGCTACCGCAAGGACCTGTTCGAGAAGGCGGGCCTGCCCACCGACCGCGAGGAGGTCGGCAAGCTCTGGCCGGACTGGAACGCCTTCAAGGCGATCGGCGAGAAGTTCAAGGCCGCCAACCCCGGCAAGACCGACCCCAAGTTCCTCGACGGCCCGAACACGCTCTACAACGTGATCCTGTCGCAGGAGGCGCCGAAGAACGGCAACGTCGCCTACTTCGACAAGAGCAACCAGCTCATCATCGAGAGCAACCCGGCCATCAAGACCTCCTTCGACACGGTGAAGGACTTCAGCGAGGCGGGCCTGACCGCCAAGCTGGCCTCGTTCACCCCGCCGTGGAACGCCGCGATCAAGAAGGGCGCCTTCGCGACCATGGGCTGCCCGGCCTGGATGCTCGGCGTGGTCTCCGGTGCGGCCGGTGACGACAACAAGGGCAAGTGGGACGTCGCGTCCGTGCCCGGCGGCGCGGGCAACTGGGGTGGCTCCTACCTCGCGATTCCCAAGCAGAGCAAGCACCCCAAGGAGGCCGCCGAGGTCCTGAACTACCTCACCGGCAAGGAGGGCCACGTCATGGCCTTCCAGGAGGCCGCGGCCTTCCCGAGCTCCATCCCCGCCCAGCAGGACCCGGCGGTCGCCGACCTGAAGAACCCGTTCTTCAACGACGCGCCGACCGGTCAGATCTTCGGCGCCTCGGTCAAGGACCTGCTGCCCGTGTTCCTCGGCGAGAAGCACGCCCAGGTCAAGACCGCGGTGGAGAAGGTGCTTGAGGGCATGGACCAGGGCTCGGTCCCCTACGACCAGGCCTGGACCAAGTTCCTTGAGGCCGGCGTCAAGGCAGCGGGCTGATCCCCGTACCGACCCGCATCGGCCCGGCTGCGGCGATCCCGCAGCCGGGCCGGTCGCCTGCCCCCGCTGAAAGGCTCTGACCGATGACACTGCACGTCGACTCCCCGGCCGCGCCGCCACGGCCCAGCCCTCGCCGGTCCGGCGGGCGCCGCGGACCGAAGCAGGGCGGTGGGTGGTCCCGCTTCGACCTCCGGGCGACCCCCTACTTCCTCGTATCCCCGTACTTCCTGCTTTTCGCGATCTTCGGCGTCTTCCCCCTCGGCTACACCCTCTGGGTCTCCCTGCACGACTGGGAGCTCGCCGGAGACAAGACCCTCGTCGGCCTCGACAACTACATCGAGCTGATCACCGACGAGGCCTTCTGGAACGCGGTGATCAACACCCTCGGCATGTTCGTCATGTCGACGATCCCGCAGCTCGTCCTGGCCCTCCTGCTGGCCAACGCGCTCAACAAGCGCATCCGAGGACGGCTCTTCTTCCGCCTCGGCGTACTGCTGCCGCTGATCACCTCCGTCGTCGCCGTCGCCGTCGTCTTCACCCAGCTCTACGGGCGCGACTACGGCATGATCAACTGGTTCCTGAGCTTCTTCGGGGTCGACGCGATCAACTGGCAGAACGAGAAGTGGTCCGCGTGGATCGCGATCTCCACGATGATCGACTGGCGCTGGACCGGCTACAACTCGATCATCCTGCTCGCCGCCATGCAGACCATCCCCAAGGACCTCTACGAGGCCGCCGCCATCGACGGTGCCACGCCCAGGCGGCAGTTCTGGCAGATCACCATCCCGATGCTCCGTCCGACGATCATCTTCGTCGTCTTCATCTCCACCATCGGCGGCCTGACGCTGTTCACCGAGCCGGTCATGTTCGACGGCAACCCGACGATGAGCGGCGGCGCCACCGGCCAGTACCAGACCGTGGCGATGTTCATCGTCAAGGAGGCGTTCCGCGACTTCGACTTCGGCTACGCCGCCGCGGCCTCGTGGCTGCTGTTCGCACTGATCCTCATCGGGACACTCATCAACTACTCCTTCACCCGCCGTATCGGGGGTTCCAAGTGACGGCCACCCAGCTCCGGCGGCCCCCCGCGCAGCACTCCCGACGCCCCTCGGGCCAGTCGGCCGCGCGAAACCGCATCTGGGACGCGGGCCCGATGACGAAGGTCGTCCTGGCCTTCGCCCTCGTGCTGTCGGCGTTCCCCATCTACTACATGTTCATCATGGCCACCCGGACCAACGAGGAGGCCATCGACGTACCCCCGCCGCTGTTCCCCGGCGGCCACCTCGGTGAGAACATCGCGCGACTGCTGTCCACCGAGGACGCCTACTTCATGACCGGCCTGATCAACTCGGCCATCGTCTCGGTCACCGTGACGGTCTCGGTCGTGCTGATCTCCACCCTCGCCGGCTTCGCCTTCGCGAAACTGCGCTTCAAGGGCAGCAAGATCCTGCTGGGCCTGATCCTGGTGACGATGATGGTCCCGCTCCAGCAGATGGGCGTCGTGCCGCTGTACGAGCTCATGGTCACGCTCGGCTGGACCGGTCAGCTGAAGGCGGTGATCCTGCCCTTCCTGGTCAACGGCTTCGGGGTCTTCATGATGACCCAGTACGCCACCCAGGCGGTGCCGGACGAACTGGTCGAGGCGGCCCGTGTCGACGGCGCCTCCACCATGCGCATCTATCTCAACGTCATCCTCCCGGCGCTCCGGCCGGGTATGGCGGTGCTCACGCTCCTGGTCTTCATGCAGACCTGGAACGAGTTCATGTGGCCGTTGATCGTGCTGAACCCGGACAACCCGGTGGTCCAGACCTCGATCGCGGCGCTCAACCAGGCCCACGGAACCGACTACGTGATGCTGTTCACCGGCACCGCGGCATCGGTCCTGCCGCTGTTCATCGTTTTCATCGCGTTCGGCCGCCAGATCGTCGGCGGACTCATGGAAGGTGCGGTCAAGGCGTGACCACGCAAGAGACGCGGATCAAGAGCCCGGATCTAATGTTTCCGACGAACTTCGTCTGGGGTGCGGCCACCTCCGCCTACCAGATCGAGGGCGCTGTCTCGGAGGGCGGCCGAGGCCGCTCCATCTGGGACACCTTCGTCAAGCAGCCGGGAAAGGTGGTGAACGGCGAGCACGCCGACATCGCCATCGACCATTACAACCGCTACCGGGACGACGTGCGGATGATGGCCGAACTCGGCCTCAGCGCGTATCGGTTCTCCGTCTCCTGGCCCCGGATCCAGCCCGAGGGGCGCGGGGCCGTCAACCCCGCGGGCATCGACTTCTACAGCCGCCTGGTCGACGAACTCCTCTCCCGGGGCGTCGACCCGTGGGTGACGCTCTACCACTGGGACCTGCCCCAGCCCCTGGAAGACGCGGGCGGCTGGCCCGCACGGGACACGTCGAAGCGCTTCGCCGACTACGCGGTGGCCGTGCACGACGCGCTGAGCGACCGGGTCCGCAACTGGAGCACGGTCAACGAGCCCTGGTGCTCGGCGTACCTCGGGTACGCCTCGGGAGAGCACGCCCCCGGCCGGCGTGAGCCGGAAAAGGCCGTGTACGCCGCCCACCACCTCCTGCTCGCGCACGGCCTGGCCGCGCAGGCGATCCGTGCCCAGCGGCCCGAGAGCATGATCGGCGGCTGCGTCAACCTGTACGCGATCTCGCCCCAGACCTCCTCGGAGGCCGACCAGGACGCCGCCCGCCGCATCGACGGGCTGCAGAACCGTTTCTTCCTGGACGCCCTGCTCAAGGGCGAGTACCCCGACGACGTCCTGGAGGACCTCGGCCGGCCCGAAGGGCTCGTCCACGACGGGGACATGGAGATCATCTCAACGCCGCTGGACAAGCTGCTGATCAACTACTACAGCCGCTTCACCGTCTCGGGAACCCCCGGCGGCGCCGCGTCGGCCGCGGCGGCGCCCACCGACAGCGGGTCGCCCTGGGTCGGTAGCGAGCACGTGTCGTTCGTCGAGGGCGGGCGGCCCGTGACGGCCATGGGCTGGGAGATCGACCAGTCGGGGCTGCTGGAGATCCTGCACCGGCTGACCACCGAGTACCCGCGCGTCCCCCTGATCATCTCCGAGAACGGCGCGGCCTTCGACGACGTCGTGGGCCCCGACGGGGTCGTCCACGACCGCGACCGGGTCGACTACTTCGACGCCCACCTGCGCACCTGCCACGCCGCCATCGAGGCCGGGATCCCGCTGGAGGGCTACTTCGCCTGGTCGCTGATGGACAACTTCGAGTGGGCGTGGGGGTACGGCAAGCGGTTCGGGCTGGTACACGTCGATTATGAGACCCAGATTAGAGTTCCCAAAGAGAGCGCTCTCTGGTATGCCGGGACCATCAGGCGTGGAGGCCTGAGCGGTCCGGCAGAATAGGGGCCCGGAAATTCATCACTGGGGGCACAATCACATGAACGGCGACCGTCGTCCGACGCTTGAGGCGGTCGCGGCCCTGGCAGGTGTCGGCCGGGGCACGGTGTCGCGGGTCATCAACGGCTCGCCGAAAGTGAGCGAGAGGGCTCGCGACGCCGTGCTGCGGGCGATCCAGGAGTTGGGCTACGTGCCCAACCGGGCGGCCCGCGCGCTGGTCACCCGGCGCACCGACACCGTGGCACTGGTCGTCTCGGAGTCGGAACTGAGGGTCTTCGACGAGCCGTACTTCGCCGGGACCATCCGCGGCATCGGCTCGGCCCTGTCGGAGACCGGCCTGCAACTGATCCTCGCGATGGCGCAGTCGGCGCAGGAGCACGAGCGGCTGGAGCACTATCTGACCGGGCAGCACGTCGACGGGGTGCTGCTGATCTCTCTGCACGGCGCCGACCCGCTGCCGGGGCGGCTGGAGGCGATGGGCGTGCCGACCGTCATCGGCGGTCGGCCGGTCGGCCTCACCCCCTACAGCTACGTCGACGTCGACAACCGGGCCGGGGCCAGGCAGGCGGTCAAATACCTGCTGAGCAAGGGCCGCCGCCGGATCGCCACCATCGCGGGCACCCAGGACATGGGGGTGGGCGTCGACCGGCTCGCGGGCTACCGCGACGCGCTGATCGCGACCGGCGTGAGCGAGATGGTGACGTACGGCGACTTCAGCGAGGAGAGCGGCATGGCCGCGATGCACAGGCTCCTCGCCGAACACCAGGACCTCGACGCCGTCTTCACCGCCTCCGATCCGATGGCGCTGGGCGCGATGCGTGTGCTGCGCGAGGCGGGAAAGTCGATTCCCGATGACGTGGCGGTGATCGGCTTCGACGACTCCCCCGCGGGGGCGCACTCCTCGCCCGCTTTGACCACCGTGCACC
This sequence comes from Streptosporangium sp. NPDC006930, assembly GCF_040635605.1. Lineage (NCBI taxonomy): Bacteria > Bacillati > Actinomycetota > Actinomycetes > Streptosporangiales > Streptosporangiaceae > Streptosporangium > Streptosporangium sp. NPDC006930. Next base: position 242,879 of record NZ_JBEYID010000004.1, on the reverse strand, counting down.
AGCCCACCGAGTCGATGGGCCGGCAGATGGCCCATCTGCTCGTCGCCCGCATCAACGGCGAGCAGTTGGAGCAGCCGGTGGTCATACTGGACACCCACCTGATCGAGCGCGACTCCGCCTGACCTGCCCTCAAAGGCCGGCGCCCACCTTCCTCCCCTGCCCGGCGCGCCACGTCCAGGCCGCACCACCGTTCCCCAGCCGCGCCGAGGCAGGACGAGGTAGGACATGGACAGCAGAACGAAACGCCCGCTCACGCTCGCCCAGCTCGACGCGCTGGCGCGGCGGGCCCTGGGGGGCGGCCTCTCCTCCGCCACCGAGCTCACCGGCGGCTTCGCCAACGCCGTGTGGCGGCTCACCCTGCTGGACGGGCGGGAGGTGGTACTGAAACTGTCACCGCCACCAGAGCTGGAGCAGCTGCGCTACGAGCGCAACCTGTTGCGTACCGAGGCCACGGTCTACGGTCTGGCCGCTCAGGCGGGAATTCCGGTCCCCGAGCTGCTGCGCGCCGGGTTCGACGATCCGGTGCTGGGCGGCGACTACCTGGTCCTGTCCGCCCTCGACGGGGTGCCGTGGAGCCAGGCGAAACCGGCGAAGGCCGACCGGCGGGCCCTGCGCAGGGAGCTCGGCGGCCACCTGGCCAGGCTGCACGCGATCACCGGCGACGTCTACGGCTACCCGTACGCGGGTCTGACCGGCGGCACGTGGCGGGAGGCGTTCCTGGTGATGACCGATGCGATCCTGGCCGACGCGGGCCGCTACGCCACCCCGCTGCCGAGGCCGGTGTCCGAGATCGCGGCGGCGATCGAGGCAGGCGCGAGCGCGTTGGAGGAGGTCGTGACCCCCTGCCTCGTCCACTTCGACCTGGGGTCGGGCAACGTCTTCCTGACCCGCGACGAGACACCGCGCATCCAGGCGATCATCGACCACGAGCGGGCCTTCTGGGGTGACCCGCTCGCCGACTTCGTCGCCCCGACGATCTTCGGCGAGCTGGAGGAGTCCGATCCGATCGTCGCCGGATACCGCGACGCGGGCGGCGTCGTGGAGTTCACCGGCCCCGCCCGTACCCGGATGGTCCTCTACCGCCTCTATCTGGCGCTGATGATCCTGATCGAGAACGGCCCCCGCCAGTATCCGGAGAAGGAGTACGCCCCTCTGCGGGACCGCTGCGCCGCCGACGTGCTCGAAGCCCTCGACAAGCTCTCGGCGGCGCCGTGACCCGCGTCGCTCAGATGACCTGAGCCGCTCGTCGCCGTCCACCGGTGCGGGAGGCGCGACTCGCGACTATCCCGGCTCTCCGACGAGGCGCCGAACGACGGCGAGCCCTTCGGGCGTACCGGGCCAGTGTCCTGCCAGCGCGTCGGGACCCGCACGTCTGACGACCGACCGCAGGACGAAGGCGACGACGATCGCGTCGTCGGCGTAGCCGAGCACCGGGATGAAGTCGGGGATCAGGTCGATGGGCAGTGCCAGGTAGCCCAGCAGCAGCCACAGCCGGACCCGCACCCCGCGAGGCAGGCCGTCGTCGCGCGCGAGCCTGGTGACCAGGCGGAGCAGATCGGGCAGCAGGCGCAACGCCTCGCCCAGGGCGCCGCCTCTGGGGCGCGCGATCACCAGGAAGACGGCGAGGGTGAGCCAGAGCATCAGCAGGCCCCCCGCGATCGCCGCAGCCACCTTCCAGACCTCGGCCACCTTCCCTCGCCTTCCTCGTTCTCACCGGTTCTCACCGCCCGCGAACGCCCTTCACATCGACGGTTCCGTGGCAGCGGAACGGGCATGGCCAGACCGGAGGTCAGGATACGCGCCCTCGGGAAGACGGTCCGAGGCGAAAAGCTTTGATCACCACTATCGCCCCCCAACCTGCTTTCCTTCCCCCGGGTCCTGTGTCAGAATTTCACTAGGTGATGAATTATGCGGAGAAACACATGCGTGATCGCCGGGGGCGGCCCGGCGGGGGCGATGCTGGCGCTGCTGCTGGCGAGGGCAGGCGTCGAGGTGACGCTCCTGGAGAAACACGAGGACTTCCTGCGGGACTTCAGGGGCGACACCATCCACCCCTCGACCCTCCAGATCCTCGACGAGCTGGGGCTGGCCGAGCAGTTCCACCGGCTGCCGCACCGCAAGGCGTACGGGATGGAGATCCACACCGACGACGCCACGGTGCCAATCGCCAATCTGAGGCGACTCAAAGGCAAATATCAATACATCGCCTTTGTCCCGCAGTGGGAGTTCCTCGACCTGCTCACCACCGCCGCCGGGCGCTACCCGAACTTCCGCCTCGTCATGGAGGCCGAGGTGTACGGGGTGATCCGCGAGGGCGACGCGGTGCGCGGGGTCCGCTACCGAGACCCCTCGGGCGAGCACGAACTGCGCGCGACCCTCACCGTGGCCGCCGACGGCCGCCACTCCGACGTACGCCGGGCCGCCGGGCTCGTTCCCGTTGAGCACAGCGCCCCCATGGACGTGGTCTGGTTCCGGCTGCCGCGCGAGCCCTCCGATCCCGACAAGACGTTCCTGCGGCTCTCCAACGGCCACATGATGGTGTCGATCAACCGTGAGACCTACTGGCAGCTCGCCTACCTGATCGAAAAGGGCGGCTTCGAAACCCTGCGCTCGGAGGGGATCGAGGCGCTGCGCGGGCCGGTCGCCAGACTCCTGCCCTTCCTCGACGACCGGGTCGGGCGGCTGCGGGACTTCGGGGAGGTCAGCGTGCTCTCGGTCGCGCTCAACCGGCTGCGCCGCTGGCACCGCCCCGGCCTGCTGGTCATCGGCGACGCCGCGCACGCCATGTCGCCGATCTTCGGCGTCGGCATCAACCTCGCCGTACAGGACGCAGTCGCCGCCGCCAACCTGCTGGCCGGGCCGCTCGCCTCCGGGGCCGAGATCCCCGAATCCCTGCTCGCCAGGGTCCAGCGGCGGCGCACCCCGCCCACCATGATCACTCAGTTCGCCCAGCGCGTCGTCCAGAGCCGGCTGATCCGCCCGACGCTGAGCGGGCGCGGCCGGCCGGTGCGGCTACCGCGCGACATCTCCCGCCTTCCGCTCATCGGCTTCCTGGCCAGGCGTTTTGTCGGGTTCGGCGTCCTTCAGGAGCATGTTTCCAGCCCCACGGAATCTCACCAGGTATAAAGTCCTTCTCACTGGGTGGACGATCGGGTCTGTTCTAACACCCGGTTGCAATAGCCTGGTATGTCGTGAGCATCAACCTCGAATCCTGGCGGCGGCTGCCCGCGGCGCAGCAGCCCGAGTGGCCCGACCGTGGCGAGCTGGAGAAGGTCGTCACCGAGCTGAAGGGCCTCCCGCCCCTCGTCTTCGCGGGCGAGTGCGACAACCTCAAGGCCGACCTCGCGGCGGTGGCGCGGGGAGAGGCCTTCGTCCTCCAGGGCGGAGACTGCGCCGAGACCTTCGGCGGCGCCACCGCCGACGACGTGCGCAACAAGCTCAAGACACTGCTCCAGATGGCCATCGTGCTGACCTACGCGGCGAAGGTCCCCGTGGTGAAGATCGGCCGGATGGCCGGGCAGTTCGCCAAGCCGCGCTCGAAGAACACCGAGATCCGTGACGGTGTCGAGCTGCCCGCCTACCGGGGCGACATGGTCAACGGCTTCGAGTTCACCCCCGAGTCCCGCGTTCCCGACCCCTGGCGGCTGCTGCGGGCGTACCACTCCTCGGCGGTGACGCTCAACCTGGTCCGCGCCTTCACCAAGGGCGGTTACGCCGACCTGCGCCAGGTGCACGCCTGGAACCAGGACTTCGTGATCGAGTCCCCGGCCGGCAAGCGCTACGAGCAGCTCGCCCGTGAGATCGACCAGGCGCTCGCCTTCATGCGCGCCTGCGGGGCGGAGCCCGAGGAGTTCCACACCGTCGAGTTCTACTCCTCGCACGAGGCGCTGATCCTCGACTACGATCAGGCGCTCACCCGGATCGACTCGCGGACCGGCCGGCCGTACGACGTCTCGGCGCACATGGTCTGGATCGGCGAGCGCACCCGCCAGCTCGACGGCGCCCACCTGGAGTTCTTCGCCAGCATCCGCAACCCGATCGGCGTCAAGCTCGGCCCGACGACCAGCTCCGAGGACGCCCTCGCGCTGATCGAGAAGCTCAACCCCGACAACGAGGCCGGACGGCTCACCTTCATCACCCGGATGGGCGCGTCGAAGATCCGCGAGCACCTCCCCGAGCTGGTGGAGAAGGTGACCGCGAGCGGCGCCCAGGTGGCGTGGATCTGCGACCCCATGCACGGCAACACCTTCGAGGCGCCCAGCGGCCACAAGACCCGCCGTCTGGACGACGTCCTGAACGAGGTGGCGGGCTTCTTCGAGGTGCACCGCGCGCTCGGCACCCACCCGGGCGGCGTCCACATCGAGTTCACCGGCGACGACGTCACCGAGTGCGTGGGCGGCGGCGCCGAGATCGTCGAGAACGACCTCGCCAGGCGCTACGAGACGGCCTGCGACCCGCGCCTCAACCGCGGCCAGTCACTTGACCTCGCCTTCAGGGTGGCCGAGCTCTACCGTTCGGTCTGATCTCACCGACCGACTCTCGATCACGTGAAAGCCCCGCTCCATCGGTCTTCCTCCGGTGGCGCGGGGCTTTTCACGTGATCGGGAGCCGGGCATCAGCCCTTCTGCGCGCCCAGCTCGTTGGCGAGCTCGGCGCGGATCGCGTCCATGTCGAGCGCGCGAACCTGGCCGATGAGGTCCTCAAGGGCGGGCTCGGGCAGCGCGCCCGGCTGGGCGAAGACGACGATGCCATCACGAATGGCCATGATCGTCGGAATCGAGGTGATCTCGAACCCCTGCGCGAGCGCCTGCTCGGCCTCAGTGTCGATCTTGCCGAACTTGATGTCGGTGTGCTTCGCCGACGACTTCTCGAAAATCGGCCCGAAGGTGCGGCACGGTCCGCACCAGGCCGCCCAGAAGTCCAGCAGGACGATCCCCTCGTCGGCGATGTCGTTGAAGTTCTTCTCGGTTACCTCGATGGTGGCCACCGGTGGCTCCTTCTGTCGTTCACGTCTGTATGGCTGGCATAACCACTTCCCCTCCCCGCGCATTCCATCCCGCCATCCCGCCGGGCATGCTCCTCACACGGCTCGCCGTCCGGCGTCGCGCATCGCATCGGGCGTCTCCTGTCCACCGGAACCGGAACCGGAAGCCGAGGACGAGGGCGAGGGCGAGGGCGAGGGCCGCCCCCACGCCCCTCGCCGGCCGGGACGATCCGGGCCCGGCCATACGGCGAGACCTCCGCGGGGCCGCCCCGCGGAGGTCTCGCGTCAATGTCTCGTGGTCGTGATCAGCGCTTTCCACCGGTCAGCGTCAGTCCGATGATCACGGGGTCGTGGTCGGAGGAGCGGAACGCGTCGGGCTGGTAGAGGCTCGGCGGGTTGAACTCGGTGTTGTAGTCGAGGATCCGGCTCTCGTCGGCGTTGATGTGCCAGATCGTCGCGCTGGTCACGCGCTTGAGCAGGTCCTTGCCGACCAGGGCGTGGTCCAGCTCGCCGACCAGTCCGTCGAAGAGGTAGCTGTAGCGCAGCGGCGCCGGGACGAACCTCTTGGTCACGCTGGTCAGACCCGCCGCCTCCAGGGTGTCGATCGGGTCCTCCTCGCCGTAGGCGTTGAGGTCACCGAGGACGAGCGGGTTGGTCAGGTTCAGGCTGTTGATCAGGCCCAGCGTCGCCTGCGCCTGGCGGATGCGCTCGCCGTTGTAGCAGCTCTGCCCGTCACCCTGGTCGGCGTCGGGGCCCACGGCCTGCGCGTCGCAGCCCTTGGACTTGAAGTGGTTGACCAGCACGGTGAAGGACTGGCCGCCCTGGACCCTGCGGAAGGTCTGGATCAGCGGGGGCCTGCGGAAGACCGGGTCGGTGGAGGAGCGCGCGGCCCCCACCGGCTCGACCTTGCCCGGCTTGTAGATGGCGGTCACATGGATCACGTCGGTGCCGGGGTAGGGGTGGGTGATCGCCGCGTAGGTGCCCGCGCCGACCTCGGCGTTGAGCGCGTCGACCAGGGCCTGCACCGCGGTCTGGCCGTTGTTCTGGACCTCCATGAGGCCGACGACGTCGGCGTTCATGCCCTTCAGCGCGGCGACCAGCTTGGTCAGCTGGCGCTGCTGCTCGGGGGCGTTGCTCGCACCGCGCGAGCCGAGGGTGGTGAACCAGTTGAGCGTGTTGAGGCTGGCCACCTTGACGTTGCCGACGACCGGGAACGGTGCGGGCAGGCGCGGGTTGGTCCGCAGGAAGTTGACCTGCTTCGTCGGCTGGAGGCGGTACTTGCCGAAGCCGTACCCCATCACGCCGGTGACGCCGAGCGCGGTGTCACCAAGGCGGACGGTGCGCGGGTCGGTGTAGGGGATCGTCGGCGGGTTCTCCACCGTGGAGCCGTCGTCCAGCAGCAGGGTGCGCCGCGCGTTCTTGGCGGCGTCCACCCCCGCCCTGTCGGTCGGCTGGAACACGCGCCCCCCGGAGGCGACGGTGACCTCGCCGTAGCGGCCCAGGTTGTAGTGGTCGTTGACGGTGAGCAGCTCGGGGAAGGTGACGAGCATGCTCTCGACGGGCTCGAAGGTGGCGCCCTCGGCGAGCGGCAGCTTCTGCCTGACAGGGGTGATGGTGCCCTTTCCGCAGACGTCCACCGCGGTGACCGGCGACAGCTCGGTCCAGCCGTTGAACTCTATGACCCTGCCGGTGACCAGGACGCGGTCGCCGACCTTGACGTCCTTGAAGGAGTCGCGGGCGAAGGCGAACAGCCCCTCGGAGGTGGCCGGGTCGGAGTCGGGGGTCGGGTCCTGCAGGAAGAAGCCGCTGAGCTGCGTGCTCTTCTGGAGATCGGCGGTCACGACGCCCTCGACGCGGACGGTCTGGCCGGCCAGCGGGCTGACGTCACCGCTCCCCTGCACCTGGGCGATCTGGTGGGTGACCGGAATCTCGCACGGCTCCCCCGGCGGCGTGGGAGTCGGGGTGGGGGTCGGCGTGGGCTCCACCGTCGGGGTCGGCGTGGGGGTGGGGGTCGGCTCGACGTCGCCGCAGGGCGCGGGGGTGGTCGCCCGGTTGCGCGGCGCCGGGTCTCCTGTCTCCACGTCGTCACCGTTGACGTCGGTGTCGGCGCAGCCGTGGTCCTTGCGCAGGCCCGCCAGGGCGACCGCGAGGGCGGGGGCGGCGGTGCCCTCGAAGTAGTTGGCGCCGCCGTACCCGATCAGGTCGGCGATGAGTGTCGTCTGCTCCGGCGAGCAGGGAGCGGAGCCGCCGTTGCACGCCAGGCCCGTGGCCGAGCGGACCAGGGCCACCTTGCCCGCGGAGCCGCTCAGGTTGATCGTTCCTGTGGTGTCCGCGGCGGGCAGCGGGGAGCCGTTGGCGCCTCCGGCCAGCTGGACCAGGTGGTACTGGCCGGGCGCGAGGGTGCCCGCCAGGGGGACGACCGGGTTGGCGCCGAAGTTTCCCGTACCGGTGGCGCTCGCGTACTGGACGGACCAGCCGTCCAGGGCGACGGGCGCGGCGCTGCGGTTGAACAGCTCGACGTAGTCGTTGGCGAGCGGTGCTCCGGCGTTGCCGCCACCGCCGTAGACCTGGCTGATGACAACGGTGCCCGGTTCCGCCAGGGCCGGGGATGAGGCGAGGGCCGCGACGCCGCCGGTGGCGAGGCAGGCGGCCACGAGGGCGGCGAACGCCCGGGTTGAAGCACGCATGAACCGGAGCGTAAGGCTCCATGCATTGCTTATCACTCACATATAAGTGGATAGATAGTGAAATCACGAATATTGACACTTCATGTCTATCCGACCCGGTCAGATATGGCTTTCCTTGACCTAGAAGTCGCTTGTCCCGGCGTTCGCGGGTATCACTGGAATTATGAGAACTCTGGACGTGGGTTGGGTCACCTGCGCCGCCTCCCCCGAGTGCGCCGGATCCGCGCGGCAACCGTACGGGCGATGCCTGGCACATCTGGACACCGCCGAGCTCGACGAGGTTGTCCGCGGCCTCTCCCCCGGTTCCGCCGTCGACCTGCGGGCCACCGTCGTCGGCAGGGACCTGCTGGAGCGGATCCTCACCGCCACCCGAGGGCGCCTGGGCAGGGCCCGGTTCGACTGGGCGACCTTTCCCGAGAGCGTACGGTTCGGCGACATCACGTTCGGCGGGGACGTCTCCTTCGACCACGCGCACTTCCGGCGTCTCGCCTCGTTCTTCAACGCCCGTTTCGCACGCAACGCCTCCTTCAGAGAGGCGAGGTTCGACCGGGGGTTGTCCCTGCACGGTGTCGCCGTCACCGGGCACGCGGCCTTCGACCGGGTCTCCATCGACGGTGACGCCCTGTTCGGTGCCGCCCTCTTCGACCGGACCGCGTCCTTCGAGTGCGCCGACTTCCATGGCTTCGTCACCTTCGACGGCACCGGCTTCGCGGGCGACGCGACCCTGCGAGGGTGCAGGTTCCGCCGTACGGTGTCCTTCCGCAAGACGAGCTTCGGCGGGCTGGCCGGGTTCGACGGCGCGCGTTTCTCTGCGGGCGGCTACCTGGCCCCGATCTCGGTCGGCCGCCACCTCACCCTCGCCGGGGCGTGGGCGGGCAAGGGACTCGACGTGACCACGGGCGGGTGCTCGGTGGACCTGCGGCGCCTGGAGGTGGGCGGGCGGTTGAACGTCCGGCTCGACGACGCCGAGGCCGACCTGGAGGGGGCGACCCTGCGCGGCCCCGCCACGGTAAGGGGCCGGGACGGCGCCAGGGTGACCTCGCTGCACGAGGTGGACGCCGAGGAGCTGGAACTCGCCGACCTGGATCTCAGCACCTGCCTCTTCACCGGCATCCGCCACCCGGAAGGACTCAGGATGAGCGGCTGCGCGCTCGCCGTCGTCCCGCGCGGGACGCGCTGGTGGTCCCTGTGGCGCTCCCCCGACCACGGGTGAGAGCTTTTCGTGCGGCCGGACGGCCCATCGGGGGTCCGGCCGTGCGAGCCGGGGGCGGGAAAGGGCGGGGAGCCGTGGCGGTCAGGAGGTCGTGCGGGTGCTCTCACCCGGGCCGGTTCCCGTCAGGAAGGCCGTGACGTCTTCCGCGAACCGCCCGCTGCGGAAGGCTCCCAGGTGGCCGAGGCCCGGATAGGTGATCAGGCGACCGTCGCAGACCCCCTCGGCGGTCCGCCTGAAGAGCTCGACCGGGTAGTCCAGATCTCTCTCGCCGCCGATGACCAGGGTGGGGGCGGCGATGTCGGCGAGACGGCCGGTCAGGTCGAACCTCTCCTCGGCGTGGGCGAAGGCGAGCATGTCGCGAGGGTCGTCGGGGCGTGCCAGCGGATCCAGCAGCCACAGCAGTACCCCGGCGAGGGCCTGCCCCGCGGGCGAGGCGACGGTCGTGACCGCCTGGTGCTGCAGGCCGCGCCGCCCGGCGGCGACCGCCTCGGTGTAACGGCGCTGGAGCCGCCTGACGCGCGGCGTGAGCCTGCAGGCCGCCCCCGCCACGACCAGCGCGCGGACCGCGTCCGGACGGTCGGCCGCCAGCTGCAGCGCCACCGAGCCTCCCGACGACAGGCCCATCACGTCGACGGGCCCGCCGAACCGCGCGTGCAGGGCATCGGCGTGGCGGGCGGCGATGTCGGCCATGGTGGTTCCCTGGGCCATGCCGGGGGCGCGGCCGACGGCGTACAGCCGGAAGTGGCGTGCCAGCGGGGCCAGCACCCGCAGTTCCAGGCCGCGCACCAGTCCGGTCGGGTTGGTGTGGGCGGGGGTGAACCAGCGCAGTACGACGAGCGGCGTGCCATCGCCGAAGGCGTAGTACGGCAGGCCACCCGCCAGCGTGCCCTCGCGCACCTCAAGATCCTTGGTCCTCACGACGGGCCCCTCCCTCCCACCGGTGCCGCTGGGTTCGAGCGTATTCGCAGGTGGATCTGGGCCGGCTCGGGGTCTTCTCAGGGGCCTCCCCGATGCGCGGGTTCCGAACGGAAGACCAGGATGGGAGACGCGTACCCTGGATGGAAATCGGGCGACTGGAGAGCACATGGCAGGCACCGGGGTCATCGAGGACTACGTGACCGGGCTCAGCCGCGCTCTCAGGGGTCCTCGGAGACCGAAGCTCGACATGATCGCCGAGGCGCGCGACAGCCTGCTCGACACCGCCGAGGCACTGGAGAGCGAGGGCCTGAGGCGTGAGGAGGCCGAGCGGGCCGCGGTCGAGGAGTTCGGGGCGATCCGCGAGATCGCGCCCGGCTACCAGGAGGAGCTGTCCAACTCGGCGGGCCGGAGGCTCGCCGCCCTGCTGTTCGTCACCGTGCCGCTCACCACGGTCATGTGGAGCGTGATCTGGAAGATCTTTCCCGCCGCCCCGGCGTACGAGGCCATGCCGGACTGGTTCGTCCCGGTCGCCCGTAGCGTGGACCTGCTCCAGATGCTCACCGGCGTGATCGGCGGGGTCGCGTTGTTCTCGCTGGGCAGAGGGCTGCGCAGGATCAGGCGGCCCCGGCTCGTCACCCGGGCCCTGGCCGTGTTCGTCTGGGCCATGCTGCCGGTCATGCTCGTGCTGTGCGGGGCGTTGATGTTCGGCTCACGCGGCCCGGCCGGGTTCGGCGACTATCCGCCGGGGATCGTCGCGTCGCTGATGAGCTACGTGTTCTGGCTCGCACAGCTGTACTGCGCCTCCCGCTGCCTGAGCATCACCCGGCGCGGGCCCGTCCCCGTGACCGCCTGAGGGCGGCTCAGGAGGGCGTCAGCGGGTGGTGCGCGGTTCCAGGACGCTGCCGATCACCCCGGCGAACTCCCGCCAGGCGGAGCGCTCGCCGGCGAGGGCCGTGCGCCCCGAGGAGGTGAGCCGGTAGGTGCGCCTCCTGCGCCCGCCCACCGTGGCCCACTCGCTGGCCAGGTATCCGGCCTGCTCCAGCCGCCGCAGCGCCGGGTAGACCGTGCCCGTCGGCACGTTCAGCGCGCCGCCGCTGCGCGCCTGAAGCGCCTCGATGATCGCGTAGCCGTGCAGCGGCTCGTGCTCGAGCACGGAGAGCAGCAGGGCGTCCATGTGACCGCGGAGCGCGTCGGTGTTCATCCGGTCACCTCCGCCCGCCGGACGGATCCCGTCTCACCACACCCGGCGGTTCGTTCACTTCGCTGGCTCACGTCGTCAGCCTACCTCTCGTATAGGCATGCTACATGTAGACGTTCTACATGTAGCATGCCTATAGGTAGACAGACACAACAATGGAGGTGAGTCCGTGGACGTGCTCGACCTGGCCCGGACGCAGTTCGCCGTGACAGGAAGCCTCCACTTCCTGTTCGTCGTGCTGACCCTGGGCCTGGCCCCCCTGATCGCGATCATGCACACCCGCTACGCCATCACCGGCAAGCCGGTCCACGAAAGGGCGACCCGCTTCTGGGGCCAGATCTACGTGATCAACTACGCGCTCGGCATCCTCACCGGGCTGGTGATGGAGTTCCAGTTCGGCATGAACTGGAGCGGCCTCTCGCACTACGCCGGGGACGTCTTCGGCGCGCCGCTCGCGATCGAGACGCTCGGCGCGTTCTTTCTGGAGTCCACCTTCCTCGGACTGTGGATCTTCGGCTGGCACCGGCTACCGAAATGGCTCCACGTGGCGTGCATCTGGGTGGTGACGCTGACCGCCTACGCGTCCGCCTTCTGGATCATGGTGGCCAACTCGTTCCTGCAGAACCCCGCCGGAGCCGTGGAAGGGGACGGTCACCTCGTCCTGACCGACTTCGGCGCGCTGCTCACCAACCCGATGCTGACCATGGCGCTGCCGCACGTACTCGGCGCCGGTCTGTGGGCCGGCGGTTTCGTGCTGATGGGGGCGAGCGCGTACCAGTTGTTCCGGCGCACCGCCGAGCGGGAGTTCTTCACGAGCTCGCTCCGCACGGGAGTGATCACCTCGCTCGTCGGCTCGCTGATCACGGTCGGCTTCGGCTACGCCCAGTTCGGCCCGATCTCCCTGTTCCAGCCGGACAAGTTCAACGGCGGGGGCCTGTCCGCGTGGGCGCTCGGCTTCATGATCGCGATCGGCCAGCTGCTCCAGTTCCTCATCATGTTGGTGCTGGCGCCGACCGTGTACTGGCTGCCGCGCTGGCGCTGGGCACACCCCCTGCTGATCGCGATCACCCCGCTGCCGTTCGTGGCGGCGATCCTGGGCTGGCTGGCGAGGGAGTCCGGCAGGCAGCCCTGGATGATCAACGGGAGGCTGACCGTCGCCGACGCCATGTCCCCCGGCCTCACCTCCCAGATGGTCACCGTCTCGCTCATCGCCTTCGGCGGCGTGCTCGCCCTGCTCGCGGTGATCGACTACGTGCTGATCGCCCGCACCGTACGGCGCGGACCCGCCGCCACCACCCTCGGCGCGGACGCACCGGCCGACCCCACCGAGCGCGCACACGCGCTCAGCCACTAGGGAGACAGACCGTGGACATCCTCTGGCTCGGCGTGTTCGCCCTCCTGCTGATCGGCTACTTCGCCCTGGAGGGCTTCGACATCGGCCTGGGCATGCTGTTACCCGTACTCGGCAGGACGAGGAGGGACCGAGACAAGATCGTCGCCGCCATGGCGCCGTTCGTCCTCGCCAACGAGGTGTGGCTGGTGGCCGTGGCGGGCGTCCTGTTCGGCGTCTTCCCCTCGATCGAGGGAGATGTGCTGTTCGGCCTCTACCCGCTGGTGGTCTCCCTGCTGGTGTCGTGGATCGTGCGCGACGCCGGACTCTGGTTCCGCCGCCGCGCCGACGGGAGCGCGTGGCGGACGACCTGGGACTGGGCGATCGTCATCGGCTCGTACGGCCTGGCACTGAGCTGGGGCATGGCCCTGGTCGCGGTGGCCGGCGGCCTGGCGGGGTCCCCGATCAGCCTGCCGGGGCTGGTCGGCGGGCTGGCGGTCGCCGCGCTGCTCGCCTTCCACGGCTGGACGTTCGCCTCGTGGCGGCTGCCCGGACAGGTGACCGGCGCGCGCCGCACCGGACGGGCGCTCCTGCTCTCCGCGTGCGCCGCCGCGGCGCCCGTCGCGGTGCTGCTCGCCGTACTCGCCCCCTGGCTGCTCGACCGTACGGCGCCCGCCGAGACGCTGAATGTGCTGAGTGTCATGATTCTGCCCTTCGCGCCGGTCATGGTGGGTGCGCAAGTATGGGTATGGCGGACGTTCGGTCCCGGGCGCGCCGCCTCCGATCGGGTTCCTTCGTTCTTCTGAGCTCTCTAGGGTTGGCATGCACAAGGATCTTGTACGGCTGGCACTGGGCGAGCGGGCCGTCCGCCGCCACCTGGCCGTGTGCCTGGCCGCCGCCGTCCTGACCGGGCTGCTCGTCCTCGTCCAGGCGGAGCTGCTCGCCGGGGTGCTGTCCGGGCGGTTCGCGACCCCGGCCCTGATCCTGCTGGCGCTCGTCGTCGGCGTCCGGGCGCTGCTCACCCTGGGGCAGGGGATCGCCGCCGGGCGCATGACCACCGGGGTGAAGTCCGCCCTGCGGCACCGCCTGCTGGCGCGGCTGCGGGATCTGGGCCCCGTCAGGCCCGCCTCGCAGCGCTCGGGCGAGCTGGTGACCCTGACCGGCCGGGGCCTGGACGCCCTCGACCCCTACCTGTCGGGCTACCTGCCGGCGGTGGCGGTCGCGGGCGTCGTGCCGATCGCGGTGCTCGTCCGGCTGTTCACCGCCGACCTGGCCAGCGCGGTGATCGTACTGGTCACGCTGCCGCTCATCCCGATCTTCGGGGCACTGGTCGGCATGCACACCAAGGCCGTGACGGAGCGCCAGTGGAAGGCCCTGTCCCGCCTCGGCGGGCACTTCCTGGACGTGGTCAGGGGCCTTCCCACCCTGCGGGCCTTCGGCAGGGCCCGCTACCAGGCCGAGGTGATCCGGCGGGTGGCCGACGCCCACCGGGCCGCGACGATGCGCACGCTGCGGGTGGCGTTCCTGTCCTCGCTCGTCCTTGAGCTGGCCGCGTCCCTGTCGCTCGCCCTGGTCGCCGTCCCGGTGGGCCTGCGGCTGCTTTCCGGCTCCCTGGACCTGTCGACCGCGCTGCTGGTCCTGCTCCTGGCGCCGGAGGCGTACCTGCCGCTGCGCAACATGGGCGGCAGGTTCCACGCGGCGATGGAGGGCGTCGCCGCCGCCGACGAGGCGTTCGCCGTCCTGGACGGCGAGGCGGAAGCCCCAAGGGCGACGGGGGCCGCGGGAGCCTCGGCGGTCTCGGCGGTCTCGGCGGTCTCGACAATGGGGCCCGCGCGCGACGGGCGGGCGGGAACCCGTACGGCGGAGGAATCCCTGCCGGAAGCGGAGTCCGGAGCGGGGAGCGCGCCGGAGATCCGGCTGGAGCATGTCACGGTGCGCTACCCGGACCGTGAGGAGGCCGCGCTGCGGGACGTGTCGCTGGTGATCGCCCCCGGCGAACGGGTGGCCCTGGTCGGCGAGAGCGGCGCGGGCAAGAGCACCCTGCTCCACCTGCTGCTCGGCTTCGTCACCCCCACCGAGGGCCGGGTGCTCGTCGACGGCGCCGAGATCGGCGACCACGACTCCTGGCGGGCGCGCCTGGCGTTCGTCCCCCAGCGCCCGCACCTCTTCGCCACCTCGGTCGCCGACAACATCAGGCTCGGTGCCCCCGGCGCGACGATCGACGAGGTCAGGGCCGCGGCGCGGGCCGCGCAGGCGGAGGAGTTCATCCTGGCACTGCCCGAGGGCTACGACACGGTGCTCGGCGAGCGCGGGACGAACCTGTCGGCCGGGCAGCGGCAGCGGGTCGCGCTCGCCCGCGCGTTCTGCCGCCCGGAGGCCGACCTGCTCCTGCTGGACGAGCCGACCGCGCGGCTCGACGGCCGCAGCGAGGGCGCGGTCGTGAACGCGACCCGCGACCTCGCCGAGGGCCGCACCGCCGTGATCGTCGCCCATCGGCCCGCGATGATCGACCTGGCCGACCGGGTGATCCGGATCGCCGACGGACGCGTGGTGGCCGGGGAGAGACCTCCGGCGGGAACACGAGAGGAGGTCTCCTCGTGACCGACGTCAGCCAGATCCCGACGGGCCGGATGGACGGGGAGCGAACGGTGGGCCAGGCGGACGGACGACCTGCCGACCGGTCCGGCGGGCGGCTCGCCCTCGCCGCGGCCGCGGGGGCGGCGGCCGAACTGGCCGGGCTCGGGCTGATCGGCTCCGCCGCGTGGCTCATCACCAGGGCCGCCGAGCAGCCCCCGCTCGCGGCGCTGAGCGTGGCGATCGTCGGGGTCAGGGCGTTCGCGACGACCAAGGGCGTCTTCCGCTACGGAGAGCGTCTGGCCGGTCACGACGTGGCGCTGCGGGCCCAGGCGACGACCAGGGAGCGGCTCTACCGGGCGCTCATCCCCGGAGGATCGCCGAGGCAGCGGGGGGCCGACCTGCTCAGCCGCATGGTCGACGACACCGACGCGGTACAGGACCTGCTCGTACGCTGCCTGCTCCCGGCGCTGGCGGCGCTGGTCACCGGCGTGGCCGCGGTGGTGATCGGACTGTTCCTGCTCCCGGTGGCGGCATTCGCGCTCCTCGCCGGGCTGCTGGTGGCCGGGGTGCTGATCCCCGCGGGCACGGCCGCCGCCGCGCGGCGCTGGTCGGCGCGGATCGCCCCGGCACGGGCCGACCTGGCCGCCCGGGTCGCCGATCTGGTGCACGGGGCCGCCGACCTCGCCGCCTACGGGGCGGACGAGCGGGCACTCGCCGCCGCCGCCGAGACCGACGCCCGGCTGGCGGCGCTGGAGCGCAGGCAGGCACGGGCGAACGCGGTGGCCTCGGCCCTGGGCATGCTCACCCAGGGACTGACCGTGACGGCGGTCGTCCTGCTGGCGGGGAGCTCGGGGGCGGGTGCGGTGACCACCGCGGTTCTCGCGCTGGTCTCGCTGGTGTCCTTCGAGCCGGTGCTGCCGATGGCCGCGGCCGGGGAGCGGCTGACCGGGGTGCTCGCCGCCCTGCGCCGCCTGCGGGAGGTGGGCGCGACCCCACCGGCGGTGACCGAGCCGTCCGTCCCGGTCCCTGTCCCCGGCGGGCCGCCGACCGTCGAGATCGAGAACCTGGTGGTCCGGCACGACGCCGGTCTCGCCCCCGCCCTGGACGGCGTCAGCCTCACCCTCACCCCCGGTAGGCGCGTCGCCCTGGTCGGCCCCAGCGGTGCCGGCAAGAGCACCCTGCTGTCGGCCCTGATGCGCCTGGTAGAGCCCGAGTCGGGGACGATCAGGGTCGGCGGGGTGGACGTCCGGGAGCTCGCGTCCGACGACGTGCGGCGGGTGATGACCGGGCTGACGCAGGATCCGTACGTGTTCCAGACCTCGCTGAGGGACAACCTGCGGCTCGCGGGCCCGGAGGCCGGTGAGGAGGAGCTGGCCGAGGCGGTGCGGCGGGCACGCCTGGACCGGTGGGTGGAGCGCACCGGCTGGGACGCGACGCTCGGGGAGGACGGGCGTACGGTGTCCGGTGGCCAGTTGCAGCGGCTGGCGCTGGCGCGGGCGCTGTTGCACGACCCGCCGGTGCTGCTGCTCGACGAGCCCGCCGAGGCCCTGGACGAGACGACGGCGGACGCGCTCATGGCCGACCTCCTGGACGCCACCCACGGCCACACGACGCTGCTCGTCACGCACCGGCTGCGCGGGCTGGAGCGGGTGGACGAGATCGTCGTACTGGAGAACGGGTCGGTGACGCAGCGGGGCACCCACCGGGAGCTGGTCTCCTCTCCCGGCTACTACCGCGACCTGTGGCGCTCGGAGGCGCTCACCGCCGGCCGGTGACATCTCGCTCCCCCGCCGCCCGTCCCCCCTCTCCAACCGGAGCGAAACAAGTGATCTTGACCGATTGGATGAACAATTCACCACTCTTAGGAAAACCAGCCGAATTACATCTCCCTCAACCTGTCGTACCGTCGCGGTAACCAAGCATCGGAGGGCCGGCACGTGTCCGTTGAGCTCCACCACCGCGCCGTCGCCGCGACCGGCGGCGTCGTCTGCGTCGACTTCCTGACCGCCTTCCTGGCCGAGTACACCGTGGACCGGCTGTTCCGCGCCGAGCTGGGACGGGCGCGATGAACCTGGACGTCATGCTCGAGGACCTGGAGGAGCTCGTCGCGTGCGAGTCGTTCTCCGCCGACCACGAGGCGGTGGCCCGTAGCGCCCGGGTGGTCGCCGACCAGGGGTTCAGGAGGCTCGGCGCGCGCGCCGAGACGATCGTGATCGGCGGGGTCACCCACCTGCGGTGGACCTTCGGCACGCCTCGGGTCCTGCTGGTCGGCCACCACGACACGGTCTGGCCGCTCGGGACGCTCGCCGAGCGCCCCTGGTCGGTGAGCGGCGGGATCGCCCGGGGCCCCGGGGTGTTCGACATGAAGGCCGGGCTGGTGCAGGCGTTTCACGCGCTCGCCGCGCTGCCCTCGCCGGACGGGGTGTGCGTGCTGGTCACCGGCGACGAGGAGGTCGGTTCACCGTCCTCACGCGCGCTGATCGAGGAGTCGGCACGCGGCCTCGCGGCCGCGTTCGTGCTGGAGGCGAGCGCCGACGGCGGAGCGCTCAAGACGGCACGCAAGGGAACGTCGGTCTACGAGCTCGTGGTGCGCGGAACGGCCGCGCACGCCGGCCTGGAGCCGGAGAAGGGGGTGAACGCGGGGATCGAGCTGGCCCATCAGATCCTCGCCGTCACCGGGATCGCCGATCGGGTGAACAGTGCTCCCCCTGTCGTGACGACGGCGGAGACGTCGCCCGCCGCGACGCGCGGGCTGCCCCTGCTCCCAGATCCGCGGCCGGGCTCCGCGGCACCGGAGACGCCGCACGGCGGGCCCGGCGGCCTGGGCCGGATCACCGTCACGCCCACGGTGCTGTCGGCGGGGACCACGGTCAACACCGTGCCCGCGCTGGCCCGCCTGTCGGTGGACGTGCGGGTGCCCACTCTCGCCGCGCAGGAGCGGGTGGACGAGCTGATGAGGGCGCTGTCCCCCCGGCTCGCCGGGACCCGGCTGGAGGTGACAGGTGGCCCGAACCGCCCTCCCCTGGAGGAGGCCTCGTCGGCCGGATTGTTCGCCGTCGCCCAGCGGATCGCCGCCGGCCTCGGGCTAGCCCCGCTCATCGGTGTCGGAGTGGGCGGAGCCTCCGACGGCAACTACACCGCCGGAGCCGGCTGTCCCACCCTCGACGGGCTGGGCGCGGTGGGCGGCGGCGCCCACGCCGACGGTGAGCACGTGGTCGTGGCCGAGATGCCCGGTCGTACGGCGCTGCTGACCGGCCTGCTCCGGGCGACGCTCGGATGAACGGCGTGATACTGCGCGAGCTGCGCTCCATCGAGGAGATGGAGGAGGTCTTCCGGCTGTTCGACGGCATCTGGCACCCCGATCCCGGCGGGGAGCCCATCACCGTCGAACTCATGCGGGCGCTGTCACACGCGGGCAACTACGTCACCGGCGCCTACCAGGGCGATCGGCTGGTAGGCGCCTCGGTCGGCTTCTTCGCGGCCCCGGCCGGGCAGGTGCTGCACTCGCACGTCACCGGCGCCGCCGTCGGGCGCGGGATCGGATTCGCGCTCAAATCGCACCAGCGCCGCTGGGCGCTCGACCGGGGCCTGGATCGCATCACCTGGACCTACGATCCGCTGGTGCGCCGCAACGCCCACTTCAACCTGGTCAAGCTCGGTGCCCGTCCCGAGGAGTACCTGCCGTCCTTCTACGGCGTGATGGAGGACGCGATCAACGCGGGCGACGAGTCCGACCGGGTGCTCACCGTCTGGCGGCTGACCGAGCCGCGGGTGCTCGCCGCCGTACGGGGCGAGCCGCACCGGCCGAAGGTCCCGCCGGACGCGGTGACCGCCCTGGCCGAACGCGACGGCCGCCCGGTCCCGGGAAGGACCGACGCCCGGATGCTGCTGGTCGCGATACCGGCCGACATCGAGGCGCTGCGCCGCACCGATCCCGGCGCGGCCAAGTCATGGCGCCACGCCGTGCGCGACGTGCTTGGCTCACTGATGGAAGAGGGCGCCCGGGTGACCGGGTTCACCGCCGAGGGTGACTACCTCGTGGAGCGGGCCGGGTGACCGGGTTAACCGCGAGGGCCGCCACCCCGTGGAGCGGACCCGCTGAATGCCCCGATCTGCGAGGCTCGCGGCGGACGCTCAGGGAACGTCCGGTGGGGCGCTCGGAGAAGGACGCGGCGCGAGCCGCGCGACATCGTGGAACGGGTCGCCTGACCGGCGGCGCTAGAGGAGGGAGACGCGGCGGAGGCCGCACACCGTCATGAAGATCACTGGAATCGAGCTGCGGCGGATCAGGATGCCGCTGGTCGCCCCCTTCCGCACCTCGTTCGGCACCGAGACCGAACGCGACGTCCTGCTCCTGCGCGTCGTCACCCCCGACGCAGAGGGCTGGGGCGAGTGCGTGGCCATGTCCGACCCCCTCTACTCCCCCGAATACGTCGACGGCGCCGCCGACGTCCTGCGTCGTTTCCTCATTCCCGCCCTGCCCGCCCACGTCGACGCCCACGGCGTGAACCGCGCCCTGCGCCCTTTCAAGGGCCACCGCATGGCCAAGGCCGCCCTGGAGACCGCCGTCCTGGACGCCCGGCTCCGCACCTCCGGCGAGTCCTTCGCCTCCTTCCTCGGCGCGGAAGCCGACCGCGTGCCCTGCGGAGTGTCGGTCGGCATCATGGACTCCGTCCCCCGGCTCCTCGACGCCGTCACCGGTTACCTCGACGAGGGTTACGCCCGGATCAAACTGAAGATCGAACCCGGCTGGGACCTCGCCCCCGTCCGCGCCGTCCGCGAACGCTTCGGCGACGATCTTCTCCTGCAGGTCGACGCCAACGCCGCCTACACCCTCACCGACGCCCCCCACCTGGCCAGGCTCGACGACTTCGGCCTGCTGCTCATCGAGCAGCCCCTCGCGAACGACGACATGGTCCAGCACGCCCGCCTCGCCACGAAGATCACCACCCCCATCTGCCTGGACGAGTCCATCGAGTCGGCCGAACACGCAGCCGCCGCCATCACCCTGGGCGCCTGCTCGATCATCAACGTCAAGCCCGGCCGCGTCGGCGGCTACCTCGAGGCGCGGCGCATCCACGACCTCGCCCGCGCCCACGGCGTCGCCCTGTGGTGCGGCGGCATGCTGGAGACCGGGATCGGTCGCGCGGCCAACCTCGCCCTCGCCGCGATGCCCGGCTTCACGCTGCCCGGCGACACCTCCGCCTCTCGCCGCTACTACGCCACCGACATCACCGCCCCCTTCGAGCTGAACGAAGGGCATCTGGAGGTCCCCACAGGGCCCGGCATCGGTGTCGACCCCGTCCCCGCGATCCTGGACGAGGTCACCGTCTCCACCGAATGGATCACCGTCTGAAGCGTTCCCCACCTCGGCGAGAACCCGGGTGGAGCCGGTCGCGTGGCCCGCGCCGCGGCCGGCTCCCCCACCTCGTAGGTGAGCGTCGGCCCCCGGCATCTGCCGGGGTACGGCGTGAGGTCCACGGCCTGCGGCGTCCCGGCGGGGACCGGGAAGTCCGGGGCCGCGAGCCCGGTGCTCTCGCGTATCACCGGTCCAGCTCGACCAGTTCCTCGTCGACGAGCTGCATCACGAGGGCCGCGGTCCAGAACTCCGGCTCCTCAGGCGATCTTGGGTGTGGCACGCACACCCAGGTGGATGTACGGCGAGCCGTCGGGGAGTTCGTAGAACACCGCCGACAGCCACTGCGGCTCTCCTTCGGGGCGGCCGACGAAGGTGACGTCGTCCACCGCGACGAGATCGAACTCCATTGGCTGCTTCAGCCCGGCGAGGGCTCCGGTGGCCTCGATGTGCAGCGAGAGCCTGCCGCCGCGGATCGTGAGCGTCATCCGGCTGCCCGCCCGCTCGTACACGCCGGCGTACCGCTCGACGTCGGTCTCGAACGGCGCGGCCGGCGGTCCCAGCACGGGCGGCACGGCCAGGCCGAGCAGTTGGCCGAAGAGCTCGGTGGCGAGGGCGTGATGGAACGCGGCGGTGTGGCCGCCGTTCGCCAGCGCGCACACCACGGTCTCGCTGTCGGGTACGGCCCAGAGCATGGCCGCCTGGCCGATGGTGTTGCCGCCGTGGGAGATGATCCGGTGCCCCTGCCACTCGTCCAGGATCCAGCCCAGCCCCCACTGCCTCCCCAGGGTGTACGGGTTGGGGATGTCCACCTGCGGCTCCCACATCGCCCGCGGGTCGGCGAGCAGGCCGGTGCCCAGGTGCGCGCGGGCGAAGGCCACGACGTCGGCGGGACGCGCGCAGATCAACCCCGCCGGGCCGCAGGAGCGCATCAGGCCCCAGACGGGGGCGGGCGCGCCGTCGATGTGGCCCATCGCGCCGCGGAAGCGCAGCACGTCCTCCGGCAGGGTCCAGGTGTGGCTCAGGCCGAGCGGCTCGATGATCTGCTCGCGCAGCGCGGCGTCCCATCCCTTGCCGGTGAGACGTTCGATGACGCGCCCGGCGATGATGAAACCCGAGTTGCAGTATGACTGGGTGGCGCCCAGGGGGTGGTTCTGCGCGAGGTTCGCACAGGCCTCGACGTACTTCTCGACGCAGTCGTCGCCGCGGCCGGTGTCGAGGAAGAGGTCCCCGTCGATGCCGGAGGTGTGCGAGAGCAGGTGCCGGATGGTGACGGTCTTGGTCACCTCGGGGTCGGCGACCCGGAACTCCGGCAGGACCTCGGCGACCGGGGCGTCGAGCGTGAGCGCGCCCCGCTCGACGAGGAGCATGATCTGGGTGGCGGTCCAGACCTTGGTGACCGAGCCGATCTGGAAGAGCGAGTCGGTGGTCGTCTCCACCCCGGTCTCCACGTTGAGCACGCCCGCAGCGAACTCGTGCACCTCCCCCTCGTGCAGGAAGGCCAGGCCAGCGCCGGGCACCTCGTACTCGGTGATCAGCTCGGCGAGACGGGCGTGCCAGCGACCGGGATCCACTGCTCCAGCCATTCGACGATCCTTTCTTCGTGGTCCACCCGGTGGGACGGACGGCCGTCGAGGATGAACACCCGGGTGGCACACCAGCGCTTACTTGTACGTTCCACTCGCGGGGAAAGGCGAGGCATGTCCGAAGGTTAAGCCCACCCGGGCGCCGCTTCTTCGGCCTTCACGACGAACCGGACCCGATCCGTTGTGTCGTCCTCCAACCGCCTCGCGGGAGCGCCCGCTCTCCGGCCCCGCCGAGGGGGCGCGTCCACCGAGGTCTCGAAACCAGCGGGACCCGCGCGGCGGACCACGGCGACCGGATGTGCCGTGAACGACGAAGACGGATGTGCCGCCGGAGCCGTGGTGGCCTCCGGCGGCACATCCGTCGGGGAACCTTACTCGCCGGTCTTCTCCGCGAGGGTCACCGTGACGGTGTGGGGCTGCCCGTCGCGGGCGTAGGTGATGCTCACCTGCTGGCCGGGCTTGAAGCCGCGGACGGCTCCGACCACGGTGGCGGCCTCGTCCACCGCCGTGTCGTTGATCTTGGTGATCAGATCGCCCTGCTGGATGCCCGCCTTGGCCGCGGGGCTTCCCTCGGTGACCTGGCCGACCAGGGCTCCGCCCGCGTCCCCGGTGGCGTCGGTCATGCTCACGCCCAGGAAGGCGTGGGAGACCTTGCCGCTCTCGATGAGCTGCTGGGCGACCTGGTTGGCGGTGGTGATGGGGATGGCGAAGCCGACGCCGATGCTGCCCTCCCCGCCGTTGGTGGCGATGGCGGTGTTGATGCCCACCACCTGGCCGGCCGCGTTGACCAGAGCGCCTCCCGAGTTGCCGGGGTTGATCGCCGCGTCGGTCTGGATGGCGCCACCGATGGTGGTGCCCGCACTGCCGCCCTGCTGCTGCCTGCCCCAGCCGGGCGGGAGCTGCTGCCGGCCCTGGTCACCGCCGACGGTCAGGGTACGGTTCAGCGCGCTGACGATCCCGGCGGTGACCGAGCCGGACAGGCCGAGCGGGCTGCCGATCGCGAGGACGGAGTCACCCACCTTCAGCCGGTCGCTGTCGCCGAGCGAGGCCTTGGTCAGGCCGGAGACCCCCTCCGCCTTGATGACCGCGAGGTCGGTGGCCGGGTCGGTACCGACGATCTTCGCGGTGGCGGACTTCCCGTCGCTGAACTTGACGGTCACCTGGCTGCCCGGACCCCCCTGGCCCCCGGCCTCCACCACGTGGTTGTTGGTCAGGATCAGTCCGTCCTCCGACAGCACCACCCCGGACCCCTCGCCCCCGCCGGCGGCGGTCCTGATCTCGATCGACACCACGGAGGGCTGGACGGCCTGGGCGATGTCGGCGACCGTGGTCACGTTGCCGACCTGGCTCACCACCGGGCCGGCCGACGAGACCTGGGCGACGGTGCCGCCGTTGAGACTCGTCGCGGCGAAGGCCCCCGCGACCCCACCTCCGACGGCCATGGCCGCCAGAGCGAGACCGGCGCCTACTTTCTGCCCGACGCTGAGCCTGCCTCGCTGCGGGGGGAGCGCCCCCGATCCCCCGTACCCCCCGGCTCCTACTGGTGTCTCGGCGGCGAGCTGTTCCGGCACCGGGTGGATCAGCGTCGGCTGCGGTCCGGTGTCGGCGTCGGCGCGGTAGGCGCCGACGCGCGGCGGCACCTTGCCGAACTGGGTCCAGCCGTCGTTCCCGGGGGTCGCCTCGGCCGGTGTGCCCTGCTGCTCATTCCTGTTCGGGTCCATGTCTTCCCCCAAGTCCTACATCCTCCCCGGTTCGACGGGGCGGAGGCCGGTGCTCACCGGTTAGGGAAAACAATGCCCGACCGCACGTAAGACCAGCTTAAGAGCCTGATCGCGTCGAGCGGGATCCTCTGACAACGGCTTTATCCGCCGTGCTCAGCGGGCGCCCCGCGGCGCGGAGACCACCATGAAGATCTTTTCCGGAATCAGCGCGCGGGCGGGGGTGCCGATGATCACCCGCCCCTCCGGCCGGGGAATGTGGCGATCGTCCGTGAGGACGCCGCCGATCTTTCGCTCCGCCCTCTTGTCCCGGACTCACCCATGCCACATACTCATAAATATGACTATTAATCATCATGACTACTGCGGCTAGCCGGTGGCCCTGCGACACGCGGTGCTGGCCGCGCTGCTGGACGGCGAGTACAGCGGTTACCAACTGACCAAGATCTTCGATGTGGGGGTCTCCAACTTCTGGTACGCCGCCCCCCAGCAGCTCTACGCCGAGCTGGCCAAGCTGGAGTCCGACGCTCTGGTGACGGGCCGCGAGGTCGTTCAGCAAGGACGTCCCAACAAGCGTGTGTTCACCGTGACCGAGGCCGGGGTGGGCGAGCTCGCCGCCTTCGCCGCGATCCCGGCCAAGCCCCTGCTCATCCGCGACGACCTGGCCGTGAAGGTCCACGCGTCCGACCTGCTCGCCCCCGAGATCCTGATCGCCCAGCTCCACGAACGCGCGGAGGAGGCGGCGGCCAAGCTCACGCTGTTCGGCAAGATGCTGGTGCGCCTGCGCGGCGACATGGACGAGGAGTCGTTCCTACGCCTGGGGGAGCGCGTCGGCCCGTACCTCACCTGCCTGGGCGGGCTTCGGCTGGAGCGGGAGATGCGCGACTGGTGCCTGCAGACGGCCCGGACGCTGGGTGAACGTGCCGTACACAACGAAGGAAAGCCGGCGTGAAGACCTACCACCGCTATGTCGCGCTCGGCGACAGCCAGACCGAGGGGCTCGGCGACGGCGACGACGTGAGCGGGTACCGCGGCTGGGCCGACCGGCTCGCCGAGCACCTGGCCGACGCCAACCCGGACCTGCTCTACGCCAACCTCGCCGTACGCGGCCGCCAGGCCGCCCGGGTCCGCGACGAGCAACTGCCGGTCGCTCTGGAACTGCGCCCCGACCTGGCCACGGTCGTGGCCGGCATGAACGACGTCATCCGCCCCGGATACCGGGCCGCCGAGGTCGCCGGCGCCCTGGAGGACATGTTCGCGGGCCTGACCGCCATCGGGGCGCACGTGGTCACCGCGACCTTCCCCGACATCACCAGGGTCGCGCCGCTCGCCCGCCCGCTCCTGCCCAGGGTGCTCGACATCAACGAGCGCATCCGCGAGGCCGCCGCCCGCCACGGCGTCACCGTGATCGACATGTACCCGCTCGCGTTCGTCACGGATGCCCGGATGTGGCACGAGGACCGCCTGCACATCAGTTCCGTGGGGCACGCCAGGCTCGCCGCCGCCATGGCGCACGCCCTGAGCCTGCCGGGCAGCGACCCCACCTGGAGGTCTCCGCTCCCCGCGCTGCCCGCCCCCGCCGTCTGGCGGACCGCGGCGACGGAGCTGCGCTGGCTGGTCACCTTCGCCAGGCCGTGGATCGGCCGCCGCCTGCGTGGCCGCTCCTCGGGTGACGGCCGCACGGCCAAGCGCCCCCTTCTCACTCCACCGGCAAGGAACGATCAGCCGATGCCCGGCGGATCGGGCATCGGCTGATCGACGAGTTCGACCCGCGGGTTCGGTGAGAGGTGCCCGCACGCGACCGGGCCGCGATCTCGCGGACGAGATCGCGGCCCGGTGGACGGTCAGGCCCTACGCGGGACCCGGCCGTATGGATCAGGCGTGGCTGTAGATGTTCTCCCAGCCACTCTGGTAGCCGTTGAAGTGGCCGTGGTTGCCCCGCCCCACCTTGACGTAGATGTGCTCGGCGTCCTTACCGGAGAAGGAGTGGAAGCCGGGCCGCTTGGAGCAGTTCTTGAAGCTCTTGAAAGTGGTCGAGCCGTCGAAGCCCACGACCTTGAAGGTCTCCCAAGCGCAGAAGTGCCTGGGCTTGCCCCACCACTTGTGGTTGGTGAGCTTACTGTCGACGGTGTAGTGGTATGTGTCCTCCCACTTCCACGCGCGCTTCTTGAACCACTGCTTCACCCACTTGCACTTCTTCTCACCCTTGTACCAGGTGCACTTCTTGACGATCTTGGAGTACTTCTTCCAGTACCACTTCTTCTCTGACTTCTTCTCCACGGTGACCTTGCCTTCGGCCTTCGCCTTCTCGTCACCGGAGTAGTACGGCCCCCAGCTGTCGGCGTAGAAGGGGTCCGCGGCGGTGGTCGTGGCGACGGTCTGGACGGGGGTCACGGTCGCGGCGCTGGCCATCGCCGGAGTAGCCGTGGCGAGCAGGGCGGCGGCACCGGCGCCCAGGAGGATTCGGCTGGCGAATCGCATTTCGAGGGTTCCTCTCGGGAGTGAGGATTTTGACACCCACGTTGTACGATGCGCCGATTGCCCGTAACTTTCACTTCACTTAAAAGGCGAGGCCACACCAATGATCAAATAAAATCACTTGCCGGATAAATCATAAAACAGGGGTAAATGATCAGTGCGACAATCCGGTCAGTTACGCGCGAGACGGCGGGCGACGGTGTCACCCAGGGTCTGCACGAGTTGCACCACGACGACCAGCACGACAACGGTGACGATCATGAGCGTGGTCTCGAAGCGCTGGTAGCCGTAGCGGATGGCCAGGTCCCCCAGTCCTCCCCCGCCGATCGCCCCGGCCATCGCCGAGTACGAGATCAGCGCGACCACGGTGACCGTGAGCCCCGCGACCAGGCCGGGCATCGCCTCCGGCAACAGGACCTTGCCGACGATGGTCACCCGTCCCGCCCCCATGGCCTGGGCCGCCTGCACCCTGTCCCTGCCGACCTCGCGCAGCGCGGTCTCCACCAGCCGGGCGAAGAACGGTGCCGCGCCGAGGGTCAGCGGGACCACCGAGGCGATGGTGCCGATGGTCGTGCCGACGATGAGCCTGGTCAGCGGGAGAATCGCGATCATCAGCACGATGAAGGGCAGCGAGCGGCCGATGTTCACGATCAGCCCGAGCACCCGGTTGAGCGCGGGCGAGGGGAACAGCCCGCCTCGGTCGGTGGCGACCAGCGCCACCCCGAGCGGGAGACCGAGGATCACCGTGAACAGGGTCGACCACAGGACCATCTGGACGGTCTGGCCGGTCGACTCCAGCAGCAGCGGGAGCATCTCTTCCCAGGTCATCGGGCCTCCTCGACGAGCAGGCCGCGTCCGGCCAGGTAGGTGAGCGCGGCGGCGCGCTCGTCACCGGTGACGAGCAGGCGCAGCCGTCCCGTCGAGAGGCCCGCCACCTCCTCCAGCGCCCCGCCGAGGATGTTGACGTCGACGTCGAACTTGCGGACCACCTGCGAGACCACCGGCTCACCGGCCTGCCCGGTGAAGGTGATCGTGACCTGACCAGGCTCCGGCTCGGGAAGGGGGAACAACTCGGCGGCGAGCCTGGAGCCGGGCCTGGAGATCAGCTCGGGGATGGTCCCCGACTCCTCGACCACGCCGTCCCGCATGATGGCGACCGAGTCGCAGATCGACTTCACGACGTGCATCTCGTGGGTGATCAGCAGGATCGTCAGGCCGAGCTCGCGGTTGAGGCGCTTGAGCAGGGCGAGGATCGACTGCGTGGTGCCCGGGTCGAGCGCCGAGGTGGCCTCGTCCGACAGCAGGACCGGAGGGCTTCCCGCCAGCGCGCGGGCGATGCCGACCCGCTGCTTCTGCCCGCCCGACAGCTGCGCGGGGTGCGCCCCCGCCTTGTCTGCCAGCCCGACCAGTTCCAGCAGCTCGGCCGTACGCCTGGCACGCTCGGCTTTGGCCACCCCCATCACCTCCAGCGGGAAGGCGACGTTCCCGGCGACCGTGCGGGAGGAGAGCAGGGCGAAGTGCTGGTGGATCATCCCGATCCGCTGCCGGGCCCTGCGCAGGTCACCCTCCTTCAGGCCGGTCAGCTCCTGCCCCGCCACGGAGACGGTGCCGGAGGTGGGTCGCTCCAGGAGGTTCACGCAGCGCAGCAGGGTGCTCTTACCGGCGCCGCTCTGCCCGAGCACGCCGAATATCTCACCCTCGCGGACGTGGAGATCCACCCCGTCGACGGCGACCACCTCTCGGCCCCGATCCTGATAGACCTTCCGCAGGCCCGACACATCGATCACAACCGGTTCCCAACGCGTCTGCTTTTACCCTAATTCCCGACATGTTATGTGAAACCAATCACTTGTCAGAAATATCCGCATATGGGACACCACCCATGACCGTACCCGGTCGCGCCGAGGTCCAGCCGGGGCCGGTCACGCCGATACCGATTCCGCGGGATCGTCCCGATGGACGGCCGTGCCCGATCGCGAGCTAGTCATGCCGGTACGGATCCCGCAGGAGGGTGATCCGCTGGGCGAAGTCCTCCTTGATCACCCGCATCCTCTCCCCGGGCGCGTAGAAGCGGCCCTTGGTCTCCCCGTACGGCGTCAGCCAGCCCTTCGCCGCCAGGTCACGCAGGTCCCTGACCGCCTGCCCCTGACTGAGCGTCTCGTCCAGCTGGTATCTGCTCCGGCGCAGTCGCCGGTTGACGAACACCTCGTACAGCGCCGAGACCGTGCGGGGGTTGAGCCCGTCGGCGTCGACCCGCTCCTCCAGGAGCATCCACACCTCCCCCGCCTCCGAGAGTCTCCGCCGGACCTGCTGGGCCTGGAGGTGGTGGGCGCGCAGACAGAAGCGCACCCAGTGCAGCGTGTCCTTGTGCGGACTCCAGGTGCGCCTGACCACCGCGGCCAGCGTTCGGTAGTAGTCGACGGTGTTCTCGGCGCCTCCCAGCCATTCCTCGATGGAGGAGAACTCGGGGGTCGTGATCCGGTCCCTGCCGAGCACGAGTGTCTGGAGCGCCCGCGACATGCGGCCGTTGCCGTCGCGCCAGGGGTGGATGCTCACCAGGTTGAAGTGGGCCATCGCCGCCCGCACGTAGCTCGGCGCCTCCAGGTCGCCCTCGTTGAGCCAGACGACCAGCTCGGTCATGAGCTCCGGCACCCGCTCGGCGTCCGGACCCTCGTAGACGACCTCTCCGGTGGCGGAGTTGCGGACGTAGATGACACCGGGCCGCACCGTGCCCGGGGTCTTGTCATGGTGATGGCCGATCATCATGAAGTTGAGCGCGTGGAGCAGGCCGGCGTCGAACGCGAACACCGGGGCGCGGGAGAGCATCTGGATGTAGGTGAGCGCCTGCTGGTAGCCGGAGATCTCCCTGGCGACCGCACCGGAGGTCTCCAGCGGCTCCTCACCGGCCATGATCGACTCGATGTCCTCGACGCTGGCCCGGTAACCCTCGATCGAGTTGGATCCCTGGATGGCCCGTGCCTGGAGCTGGCGCCGGAGCTGGCCGTCCCAGCGGTGGCTCTCCGCGAGACGGTATTTCAGGTCGCGGCGCATCTCCTCGATCTCGCCGAGCACCGCTTCATCGACGGCCTCCAGTGAAGGTGTTCCGTACAGCATGGAGCCCATGCCATCATGACCAGATCATTTGGTCAATCGACTTTATGATTCGTTCATTTATGTTCGTTAAGCCTGTTTCATCCGGGAACAACGCGGACGGCCCGCCCTCTCGTCGTAGAGGGCGGGCCGACACGGGGAGCGCGGGTCAGGCGGCGGCGCGCTCGGCCACCTTGGCCGGGGTGAGCGCGATCTCCAGGACCTCGCGCACGTCGCTCACCGCGTGCACGGTGAGCTCGTCGCGGACGGCCTGCGGGACGTCGTCCAGGTCGGGCTCGTTGCGCGCCGGGATCAGCACGGTCGTGATGCCCGCCCGGTGGGCGGCGAGCAGCTTCTGCTTCACCCCGCCGATCGGGAGCACCCGGCCGGTGAGGGAGACCTCGCCGGTCATCGCCACATCGGCGCGGACCTGACGGCCCGACAGCAGCGAGGCGAGGGCCGTGATCAGGGTGACGCCCGCGGACGGGCCGTCCTTGGGAACGGCTCCGGCCGGGAAGTGGACGTGCACCGAGCGGTCCTTGAGGGAACCGACGGGCAGCTCCAGCTCCGCGCCCCGCGAGCGCAGGTAGGAGAGCGCGATCCGAGCCGACTCCTTCATGACGTCGCCGAGCTGACCGGTGAGGGTCAGGCCGGTGTCGCCGGTCTCGGGGTCGGCCAGGGACGCCTCCACGTAGAGGACGTCGCCTCCCGCCCCGGTGACCGCGAGGCCGGTGGCCACGCCGGGCACCGCCGTACGCTGGCTGGACTCCGGAAGCGAGGACTCCGGCACGTTGCGCGGGCGGCCCAGGTAGGGGACCAGATCCTCCACCGTCACGGGCAGCTCGCTCTCGCCGAGCGCGACGTTCGCCGTCACCTTGCGCAGGATCCTGGCGATCGAGCGCTCCAGGGAGCGGACCCCGGCCTCCCTGGTGTACTCACCGGCGAGCCTGCGCAGCGCGTCCTCGCCGACGGTGACGTCTTCCGCGGTGAGACCGGCCTTGTCGAGCTGGCGCGGAAGCAGGTGGTCGCGGGCGATGGCGACCTTCTCGTCCTCGGTGTAGCCGTCGAGCGTCACGATCTCCATGCGGTCCAGCAGCGGGCCGGGGATCGCCTCCAGCACGTTCGCGGTCGCCAGGAAGAGCACGTCGCTGAGATCGAGCTCCACCTCCAGGTAGTGGTCGCGGAAGGTGTGGTTCTGCGCCGGGTCGAGCACCTCCAGAAGCGCGGCCGTGGGGTCGCCCCGGTAGTCGGAGCCGACCTTGTCGACCTCGTCGAGCAGCACGACCGGGTTCATCGAACCGGCCTCGCGGACGGCCCGGACGATCCGGCCGGACTGTGCCCCCACGTAGGTGCGCCGGTGACCGCGGATCTCGGCCTCGTCGCGCACGCCGCCGAGGGCGACCCGGACGAACTTCCTGCCCATCGCGCGGGCCACGGACTCGCCGAGGGAGGTCTTGCCGACCCCGGGAGGACCGGCCAGCGCGAGCACGGCGCCGCTGCGGCGCCCGCCGACCACGCCGAGGCCCTTCTCCGCCCTGCGCCCGCGGACGGCCAGGTATTCGATGATGCGGTCCTTGACGTCGTCGAGGCCGGTGTGGTCGGCGTCGAGGACGGCGCGGGCCGCGGCGATGTCGTAGGAGTCCTCGGTCCGCTCGTTCCAGGGGATGTCGAGGACGGTGTCGAGCCAGGTGCGGATCCAGCCGGTCTCGGGAGACTGGTCGGAGGTCCGCTCCAGCTTGTCGACCTCCTTGAGCGCGGCCTCGCGCACCTTCTCGGGCAGGTCGGCGGCCTCGACACGGGAGCGGTAGTCCTCCTCTTCCGAGGCGGAGGTGTCACCGTTCAGCTCGGCGAGCTCCTTGCGGACCGCGGCGAGCTGCTGGCGAAGCAGGAACTCGCGCTGCTGCTTCTCCATGCCCTCCTGGACGTCCTTGCGGATCGTCTCGGCCACGTCGAGCTCTGCCAGGTGCTCGCGCGACCACTCGACCAGCTTCTCGAGCCGGTCGGCCGGGTCTGCGGTCTGGAGGATCTCGGCCTTGCGCGGGACGCTCAGCCAGGGGGCGTAACCCGAGTTGTCGGCGAGGATCGAGGGGTCGTCCATCTGGTTGACCGCGTCGACGACCTGCCAGGCGCCCCGCTTCTGCAGGATCGTGGTGGCCAGCGCCTTGTACTCCTTGGCGAGCTCGTGGGCGCGCTCGCCCGCCGCGACGGCGGGAATGCGGGTGGCCTGCACCCACAGGGCCGCGCCGGGGCCGGTCGTGCCGGCGCCCACGCGCACCCGGTCGACACCGCGCACCACGGCAGCCGGCTCGCCTCCGGGGAGCCTGCCCACCTGCTCGACGATCGCCCTCACGCCCACCGAGCCGTATCTGCCGTCGATCCGGGGAACGAGAAGGACCTCGGGCTTGTTGTCAGCGAGAGCCTGCGCCGCGTCGATCGCGGCCCGGACCTCGGTCTCCGACAGGTCAAGCGGGACCACCATGCCCGGCAGCACGACCTCGTCGTCGAGCGGCAGGACCGGGAGGATCAAGCTCTCACTCATGTGAACTCCAAGGGTTGAGTTATACACACTCAATTAATGGGAGTCCGATAATGTTCCCGGCGTTGAGCCTGTTCGCTGTGAGCGATCGTAATTGTGTAATCATGGCTGCTCGGACAACTCGACCGCTTCAGGAGTGCGCGTACACCGGACCGCGTCGGCAGAGGGGCAGGGAAGAACGCGCCTCAGGGCCGGAGGACGGCCGATACGCCGCCGGGCGCCCCTGGTGAAGAGCGCCCGGCGGCGAGACGTCCGGCGCTCGCGCGGAGCCGTCTCACCGTCATCGAGCACGAGGCCGACGTGGGGCACGTCCGGTGCCCGCGCGCGGAGCCGTCAGGGGTTCGAGGAGTTCTGGGGCGAGACGACGGGGAGGACGGGAGGTTCGAAGCCGGCACCCGTGAGCGGATCCCCGGTCGACTGGGTCAGCAGCAGGCGCGTGGTCTCCAGTAGATGATCGTGCATGGCCTGTGCGGCCCCCTGGTTGTCACGGGCCTGAATGCGCTCCAGAATGCGCTCGTGAACTCGCCAGATGTCGGTGAGCGTCCTGGTCCGGGTCGTGGACAGGCCTCGGGCGGACATCTGGGCGCGTGTCGTCGCGACGCTCTGGGTCACCCGCTCGTTGCCCGCTCCTTCCAGGATCAGCTGATGGAACTTCACATCCTCCTCCTGGAAGAGGCGCTCGTCCCCGATCTCGACCGCCTTGCCCATCTTCTCCAGCGCCTCCGAGACCGATGCGATCTGGTCGTCGTTCATCATGGTCGCGGCACGATAGACCGAGGGGACCTCGAGCAGGAAACGGATCGAGTAGATCTCCTCGATGTCACGCGTCGTCATCTGGAGGATCCTGACACCGCGGCTGCGTTCGAAACTGACGACCCCATGGGTGGCGAGTTGGAGGAGAGCCTCCCGGACCGGTGTCCTGGACACCCCCAACTGGGCGGCGATCCCCACCACGGAGTGCAACGTGCCAGGTGCCAACTCGCCTGTCAGGATGGCCCGGCGGATGACTTCGAACGTCTGAGTCGTCAACGTTGTCTTATCCGTCGAAATCTGTTCCATCCGGCATGGCTCCTGGTGTTTTGATCTACAGCGTCTGACGTGACGCTCAATGATGCCCCTGCTGAATCAGAAACGCATCGAGAGAGCGACATGCGGCGTGTGGCATGGCGGCCGTTTCAGAGAAATGATAGATCGGCTCCCTCGGTGGCCGGGAGTACCGTCTGCGCGTACAGTCGCCGCCAGCCGCGTGCCGGCAGTTCAGGCGGGACGAAGTCCGCGCGGCGCCGCTCCAGTTCGTCCTCGTCCACGAGCAGGTCGAGTCGCCGGGCCGCGACGTCCAGCCTGATGAGATCGCCGTCACGGACGAGCG
This sequence comes from Streptosporangium sp. NPDC006930, assembly GCF_040635605.1. Classification (NCBI taxonomy): domain Bacteria; kingdom Bacillati; phylum Actinomycetota; class Actinomycetes; order Streptosporangiales; family Streptosporangiaceae; genus Streptosporangium; species Streptosporangium sp. NPDC006930. Next base: position 209,839 of record NZ_JBEYID010000004.1, on the reverse strand, counting down.
CGATCGGTCCCCCGGCCGCGCTCTCCGGAGTGCAGTGCAGCACCACGGTGCCGTAGGAGGTGCCGCTCATCCGCGCGTCGGAGACCCTGACCATGTCCCGGATCCCGGCGCGGGCCAGCTTGGCGGGGATGGGCAGGGCACCGGCCTCCGGCATGCCCGCGGCGACGGGTCCCGCGTTGCGCAGCACCAGCACGTGATCCGGCGTGACGTCCAGATCCGGGTCGTCCAGGATCCGGGCCGCGTCCTCCGCCGAGTCGACGACCAGCGCGGGTCCGGTGTGGTCCATCAGGTGAGGGCTCGCGGCGGCGGTCTTGATGACCGCGCCGCCCGGGGCCAGCGTGCCGTACAGCACCGCCAGACTCCCCGCCGCTCCCAGGGGGTCCTTCAGCGGGCGGATCGTGGTCTGCCAGTCCTGCCGGGCGGGGGTCTGCTCGATCAGCGATCCCAGGGTGCTCCCCGAGACCCCGACGGTCTCCGGTTCGAGCATGGGCTCCATGACCTTCAGCAGCGCCGACAGCCCTCCTGAACGGTGGAAGTCCTCCAGGTATCCCGATCCTGCGGGCTTGCAGTCGACCAGGAGCGGCACCTCGGCGCCGATCGCGTCGAAGTCCCTGAGGTCGAGCGGCACCCCGGCCCTTCGTGCCACGGCGGTCAGGTGGATCAGCGCGTTCGTCGATCCGCTCAGCGCCGAGAGCACGCGGATGGCGTTGCGGAACGCCGCGGGGGTCATGATCTCCCTCGGCAGCGGACCTCCCGACCGGCCGAGTTCCACGGCACGGCGGCCGGTCTCGACACCGTGTCGGAGGCGGGCGCCGGTGGCGGCGGGCGGCGTCGCGCCCCCCGGCAGCATCATGCCGAGGGTCTCGGTGAGACAGGCCATGGTGGAGGCGGTTCCCATGACCGCGCATGTTCCCGCGGTCGACACCAGTTCGTTGCGAACACCGGTGATCTCCGCCTCGTCGAGTTCGCCGCCGCGGTGCCTGCCCCAGAAACGCCGGCAGTCGGTACAGGCCCCGAGCCGCTCGCCCTGCCAGCTGCCTGTCATCATCGGCCCGACGACCTCGAGAAGTACCGGCTTGTCCGAGGAGGCCGCGGCCATCAGCTGGGCCGGCACGGTCTTGTCACATCCGCCGAGCAGGACCGCGGCGTCCATCGGAAGCGCGCGGATCATCTCCTCGGTGTCCATCGCGAGCAGGTTGCGGAACAACATCGTCGTCGGGGAGGTCAGGATCTCCCCGAGCGAGATGGTGGGGAACTCCATGGGAAGGCCGCCGGCCTCCAGGACTCCACGCCTGACCGCCGCCAGCAGGGCGGGCATGTCGCGGTGGCAGGTGTTGTAGTCGGACTTCGTCACCGCGATCCCGACGATCGGCCGGTCCAGCGCCACGTCGTCGTACCCGCTGGAGGCCAGGAAGGCACGCCGGAGGTACTTGCTGAAACCGTCATCACCGTATGACGTGCGAGCCCGGTCGATGACCGATTCGGTCGGGGGCGTCGTATTCATGGCGGGTGGACCTCCGGGGGTCAAACCGATCGGGGGAAGAGGAAGGAAGAGGGGGCGTCAGTGCCGGAGAGGCATGGCGAGCGGACGCGTGGGAGCACCGGTCGCGCCACGGAGCTTCAGGGAGGCGGCGACGAAGGCGAATTCATGGAGCCCGTCCGCCGAGAGCTGCTCGCAGTCGACCACCTCCATGATGGGGACGCCCGCTTCTCCCATGAGATAGGTGTGGACGACCTGCCAGTTCTCCTCGTCCGCGGCCGGCATCTGCTCCAGGGCGAGGGTGTCGCCGCCGATGACCGAGGCGCCGAGCCGGGCGAGGAACCGGGCCCCTTCCAGGTTCAGGCCAGGACTGTTGTCGATGTAGGCGTCGATCTTCGGCCAGGCACGCATCCGGCCCGTGCGCACCAGCGCCACGTCACCGGGCCGGAACTCGACGTTCTGACGCCGCAACGCCTGGCGGAGGTCTTCCTCACCGATCCCGTGGTTGTCGGGAAGCATGTCGACACCGTGCAGCGCGGCGATGTCGAAAAGCACGCCGCGGGCGATGATGGGAGGGATCTTGTCCGCACCGCACTTGGTCCAGTGCCGGGAGCTGATGTGGTCCTGCGCGGAGAAGCCGTTCCAGATCTGGCCGTTGTACCCGAAGTGGTTCAACGTGTCGATGTGGGTTCCGCAGTGCGTGTACATCGAGATGGCGTCGCCGGAGTAGGAGACCAGTTCGTTCTGCTCGCGCCCCATTCCGGTGATGTCGTCCAGGATCGTGCCGGCCGGGGTGTGCGTCATCCACTGCTGGAAGCCGGGGTCGCCCGCCTTCGTCCACGAGGGCATTCCGACGAAGTAGTCCACCGACAGGTCGATGGCACTGCCGCCGTCCGCCCGTCGCAGCACCTCGCGCGAGGCCTCGGGGGTGAGCAGGTTCAGCATGCCGATCTCGTCGTCGGGACCGAATGGGCTACGGGTGACCTCTCGGAACTTGGCGCAGTACGCCGCGATCCTGTCTCTGGTCGCCTCACTGATGAGTGCGGGCCCGCACATGGTGATGTCCGCCTTCCTGTTCGATCCGCTTACCGGCCCGAGGGCACCGAGCGGGTGATCTCGCCGTACATCTCGGGGCGGCGTCCGGAGAACACCGGGAGTTCGAACCGGCCGGGTTCGATGATCAGTCTCTTCGTCCGGGCCTTCCGCACGTCGATCTCCGCTCCGAACAACCCCTCCTCCTGCCCGGCGTCCACCAGCACCGCTCCTGAGGGCGCGATGATCTGGCTCCTGCCGATGAAGGGGGTGCCCGCCTCGGAGTCGGGGCGGTCGGCCACCGCGAGATAGGTGAGGTTCTCCAGCGCGCGCACCCGTGTCACGTGGTCGGCGAGGATGTCCGACCCCGCGGGCCAGTTGGTGGGCATCGCGATGACGTCGGCGCCCTGGAGCGCGAGCTCGCGGGCGGACTCGGGGAACCTCAGGTCGAAGCAGATCATCACACCGACCCTGCCGAAGGGGGTGTCGACCACCCTGGGCGCGGTGCCGCCGCCCTGTTCGACGAAACGGTCCGCACCGAGGTAGGGCAGGTGCTGTTTACGGTACCGGCCGATGATCCCGGAGGGCCCGATCACCAGGGCCGAGTTGTGGACCTCCCCGTCCGTCTCCTCCAGGAGACCGACCACCGCGTGGATGGAGCTCTCCCGGCAGGCGTCCACCACGCGGCCGATCCGCGGATCCGCGACGTTGAGCGCGGCGGCGTAGGTGTCGGCGCGGGAGTCGAACAGGTAACCGGTGAGCACGCATTCGGGGAAGACCACCAGCCGGTGCCCGGCCGCGGCGCCTGCCCGCAGGATCTCAACGACTCGATCGACGTTCGCCGCCACATCCGTTCGGTCGACGCTCATCTGAGCCACACCGATCGGGATGCCGGATCCCGTATCCAAACCGGGCAATGTGCACCTCTGATGTCCATGAGGGAGTGAACACGGCTCAGAGTTGCATGCAGCATGCTGCACGTCAAGCGCAGCATTCACCATTGACATGCAAAGTGCTGCATGCAATGGTGACTCGACCGATTCGGACATCGCACCTGAGAGGTAATGAGTCATGCCAAAAGTAGTTATCCTCGCCGGTGCCGTGGGCGGGATCGGCGCCGCGACGGCCCGCGAATGCGCGGCAGCCGGTATGTCCGTCCTACTGACGGATCAACGGGCCGAGCTCGCGGAGCGGCTCGCCGCCGAACTCCGCTCGAACGGCGCGGACGCGGTGGCACACGGGCTGGACGTCACCGACGAGGAGGCCGTCGCCGGGACCGTGCGGATCGCTCTCGACCGGTGGGGCCGGATCGACGGTCTGGTGAACTGCGCCGCCACCATCGTGGCGAAACCGCTGGTCGACACCACACTCGCCGAATGGGAGCGGGTCATCACGATCAACGCGACCGGCACCTTCCTGCTGAACAAGCACGTGGTGAGCGCGATGCTCGCCCAGGGGTCACCGGGCTCCATCGTCAACCTCTCCTCGATCTCGGGGACGGTCGGCCTGGCCAACCAGGCCGCGTACTGCGCCTCCAAGGGTGCGGTGTCGCAGCTGTCCCGCCAGATCGCCGTCGACTACGCCGCCGCCGGGATCCGGTGCAACGTGGTCAGCCCCGGGTCCGTGGTCACCGAGCAGTTGGAGACCTACCTCGGCTCCCAGCCCGATCCCGAATCGGCTCGGCGGCACCTCATCGAAGGCCACCCGATCGCGCGTCTCGCGGAACCGCAGGAGGTGGCCAAAGTGGTCCTTTTCCTGCTGAGCCCCGCCGCCAGCTTCATGACCGGGGCGGACGTGGCGGTAGACGGCGGCTACACCGCCGTCTGAAAGCACCGGCGTACCTCCTCCTCCATCCCCGGCTCACGCAGTTTCCAGGAAGGGAACCGGAAATGTCTCGGCATACGACCTTGCCGCCGACGAGGCGCACCGCTCCCGGTGGACCGATCGACCCGCGCCGCCTCCTGACAGGCCGGTTCTCCTCGATCTGGCTGATCACGCTGCTGCTCTTCGCCGCCAGCCCGCTGATCTCCCCCGGCAGCCTGTCCGGCTCCGCCGTCCTGTCGATGCTCCCGTTCGCCGCCGTGATGGCGATCGCCGCGCTCGGCCAGACCCTCGTCGTCTCCCAGGGCGGCATCGATCTGTCGGTGCCGGGGGTGATGGCGCTGGCCGCGGTCCTGGCGACCAAACTGCCGACGGTCACGAGTGTGCCGGTCTGGGCGGCGGTCGCGATGGGGGTCGCGGCGGGCGCGGTGAGCGGTCTGATCATCGGTATCGCCGTGGTGCGGCTGTCCATCGCCGCGTTCGTCGCCTCCCTCGCGGTGAACTCCATCCTCATCGGTGTCGTCCTGCAGGTCTCCAAGGGGTTCCCCGCCTCTGCCGCCCCCGGCCTGAGCGCCTTCGCCGTCGGATCCGTGTGGGGCGTCCCCAATCTGCTGCTGGTCGCCATCGTGGTGGTCACCTTCGCGCACTGGGGTGTCCGGCACACGGTGCTCGGCCGTCGCTTCATCGCGGTCGGCGCCGGGCGGCCTGCGGCGCGGCTGCTCGGTCTGCCCACCGGCTCCTACGAAGCGGGTGCCTACGTGGCGGCGGGTATCTGCTACTCGCTGGCCGGCGTCCTGCTCGCGGGTTACCTGCGGACCCCGGACATCCTGCTCGGGAACACCTACCTGCTCCCCACGATCGCGGCCGTCGTCCTGGGCGGAAGCCTGCTGTCCGGCGGCATCACCAGCCTGGCCGCCACCGCCGTCGCCGCGCTGTTCCTCACCCAGCTGGACCAGGTGGTCCTCGCCGCCGGCGCCTCCACCGCCACCCAGCTGCTCGTCCAGGCAGGCGTGCTCGCACTGAGCGTGGTGGCCCGCGGAGTGCCCTGGGGCGCCGTCCGCACGCGGCTGAGAACCCGTTCCCCCGCTACCCGATCCGTGCCGTCATCACCGTGAACGGCGAGCTTCCTCCCCTCCCCAAGAAGTGTCACCCCCGACAGGAGATCGCAATGCCTCCCAGCAAACCTCGATTCCGGGCCCGCCAATCGGCCGCCGTTCTGGCACTCGCGCTCCTCGGCGCGGCGGGCTGCGCCGGCGGCCCGGGTGAAACGAAGGCCGCCGGCGGTGTGCAGGACGTCTACAGCGACATGGCCCGGACCGGAGACGTCTCCCAGCTCCGCCCCATGACGGACTTCTGCGGCACCAAACCGGTGAAGGTCGCGCTCGCCGACGGTACCGGCGACAACGCCTTCAGGAAGACGGCCCGCGCCGAGTTCGAGGACGAGGCGAGCAAGTGTCCCAACATCACCGTGCTGCCGTACGCCGACGGTCAGAACAACCCGCAGAAGGCGATCAGCGACATCAAGGCCCTGGTCGCCCAGGGGGTCGAGGCCCTGGTCGTCTTCCCCGACGCGGGCGAGGCGCTGCTGCCGACACTGCGCGAGGCCTACAAGGCGGGCGTGCAGGTGGTGCCGTGGACGGCGAACCCGGGAGGCAAGCCGGGCCAGGACTACACCACGTTCGTCGGCCACAACACGGTCAACGACGGCGTGACGTGGACGCGCTGGATGTGCGAGAACCTCGGGAGCAAGGGCGGCAACGTCGTCTTCCTCGGCGGTACTCCGGGCAACACCCAGAGCATCACCGAGATGGTCGGCATCGAGAAGGAGCTCAAGGAGAACACCGCCTGCGCGAGCGTCAAGCTGCTGAACGAGCCCGGCAAGCCGATCGACACGAACTGGAACCCGGCCCAGCTGCAGAAGGTCGTGTCCGGACTGCTCACCAAGTACCCGGCCATCGACGGTGTGATCACCGACTCCGGTGACGCGTCGCTGGGTGGCATCCGCGCCTTCCTCCAGGCCGGTCGGCCCCTGCCGTTGTGGACCGCCAACGACCTCAACGGCTTCGCCTGCGCCTGGAAGGAGAACTCCGCCAAGCAGCCGACCTTCCAGACCGTGACCGTGTCCTCGCGTACCTGGATCATCCGCCTCGCACTGCGCAAGGCCGTCGCCGCGCACCAGGGCATCAAGAACGACGAGCCCGAGATCATCAACATCCCGATCTTCGAGAACACCCTCGACACGACGAAGCCCCCCAAGTGCGACCCCGATCTTCCCGCCAGCGCGATCCTGTCCTCCGAGCTTTCGCCGGAGCAGCTCAAGCAGGCCTACAACTGATCACTCGTTGTGTTCCGCCGGGTGCGTGCTCGGCGGAACACATTGAGCCTGAGTGAGGAGTGATCCTTCGCATGGCCGATTCGAACGCTGGACTGGTTCTCCGCGGGGTGACCAAACGCTTCCCCGGCGTCGTCGCGCTCGACGGCGTCGAGTTCCAGGCCCATCCGGGCGAGGTGCACGCCCTGGTCGGAGGTAACGGCGCCGGGAAGTCCACGCTCATGGCCGTGGCCTCCGGCGCACTGGCACCCGACGCCGGCACCGTCGAGATCGCGGGCTCGCCGATGCGGCAGCAGTCCCCGATCGCCGCCCGGGAACAGGGCCTGGCCATCGCCTTCCAGCATCCGGCGCTTCTCCCCGACCTCACGGTCACCGAGAACCTCCTGCTGAGCGTGCCGAAACGGCTGCGGCCGTCATTCGGCAACGCTCAGGACTGGGCTCGGGAACAGCTGCTCGTCATGGGGATGGACATCGACCCGGCCGTCGCGGCCGGGCGGTTGACCCTGGCCGAGAAGCAGGCGGTCGAGATCTGCGGTGCCTTCGCCTGCGAGCCCAGCGTCCTGATTCTCGACGAACCGACCGAGCCCTTCATGGCGGCCGAGATCGAGAGACTCTTCGAGCAGGTCAGGCTCGCCGCGGCCCGCGGCATGACGGTGATCTACATCAGCCATCGGCTGCCCGATGTGATGGCCCTGTCCGACCGGCTGACGGTACTGCGCGACGGACAGGTGCGCGGAACCTTCCTCTCCTCCGAGGTATCCGAGCAGGAGGTCATCACCCGCATCGCGGGACGCGAGATCGAGGCGCTGTTCCCACCGCGCCCCTCATCCGTCGGCGACGTCGTGATGGAGGTCAGGGACCTGCGCTCGGACCGGCTCCGGGGGATCACCACCACGCTGGCCCGCAACGAGGTTCTCGGCCTCGCCGGCGTGGAGGGCAACGGACAGCGCGACTTCATCCGGTCACTCGGCGGCGCCGACCCGGTGACCGGCGGCGACGTCATCGTCTCCGGTCGTCCCGTCGATCTCGGCAGCCCACGTCGTGCCCGGCGTGCCGGCGTCGTGCTCATGCCTCAGGAACGGCACGTCGAGGGCGTCGCGACCGTACTGTCGGTCAAGGAGAACCTGGGCGTCGCCGCCACGGGTCAGACGGCGGTCGCCGGTGTGGTGCGAGGCTCGGCGGAGAACTCGATCGTGGCCGAGGAGATCAGCCGACTCGGCATCAAGGTGGCCTCGCCCGAGTCTGCCGTGGAGCACCTGTCGGGAGGAAACCAGCAGAAGGTCGTACTCGGCCGGGCGCTGCTCTCCGCACCCAAGGTGCTGCTCTGCGACGAGCCCACCCAGGGCATCGACGTCGGTGTCCGCTCCGACATCTACCACCGGCTCCGCTCCACCGCCGAGTCGGGAACACCCGTCGTGGTGCTCAGCTCGGACAACGTCGAACTGGCCGGGTTGTGTGACCGGGTACTGGTCTTCTCCCAGGGGCAGGTCGTCCGCGAGCTGACCGGCGACGAGATCTCCGACCACTCCCTCACCGAGGCGTCCCTGACGGCCGCGACCTCGGCGCGGACGGCGGATTCCTCGGTACGGACACGAGGCACGGGCCTGTTCGGCGGAGTGCGGCGTCTGCTCTCCAGCGAGCAGGCACCCAGCGCGTTCCTCGCGATCGCGATCGTGCTGCTCGCCGCGGTGAGCGCGACCCGTAGCGACCGCTTCCTGTCCGAGTTCAACATCGCGAGCATGCTGGGACTGCTGGCACCGGTACTCTTCCTCGCCGCCGGCCAGCTCATCGTCATCCTCACCGGGGGGATCGACCTTTCCGTCGGACCCCTGAGCGGAGCCCTCGTGGTCATCGCGTCGTTCTACATCCTCGACGGGTACGGGGCCGGCTGGTGGATCCTGGGCTTCCTGCTGATGATCCTCATGGCGACCGGTGTGGGTCTGGCCAATGGGGCGATGGTCAGATTCGCCAGGGTGACACCGGTGGTCGCCACCCTGGTCACCTACACCGCGCTCCAGGGATTCTCCCTGTTCATGCGGGACTCGCCTGGAGGCTCCATCGCCACCTCCGTCACCGAGGCGCTCAGCGCGCGCATCGGCCCGATTCCCTGGGCTGTGATCGTCGGTGCCGCTCTCCTCGTCCTGCTGGAAGTGATGTCCAGGCGCTCCATGATGGGGCTCAGGTTGCGGGGTGCCGGCTCGTCCGAACACGCGGCACGGAACCGGGGCATCCCGGTGGCACGTGTTCACCTGGTCGTCTATCTCGCCAGCGCGCTCTTCACGGTGCTCGGCGCCCTGCTGCTGATGGCACAGATCGGCGTCGGCGACCCGACTGCGGGCATCAGCTACACGATGGCCGCCATCACCGCGGTCGTCCTCGGCGGGGCCTCGATCTTCGGGGGCAGGGGCAGCTTCGTCGGCGTCCTGTTCGGAGTCGTGCTCCTGCAGCTCATCCAGAACACCACGGTGTTCCTCGGTCTGTCGCAGTCGTGGCAGTACTGGATGCTGGGCCTCATGGCACTGGGCGCGACGGCCGTCTACTCACAGGTCCGCACCGCGCGAACGTGACAGGCGGACGGCCACGCGCCTCCCGGCGGGCAGCCCGGATCACGGGTGCCCGACATCGCGACCGGCTGCCACCGGGACCATCGGGGCCCTCTTTGGCCTCCGGTCACGCTGTCGGGCACACCTTGACCGTTCAGAGGGGGCGTGTCATCGGGTCGGTCCCTCCCTTAGGACTGAGCGCACACGATCCCGTTGATCGACAAGGCCGCCGGGGTGGGGTTGGCTCCGCCATGGGTGCCCTGGAAGCCGATGACCCGGGACTGCCCGGGAGACAGGTCCTTGTTCCAGGCCAGGCCCTTGGCCGTCACCGCGGTTCCGGTCTGCGACCAGGTGGCCGACCAGCCCGAGGTCACCCGCTGACCCGGGTCGGCGAAGGTGAAGGTGAGCCGCCAGTCGGTGAGGGGGGTGGAGCCGGTGTTGGAGACCTTGATGTTCGTGCTCATTCCGGTGCTCCACGGCCAGGAGGTGTACTCCACCTCGCAGCTGCCGGTCGGCGTCGGCGTGGGTGGGATGGGGAGGTCGTTGTAGATCTTGACGGCCACCGTTCCCGACGGAGGGCTCACCTCGTTCAGGGGGTCGACGGCCACGACGTACAGGTGGTATGTCACCGACTCGACGCCACGTGGGGGAAACGGAAGGTAGACCGTCCCCTCGGTCGCCGCGGACTGGAAGGTGGCCACCCGGACGGCCGTGCCGTTCCTGTCCTCGTACACGTAGTAGCAGGCGATGCCCTGCGGGTCGGTGGAAGCGGCCCAGCTCAGGCGTACCGAGTTGAGCATGACGTTCAGGACCGTCGGCGTTCCCGGCGCGGTCGGCGGGCTGCTGGAGGGCGCCGGGGTCACCGGGCCCGTATGGCACGGGGGAGCACCGGACGGAGCGGGCGACGGCACCGGTGACGGCGCGGCCGTGGCGCTCCCTGCCGCCAGGAGGACGAGAGCCGCGGCCATCATTCCTCCGGTGACCCAACCGGCCAACCATGTTCTTACTCGCATCGACCTACCTCCCCGTAGCGATCAGCCTTTTCAAGAAAAATCACACCCAGGATGGGAATGGTCAACGCAGCGCGACCACCACGACCGGATGCCCCTGATGAACGAGGCCGGCCGATGAAACGTTCAGCGACGACGGGTGCCGATGGAGAGCCGGAGAAGGCCCTCGGATCACGGTGAGGACACGGGAGGTACCAAGGCCCGGCCACCGCTCCGGGTGGACCGCTCTTCCTAAAGACCCCGGGTGGTTCCTGCGGGTGATGCCGGAGCCTCGCCCCATGGTGGCCAAGTGGCTCCTGCGGGTGATGCCAAGGTCTCACCCCACGGTGGGACGCGGAGTGGGTCCGCCCCTGCCTAGGCTGTTCCGGTGATCTCCAGCTCCGCCCGGCGGTTCCTCTCGCGACATACGTGGCGGGTACGGGAGATCGCCGTGCCGCTGGTCCGCCCGCTCACCGAGGCACTGGTGACCGGGGTGTCCGACCCGGCCCGCCCTCGGTCACGCCGCCTCGCTCCCCGGATGCCGGGAGTGCTGGGACTGCTGCCGTTCCGCAGGGTCGACCTGGTCCTGCTGGGTGACCTGCTGCTCGCCTTCCTGTTGTTCAATCTGGCCCTGTCCGACCTCCAGGGCCGGGTGGTCGCGACGCGCTCTCCCCTCGATCCCCAGGGGATCGTGTTCGCGGCCCTCGCCTTCTCCCTGCCGCTCGCGCTGCGCGACCGGTGGCCGCTGGCGGCCTGGCGGTCGGCCTTCCTTCTCATCCCGCTGGGAACGGTCGTCTCGCGGCAACTCCTCATCGGCATCCCCTACACCGCCTCCACCACGTTCATGTACACGCTCGTGGTCTACGCGGTCGCGGCCCGCTGCGAGCGGCACATCACCATCGGTGTGTGGATCGCCTCGATCCTGGGCTCCTGGATGATCCATCCCGACTCGGTGACCGTCATCACCGGCATGGTCACGGTGACCGTCCTGTTCGGCCACAACGTGCGCGCCCGGCGGCTGGCCGCCGGACTGCTGGCCAGGGAGGAACGACGCAGCGAGCGCGCCCTCGCGGCCCAGGCCGCCCTTGAGGAACGGGCCAGGATCGCCAGAGAGCTCCACGACGTCGTCGCCCACCACATGTCGGTGATCGCCATCCAGGCCGAGGCCGTCCCGATGCAGGCGGCCGGGGACGCGCGGCGCCTGGAGGAGGGACTGAAGGAGATCCGGGCGCTGTCCCTCGCGGCGATGACCGAGATGCGCCGTGTGCTCGGCGTCCTGCGGGAGGAGGACGAGTACGCCGACACCGCGCCGCAGCCGGGTCTCGGCCGTCTGGAGGAACTCGTCGACACCGCGCGCTCCGCCGGGCTCGGCGTGACGCTCAAACTGGGCGGTGACCTGAGCGGGCTGCCCACGGCGGTGAGCCTGTCCGCCTACCGGATCGCCCAGGAGTCTCTCAGCAACGCCATGCGGCACGCCCCCGGCTCCGCCGTCTCGCTGCGCATCACCCGATACCGTTCCGAGCTGCACATCCACGTGACGAACAACACCGGATACCGCTCCCCCAAGAAGCAGGGAACCGACAACCACATGGGACACGGCTTGATCGGGATGCGCGAACGGGTGTCCATGCTCGGCGGGAAACTCTGGGCCGGTCCGACCGGGACGGGCTTCGCGGTCACCGCCATACTGCCGATCACCGAGGATGTATGAACCCTTCCCTCAAAGGCTCCCCGCTCAAGGAGATGTGATGACGATCCGGGTGCTCATCGCCGACGATCAGGGCATGGTACGGACCGGTTTCACGGTGTTCCTGAGCTCGCAGCCCGACATCGAGGTCGTCGGCGAGGCCGCCAACGGCGCCGAGGCCGTGGCTCGGGTGGCCGAGTTACGGCCCGACGTGGTGCTGATGGACGTGCGGATGCCGGTGATGGACGGCCTGACCGCCACCCGCCACATCCTCACCCCCGGCGTCTCTTCTCCTCCCGCCCCTTCCTCACGGGCGAGCTCCGGCCCCGCCGTACCCACGCATTCCTCCGTACGGTCGGACTCCCACGCCTTCCCCGGCCCGCCCGACGATCCCGGCACGCGTCCTTCCATGCCGAAGGTGCTGATCCTGACCACGTTCGACCTCGACGACTACGTGTACGAGGCGCTGCGCGCGGGGGCGAGTGGCTTCCTGCTCAAGGACGCCTCCGCGCAACAACTCGCCGAGGCGGTCCGGGTGGTGGCGGCCGGGGAGGCGCTGCTGGCGCCCTCGGTGACCCGGCGGCTGATCGCGGAGTTCGCCCGCGTCGGCCCGAGCCGCCCGCGCGGACGCCTGGACGACATCACCGAGCGGGAGACGGAGGTGCTCGCGCTCATCGCGCGAGGCAGGTCCAACCAGGAGATCGCCGAGGAGCTCATGCTCTCGGAACAGACGGTCAAGACCCACGTGGGCCGGATCCTCGCGAAGCTGAACCTGCGCGACCGCGCCCAGGCGATCGTCCACGCCTACGAGACGGGCCTGGTCCGCCCCGGCGAGTGACCCCGGGATCGGCCCTCTCCTTCCCGAGGGGGACCGGGAAGGTGACCGCCTCGGGGTGACGCGGGTTACGGATCGTGATTCCTAGCGTTCTGTCCGGTTCTTCAGACCTGACAGGAGGCTCGCATGTTCCGCCGTACGCTCGCCGTGGTCGTCGCCGCGGCGTTCGCCTACGTGACGGTTCCGCCGCCCGTGGGCGACCGGGTGGTGCGGGTCTACGGCGACCTCGGCACGGCCGAGCGCGTCGCGGTCATCGTTCCCGGCACCGACACCACGGCCGCCACCTTCGACGGTGGCAGGGCGAGGCCGTACAGCACGCCGGGGGGCGGCGCGCGGGCGTTGCTGGCCGAGGCGCGGGCGCTGGATCCGGGAGCGCGGCTCGCGGTGGTCGCCTGGCTCGGCTACGACAGCCCGGCGATGCTCAGCCTGCGCGCGGTGACCGGCGAGGCCGCGGAGCGGGGCGCGGTGGAGTTGCGACGGTACGTCACCGAGACGCTCGGGGGGAAACGGGTCAGCCTGCTGTGTCACAGCTACGGCTCGGTGGTGTGCGCCGGGGCCGTGCCCGGTTCCGGGGTCGCGGACACGGCCGTGTTCGGCAGCCCTGGGCTGGGCGTCTCGTCGGCCGCCGAGCTGGACGGCACCCGGTTGTGGGCGGGCAGCGGCACCCGCGACTGGATACGTGAGGCGCCCAAGCTCAGGATCGGGCCGCTCGGATTCGGCCCCGACCCCGCCGGCCCGGCCTTCGGTGCCCGCCTGTTCGGTACCGGTTCCGCAGATCACAGCGAATATCTCCGGCCGGGCAGCGAGTCCCTGCGCAACCTGACCCTGATCGCGCTCGGCCGTGTCGGCGAGGTGTCCCGTGGCTAGCCTCGTGGCCCGGATCGAGGCGGCCACCCCCGAGGGCAGGGATCGTGGGGTGGACGCGCTGCGGGCACTCGCGATCGTGGGCGTGGTGCTGGGGCACTGGCTGGTGACGGCGTGGGATCGGGGCGCGGCGGGGGCCGTTCACCTGTCCAGCCCGCTCGCCCACCTGCCGGAGTTCACGCCGATGTCCTGGGTGCTGCAGACGCTGGCGGTGTTCTTCCTCGTCGGCGGCTACGCGGCGACACGCGGCCTCCGCTCGGTGGCGGCACGCGGCCCGACGCCTCATGGGTCAAAGACCCATGAGATGAAGACCCGCGGACCGGACTCCCCGTCGCACGCTGCGGGTCCCGTGGCGGCGCGCGGCGCGCGTCGGGGAGCGGGGAGCGGCGCTCACCCGGCGGGAGCCTGGGTGCGCGCCAGGATGGGGAGACTGCTGGGGCCGGTGGTGCCGCTGGTCCTGGTCTGGGCGGGGATCGCGGTGGGGATGGCGCTGCGCGGGTCCTCGGCGGGAACGATCAGGGTGATGGTGCTTCCGGCGATCGGGCCGCTGTGGTTCCTCGTCGTCTTCACCGTGCTGACCGCGGCCACCCCCCTTCTCCTGCGCGCGCATCCGGTCGTCGTCGCCGTCGTGGCGTTCGCGGTCGTGCTCGGGGTGGACCTGTGCAGGTTCCGGTTCGGCGCCCCGGCCTGGACGGGATGGGTGAACCTGACGGCCGGGTGGCTGGTGCCGTACGCGCTGGGGATCGCCTGGGCGGGCGGGCTGCTCGCCTCGCGGCGGGTGGCCGCGGCGCTGCTGGTCGGCGGCTTGGCCGGGGCCGCGCTGCTGGTCGGCGCGTTCGGGTATCCGGCGAGCATGGTGGGCGTGACCGGGGACGCGGCCTCCAACCTCAGCCCGCCCAGCCTGGCCGTGGTCTGCTTCGGGCTCGCCCAGGTGGGGGTGGCGCTGCTCGTACGCGCGCCGCTGGCCCGGTTGATGCGGCGTCCCCGGTTGTGGGCGGTGGCCGCGTTGGCGAACCTGTCGGCGATGACGCTCTTCCTGTGGCATCAGAGCGCGGTGAGCGCGATCGCCGTCGCCGCCCTGCGTTTCGGCGACGTACCCGGCCTGCTGGCCACACCCGACGAGCCTGCCTGGTTGCTGCATCGGCTGGCCTGGATACCGGTGTTCGCGGCCGTTCTCGCGCTCGCCTGTCTTCCGGGATCAACTCGGGGGCGATTTAATGACAGGGTGTCGTCATCGGCTTGACGACGTGGCGCGATTTTTGTGACACTGTGTCATGAAAATGTCCCTCGTCGCGGAGTGATCATGAGCGATTCGCCCTTCTCCGAAGTCCTCAGGAACGCCACCTGGGGTGACCACGAGTCCGCCGAGGACGAGAGCTACCTCAAGGCCCTGATGGCGGGCCATCTCAGCCCCGAAGCGTACGGCGAGATGGTCGCCCAGCACTACTTCGCCTACGCCGCCCTGGACGGCGCCTCGCGGTCGCTCGCCGAGGACCCCGTCGCGGCACCGTTCGTCCTCCCCGAGCTCTACCGGGAGGAGGCCCTGGTCCGCGACCTGGAGACGATCTACGGATCCGGCTGGCGGTCCAGGATCGAGCCCTCCAAGCCGACCCTCACCCTGGTCGCCCGGATCAACCAGGTCGCCACCTGGCCCGCCGGCTACATCGCCCACCACTACACCCGCTACATGGGCGACCTGTCCGGCGGACAGTTCATCCGGATGGAACTGCAGAAGATCTACGGCTACCAGCCGGGTGGCGGCGTCGACTTCTACCTGTTCGACGAGATCGGCAGCCTGCCCCGGTTCAAGAACGAGTATCGGGCCCGGCTGGACGCGCTGCCCCTGGACGAGGCGGAGAAGCAGCGCCTGATCCGCGAGACCAAGCTCGCCTACCTGCTCAACACCGAGGTCCTGGGCGAGCTCGGCCGGGTGGCCAGGGCCGAGGTCGCCGCCTGAAGGCGGCCCCTCCACGACATGGGTGAACGCTCCGGCACGGGTGTATCCGTGCCGGAGCGTTTCGCGGGTCGATGACCAGCCGATACCTGCTCTTGCCTGGAGTACGGATGTCCCCGCGCCGGAGCGTTCACCCATCCGGCGTCAATCCTCCGGTCCCGGAGAAAGCGCCGAAGGGCGCACGGCACTCAGAAGGCGTACGGCCCGAAACGCCCCCAGGCCACGAAGGCGGCCAGCAGGAGAAGGATCACGTTCATCGGAAGCGCCGAATACTCCTTGCGCCTGACGTGCACGACGATGGCGCCGATCATCGTGATCACCAGGCCGGCGGCGGCGAGCGGGGTCAGCACGGGCAGGATGCCGGAGACGGCGGGCAGGACCAGCCCGATCCCGGCCAGCACCTCAAGAACGCCGATGCCCTTGATCTGAGCGGCGGAGAAGTCCTCCACCCATCCCCCCAGCTTGGGGATGAGTTCCTCGCGCGGCTGGGTGGCCTTGGTGAGACCCGCGATGAGGAACATCCCGGCGAGCAGGATCTGCACGGCCCAGAGGGCAATATTCATGAGGAACTCCGAAAACAGGTAAAGGCACGGCTTCGTTCGCCGCCACCGTAGCGCGGGCGACGGAGGCGCCCGACCGGGGATCGGCCTAACCCTCGACGCCCGCCGCGCCTACCACGCCGGACCCGCGTTCTCGCCCACTCCCGCCCTGCTCCACGGGGTTCCGATTCCGCCCCTGCCCGAAGGCGGGGTCTCCTCGGAGGTATTCGATGACCCGTGTCTCGCCATGGACCCGGGCAACGCCCGACCCCGCAACGACCTGACAGCCGGGGACGGCATTGTGCGACTATGGGGCCATGCCCCGGATTTCGGCCGCGACCATCGGCGAGCACCGTGCCCAGACCCAGGATCGCATCCTGCGGGCCGTCTCGCGTCTCTCGCGGGACCAGGGCATCGACGCCATCTCCATGACCGACGTGGCGAGCGAGGCCGAGATCACCCGCACCGTGCTGTACAACTACTTCCCGGACAAGGCCGCGCTGCTGCTCGCCTTCACCGAGCGGGTGACGCACTACTTCATCGACAGCTACGAGCGGGAGCTGCCCGACCTGGCCTCACCCGCCGAGCGCCTGCGGGTCTTCGTCAGGCTCCAGCTCGACGGGTTGCTCGCCCACCCGCACCCCGGCCCCGCCGACCTGTCCGCGGCGCTCGGCCCCGACGCCTACCAGCGCCTGGCCGACCACGTCGAGCCGATGCAGCGCATCCTGACGGGCATCATCGAGAGCGGCGTGGCATCGGGTGACTTCCAGGCCCCCGACGTGGCCGCCGCCGCCCGGATCATCCTCGCCGTCATCGGCGCCGAGCGGGTACCGCTGCTCAGCGGTGAGGTGACGCCCGAGGAGGCCGAGAGGATCGTCTCGGGTTTCGTGCTGCGCGGTCTCGGTTGCCCGAGCGCCCCTGCCCCCGAGCCCGAGGACGGTATCTGAGTCCCCGGGCTCTCCGGGCTCTCCGGGCTCTCCGGGCTCTCCGGGCTCTCCGGGCTCTCCGGGCTCTCCGGGCTCTCCGGAACGGTATCCGAGCTTCCCGGAGACGGCCGGGCCCTCCGATCAGCCCGGCGGCAGGAGGGCGGGGATGCGCTCAAGGACTCCCCCGGCGAAGACGTCGTACAGGCCGGTCGTCTCCAGGTGCACGTAGCCGATGTGGCAGTCGCACACCGCCACCGGACACGCCGCGGCCCTCGGGGCGAACGTGCCGTCGTAGAGGTTGCCGAGCACGGCCGGGACGAAGTGGCAGCGCCGCACGGTGCCGTCGCCGTCGACGGAGATCACGCTGTCTCCCGTACGGCAGGGCAGGCCCGCACTCCGGTGCGGGGTCCTGCTGTGGTGGAACAGCGGGTCGATCTCCGTCCAGGCGTCCGCCTCGTCGTCGGTGTAGACGGTGCCCTCTGCGGCGTTCACCCAGACGTACACCTCCGTCGGCAGGTCGGCCCGGAGGCGGCGAGCCTGGCCCAGGTGCTCGGGCAGGCCGACGACGCCGACGCTGAAGCGGACCCCGTGCTTGAGGAGGTCACGGCAGCGGCCGAGGAAACGCTCGTACGTGACCTGTCCGGGGTGGTAGGTCACCCAGAGGGCGAGCGTGTCCAGGTCGGCCTCGGCCAGCCAGCCTGACCGGCAGCTGAAATTGGTCTGAATGGCGACCCTTCGTACGTGGGGTAGGTGGCTCAGCTCGACCATCGCCCGGCGGTACCAGGAGCGGACAAGGCCCTCGCCCCAGGGGGTGAACAGCACCGAGACCGGATGGTCTCGCCCGGCCACCCAGGCGGTGAAGCGCTCCAGCGCCGCCCGGTCCCGGCTCAGTTGCCCGGAGCCGTCACGCCGCTTGGCGAACGGGCAGTAGGGGCAGTCGTAGTCGCAGCTCGCCAGCGGCCCCCGGTAGAGGATCGTCAACTCACCGTGCTCCCGGCCGGGCATCGCCGGACGGTCGCGGTCCTGGTCAAGGACCGTCAGATGATCGCGACCTCGGCCGCCGGCGCGTGTCTCCCCTGCGCCTTCTTCGTGCGGCGCGCTCGATTCGTCCGCCTGTGTCCTCATCGGTCATCACCGATTCTCGTATCGGGCCATCAGCGCGCGGACCCTGCCGGAGAACAGGGCGGGGCCGATCGCGTCGGAGTGGGCCAGACCCTCCGCGGTGAGCCGGAGCCATCCGGGCCCGGCACCCCCGGGCGACGGGGCGTCGCGTTCCAGCAGGCCCCGCTCCGCCAGACGCTCCAACTCCTCGCCGAAATGGGCTTCGACCCCGGCGCCGAAGCGGTCTCGGTAGACGGCGGGATCGAGACCCTCGGCCTGGAGCAGCGACTGGATGAGGTGGCGGCGGCGGCGATCGTCGTCGTCCAGCCGGAATCCCACGTTGGCGACCGCGAACTCCTCCGGGGCGAGACGCACGTAGTCGTCGATGATCGCGCGCACCTGCCCGGCGCCGACCGCGTACTCGTAGGAGTAGTGCAGGCCGGAGGTGTAGGAGCGGGCGCCGCAGCCGAGGCCGACCATGCCGTCGCTCTGGCAGGTGTATTCGGCCGGGCTGGATCGCCCCGGCAGCCGGAACATCCGCATCGAGACCTGCTCGTACCCTGCGGCGAGCAGGTGGTCGCGGCCCTGGCGGTAGAGGGTGAGGCGGTGGTCGTCCCAGTCGCGGACGCGGCGCCCGAGGCCGGTGAGCGGGCGGACGTACAGGGGGTAGAGGTAGATCTCCTCCGGTTTCCAGGCGAGCGCGGCGTCCAGCGAGTAACGCCAGGACTCCTCCGTCTGCCCGTCGATGCCGTAGATCAGGTCGATGTTGAGCGTCTCGAACCCGGCCTCGCGGATCCGGCCGAGCGCCGTCTCGACCTCCCGCCGCCGCTGCGGCCGCACCGCCGCGCGCACCTCGGCGTCGACGAAGCTCTGCACGCCGATCGAGACGCGGGTCGCACCCCGCTCGGCGAGGACGGCGAGCCGCTCGGCCGTCGCGGTCGCCGGGGAGGTCTCCACCGACATCGGGACGGCCCGCAGGTCGGCGCCCGTGATCCGCTCGGTGAGGTCGAACATCCGGGTGAGCTCGGCGGCGCTCAGGTAGGTCGGCGTGCCGCCGCCGACGGCGGCCGCCGTGAAGCGGGGATCGTCCAGCGCGTCCCGTACGGCGCCGGCCTGGCGTTCCAGCGCGTCGAGGTAGGCGGCGACAAGCTCCTCGGGGGCGCCGGTCCTGGTGAACAGGTTGCAGAATCCGCAACGCATCTCGCAGAACGGGATGTGCAGGTAGAGGAAGAGGCGCCCGGTGGGCTCACCCGCCCACACCTCCGCCAGCGACGGCCGCGGGTCCAGCGGCCGGTAGGCCGTCTTGTGCGGGTACGCGTAGACGTAGCCCTGGTAAGGCCCCGCGTCGGTGGGCGGGGACGACGAGGAAAGCACGGGGAGCACAGCCCGTCCGCCGCCCGCCGTCTTCGGCACCCGGCCGGAATCCGGAGTCACCGCCATCGCCCCCGCTCCATCGTGAACTCCCCGTAGGGCACGGTCCAGACGACCTCGTGGCCGATCCTGTGCCCGATATATCCGTCTTCACCGTAAGCGGTGCCGTGATCGGAACAGACGATCGCGAACCCCGGCCGCCGCTCGCTCATCAGCGCGAACAGCCTGCCGATGTGCCGGTCGACGTATTCGAGGGCGGCGGCGTGGCTTTCGCGGCTGTCGCCGTGCTCGCGAGTGCCCCCCGGCAGGTGGAACCAGTTGGGCTGGTGCAGCGCCGAGACGTTGACGAACAGGAAGACCGGCCGGTCGGCTCCCGCCACCGCCCGCTCCGCGCGGTCGATCTGCGCCTCGAACGAGGTGGGCGCGGTGACCCCGAACCCCGGCTCCCAGTGGCTCTCGGCGAACATCCCCGGCAGCGCGGACCCGAGCGGGGTCAGCTTGTTGAAGAACCCGACTCCCCCGACGCAGACCGTGTGGTAACCCGCCCTCGCCAGCCCCGAGGGCAGGTCGGGGGCGTCGAACACCCAGGTGCCGGGGGCCGTGGTCTCGCTGCCGGGGAACGCGGCGGCGAACGGGCGCGGGTGCGGTCCCGGCACGGCGGGGGTCGGCAGGAAGCCGGCGAGGATCGCGGCGTGCGCGGCGTAGGTGAAGCTGCCGGGGCTGTGCCGGCGCTCCCAGCGCCCGCCGGGGAGCGCCCGCGCCAGGTTGGGCAGCCGCCCGGCCGCCATCGACTCCTCCGCCACGTCGTAGCGGAGGGTGTCGAGCGTGACCAGCAGCAGGTCGTGGCTGCCCACGATCTCGTTCATGTCACGCACGGGGCCCTCTCCCCCCGTTCCGCACCGGGACCCTCGCTCTCCCGATCGGGGCGTGCCTGGCGAGGATCGCGCGGACCTGGGCGCCGTAGGTGTCGAGCCCCTCGGCTCCGCCACCCGGCAGCCCTTCCAACCCGGGAAGCAGGTCTCCGAACGCGTTCACCTCGGCCACCGCGAACTCCCGCCAGTCGACCCCGATCATCAGATCGACCCCGACGGCGAGGCTCCCGGGGAAGCGGGCCGCCGTCCGCGCGCAGACCTCCAGGGCCGACTCCCATCCCCGGGGGCCGAGAGCGGCCTCGACGGCACCCAGATCACCTCGTACGCCACCGAGGTGGAGGTTCGTCATCGGGCTGCGGCTCGCGCGGACGACCGCGTGGGTGGGCGTGCCGTCCACGACGACCACCCTCAGGTCGATCGCGCGCCCTTCGAGGCTCGCCTTGGGAAACCAGCGCTCGACGTGCAGGCCGTCGGTGGCCAGCAGGTCGACGATCGCCGCGACCTCGGTCTCGTCCTCGTAACACCTGACTCGCAGGGAGTTGCGCAGCCCGCCGGAGACCGTCTCCGCCGAGGTCACCGCCCTCACCCGGCGCCCCGACGCGTGCAGGGCGACGACGCCGGAGGCCGACGAGCCGTGGGCCGGTTTGACGAACACCCGGCCCCAGCGGGCCTCGCCCATCCGCTCGCGCAACTCGGCGTAGCCGCCGACCGGCCCGGCGAGTGCCGGAGGCACCGGCACCCCGGCCGCCGACAGCCTGGCGTGGCAGCGCCGCTTGTCGAACATCACCGAGACGTCCTCGACGTCGGCGAGCAGCACGGCCCCCGGCGTCGCGGTCACCGCCCGAAGGACCCCGGTGATCCCGGCGACGAACCCGGCGTACCAGCGGGCGCCTCCATCGACCCTGGACGGCTCGCCGGGGCCGCGCAGCAGCGCGTCCGCCTCGGCGTCCTCCCCCGGCGAGTCGATCCTCACGAGCGTCTCCGGCGCGATCCGGATCTCCTCGCCGCGCAGCACGGACGTCCACGGCACGACGACGGGCTCGTCCAGCCCCTGCCGGACGCAGGCGTCGGCGAACATGGTCACCCGCCGGTCGCCCGGCGTGCCGACGACGGCGAGCGCCCTCACTCGGCGACCGCGACGTAGCGCCACTCGTCGTCGGGCTCCCGCTGGTCGGACACGTCGAGCAGGATGCCGGAGAACGTCGCGGTGAGGCGCTCGACCATGGCGTCGGTGAGGTAGTGGTGGTGCAGGTCCAGGCGCTTGAGATGGGTGAGGGAGACCCCGGAGAGCAGGGCCTCGGCGCCCTCGTCGGTGAGCACCCCCATCGACAGGGAGAGCGACTCCAGCCGGGCCACGACGGGGGCGGAGGCGACGAGAGCCGCGACCTCGTCCTGGATCTCGCTGTCCTGCAGCCCCAGGTGCCTGAGGGCGGGCAGCCGCTCACCGGACAGGATGTTCTCCAGGTCGGCCCCGGTGGTCTCGCCACCGTAGTCGCTCGTGCCAAGCCAGAGCTCCAGGTATTCGAGCGCGGGGAACTCGCTCATGCCGACCGTCCTGACCACGGAGGCGGGCAGCCCGCCCGCCTCGAAGCGCAGTATCTTGAGGTGCTCGTGCCTGACCGGCCGCAGCTCCAGCCCCGTCCCGCCCCGGACCTCCAGCCGCTCCAGCAGCGGGAAGGACTCCAGCAGCGGGGTGACGTCGCTCTGCTGGATCCAGGAGATCTCGCACTCCTCCTGCGGCATCGCGGCGAAGAAGAGCGAGCGCAGGGCGGGGAAACGCTCCGCGTTCTCCGCCAGCAGCCGGATGGGCTCCGAGGCGTCCTTTTCGTAGGCGTCGGCCCAGCCGCCGATGATGAGCGCCCTCACCCCGGTGGTGTCGACGGTCTCGATGAAGCGCGTGAAGTGCTCCTCGAAGGTCTCCTTGGCGTCGTAGACGCGGACCGAGACACGCCACGCGGCCTCCCCCGCACCGGGCATGGGCGCGCCCGGGGGGCGCAGACCCACGATGGGCAGGCCCGCGTAGTCTCCTCGGTAAAGACCGTCGACGTCGTCGTTGAACTCGCTGTAGTCCATCGGAGGCTCCCCGTCAGGCTCGGCTGTGACAAGGACCGTCCTATCAGAGGCGCGCGACACTTCGGACCTCGCTCCCGGGGTCGCGGACGCGGTCGGACAGGTGCGAGAGGTCGGCGATGATGAGCGGCATGGACAACGGTCACATTCGCTTCACCTCCGCGACGGGTCGCTGGGTCCTCCTGACCACCGTGCTCGGCTCCGGCATGGCCATGCTGGACGGCACGGTCGTCAACGTGGCCCTGCCCGCCCTCGGCGCCGCCCTCGGCGCCGACATGGCGGGCCTGCAGTGGACGGTCAACGCCTACACCCTCACGCTGGCGGGCCTGATCCTGCTGGGCGGATCGCTCGGCGACCGGTACGGCAGGCGCAAGGTCTTTCTGGTCGGCGTCGTCTGGTTCGCCCTCGCCTCCGCCCTGTGCGGCCTGGCGCCCAACGTGGAGACGCTGATCGCCGCCCGTGCCCTGCAGGGCGCAGGCGGGGCGCTGCTCACCCCGGGATCCCTCGCCATCATCCAGGCGTCCTTCGACCGCGACGACCGGCCCAGGGCGATCGGGGCGTGGTCGGGCCTGGGCGGGGTGGCCGCGGCCATCGGCCCGCTGCTGGGCGGCTGGCTGGTGGAGACGGCCGGGTGGCGCTGGGTGTTCCTGATCAACCTGCCGCTCGCGGTCCTCGTCGTGGCGGTCGCCCTACGACACGTCCCCGAGAGCAGGAACCCCTCTGCTACCGGAAGGTTCGACGTCCTGGGCGCGGCGCTCGCGGCGCTCGCGCTCGCCGGGATCACCTACGGCCTGATCGACCTCGCGATCGTCCCGATCACGGTGGGCGTGCTGCTGGGCGCGGCGTTCGTCTGGCTGGAGATCAGGCGCTCACCCGAGGCGCTCGTACCGGTCGAGGTCTTCTCCTCAAGGGTGTTCAGCGCGGTCAACGTCGTCACCTTCATCATGTACGCCGCGATGGGCGTGGTGTTCTTCCTCCTCGTCGTCCAGTTGCAGGTCTCTGCGGGCTTCTCCCCGCTGGTGGCCGGGACCTCGATGATCCCGGTGACGATCCTGATGCTGCTGCTGTCGGCGCGGGCGGGTGAGCTGGCCAGGCGCCTGGGGCCCCGGCTGCCGATGACGGCCGGCATCCTGGTCTGCGCCGGCGCCCTGCTGCTGATGTCACGGATCGGCCCCGGCTCGTCGTACGTGGTGGACGTGCTGCTTCCCGCGACCCTGTTCGGGCTCGGCCTGTCGGCGGCGGTCGCGCCGCTCACCGCGACGGTGCTCGCCACCGCCGCCGAACGCCACGCGGGGGTGGCGAGCGGGGTGAACAACGCCGTCGCCAGGACCGGCGGGCTGCTCGCGGTCGCCGCGATCCCCCCGCTCGCCGGGCTGACCGGCGACGCCTTCGCCTCCCCGGTGACCTTCACCGCGGGATTCCACACGACGATGCTGGTGAGCGCGGCGATGATGGGGTTCGCGGCGCTGATCACCTTCCTCACCATCAGGGAGAACGTCCTCGTCCAGGCCGAGCCGAAGCTGGGCTGCCCGGTGACGGCCCCCCAGCCCGGTAAGTGAACGCGGGCCTCAGAAGGGGCTCAGGACGACCTCAGAAGGTGAACGCCTGGCTGCGGACGCTGTTGTCGAAGTTGGACACCAGCAGCTCGGGCTCGCCGACCGAGCGGATCTCCGGCAGCCGGGTGAACAGCTCGCGGAACATCGCCCTGATCTCCTGCCTGGCGAGGTTCGCGCCCAGGCAGAAGTGCGGCCCCGGACCGCCGAAGCCCACGTGGGGCTTGGTGTCACGGGTGATGTCGAATCGGTCGGCGTCGGGGAAGACCGTCTCGTCGCGGTTCGCCGAGCCGTAGAAGAGCACGACCTTGTCACCCGCCTTCAGGTGCAGGCCGCGCAGGTCGTAGTCCTCGGTGACGGTGCGGCGGAACTGCATGATGGGTGAGACGTAACGGACCATCTCCTCGATCGCGCCGCCGATGTGGGCGTCGAAGTCGTCCGCCAGCAGGCGCCGCTGCTCGGGGTTGTCGGTCAGCAGTTTGATGCCGTGCGCCATGGTGTTGCGGGCCGTCTCGTTGCCCGCCACGAGCAGCAGCGTGAAGAACGATCCCAGCTCGCGGTCGGTCAGCCTCTCGCCGTCGACGTTCGCGGTGACGAGCGCCGAGACGAGGTCGCCGCGCGGCGCCTGGGCGCGTTCCTTGCCCAGGTTGATCACCAGCCGCTGCAGGGCGAGCAGCGCGAGCGTGTTCTGGGCGGCCATCCTGACGGTGTGCGCCAGGCTGGGCCGCACGCCGGAGTAGGCGGTGGAGATGTCGACGTGCTGGTGGACCTTGGCCCGCACGTCGTCGGGGACGCCCATCATGTCGCAGATGACGTGGATGGGAAGCTTGGCGGCCACCTGGCCGACGAAGTCACCAGGCCCGGAGGCCGCCACGTCGTCGACGATGCGCGCGCACGCGGCGTCGATGTCACCCTGCAGGCCTGCCAGCATCTTCGGACTGAACGCGCGGGAGACGATGCGACGGAGCCTGGCGTGCCGGGGGTCGTCCATGTTGACCATGGACTCGCCGAACACGTGCTTGACCCATCCGGGCGGCTCGGGGCTGGTCACTCCGGGCTCGCTGGAGAACACCTTGGCGTTGCGGCTCGCCTCCACCACGTCGGCGTGGCGGACCAGTGCGTAGAAACCCTTGCCCGAGCGGAGCAGCGGGACCCGCTTCTCCTCGAAGAACACCGGCTTGTCGAGATCCCGAAGCCGCGCGAACGCCTCATGCCGCTCCTTGAGCGGCCGCCGCCAGAATCCCAGGTCGGCCAGGTCGATTTCCATGGCGTCAATCCTGGCATGTTCTTTACGCGTACCGGCCACGTGAATTTCATGTCCCGGTGGGCCGCGTGTCCGAATCACCGGAAACCATCTCGGGTATGAGAGCCGCGCTCCTCACCTCCGCAGTCCTCACCTCCCTGCTGGTCTCCGCCTCCCCTGTCCCCGCCCACGCCTCGGCCGCCGCCTGCTCCGGCGTACCCTCCGACTTCGACGGCGACGGGCGGGCCGATCTCGCGGTCGCCGCGCCCTACACCCGCTCCGGCCACCACGCCCGCGCGGGATCGGTCACCGTCCTGTACGACCTGCGCGACCCCGTGGAACTCACCCAGGACACGCCCGGGGTGCCCGGCGAGAGCGAGACCGGGGACTCGTTCGGCTCGGCGCTCGCGACCGGTGACCTCGACGGCGACGGCTGCGCCGACCTCGCCGTGGGCGTCTCCGAGAAGAACCGCTCCCGGCCGGGAGAGGACGGTCACGGTGTCGTGCAACTGTTCCACGGCTCGCCTGACGGCCTGCGGCCCGGCAGGACGATCGACGCCGGGGACCTAGGCCGCGAAGGTGATCCCGGCCGGTTCGGTGCCGCGCTCGCGGCGGGGGACCTGGACGGCGACGGCGACGACGAACTGGCGATCGGCGCCCCCGGGCTGGGCGGTGGCGCGGTCGGGGTGTACGGCCTCAAGGGCCGCAAACCGTACATGATCACGCAGGAGACCGGCTGGGTGGGGCAGCGCGAGCGGGAGACCGACCAGTTCGGCGCGGCGCTCGCCACCGGTGACTTCGACGGCGACGGCCGGGCCGAGATCGCCGTGGGCGCACCCGCGGACACGGTGCTGAAGAACGGCCAGGGCTCGGTCACCGTCCTCGACGTCCGGCGCCGAAAGGCGACCATACTCACCCAGGACAGCCCCTGGATCAGCGGCCTCGCCGAGGCCTGGGACTTCTTCGGCAGCGCCCTCGCCACCGGTGACTTCGACGCCGACGGACGCGACGACCTGGCGATCGGGGTGCCCGGCGAGGGACTGAGCGAGAACCAGCGGGCGATGGACTACGGCGACGGCACCGTGCACGTCGTCTACGGCTCCCGCTCAGGACTGCGGACGGCGGTCTCCGAGACCTGGTCGCAGCGCTCCCTGAAGGGCGAGCCGCGCTACTTCGACCGCTTCGGCGCCGCCCTCGCCGCCGGGGACCTCAACGGCGACGGCGACGACGAGCTGGTGATCGGGGCGCCGGGTGAGAACGCCGTCCACGTGCTCGCGGGAACCCGTTCAGGCGGCCTCACCAGGAACCACAACCTGCTGGTCACCGGTGCGGGCGGCGACTTCGGCGCGGCCCTGGCCACGGTCGCCGGCCGCCGCCTCGTCGTCGCGGCCCCGGGCAGCGGCAGGCTCACCCTGCTGCGCGGAAGCGTGCGCAAGGGCTCCTACCCGGGCATCCGCCCGTCGACGGCGAAACCTCTTGTCGGCGCTCCCAAGGACACCCTGTTCGGCTACACCTTCGCGAGCCCGTCCTCCCCGCGGTAGGGGCCTGCGAGAGTGCGGGCTGCACCGGTCGTCGACGAGACCGTCACCTACCCGGGTGCCTGGCCGGTCGGCCTGACGGCCGAGACCGATCGTGAGGTCGAACGGAGTCTTCGCGCGTCTTCTGCGCCGGGCCGGGGGCCGATCCCCGCGCCCGGCGCCGGAAAGAGGGCTCGGGTTCAGCGGATGCGCGTGCTGGCCTTGATCTTGCGGCCGATCTCCTTGCGGAGCTTGCGGATGTCGGCGTCCGCGTTGGATGTGGCGATCACGCCGAAGGTGGCGGTGGCGACGCCCCGGCGCGAGCCGGCCCAGGCGCGGATCCGCACGGTCGTCGAGTCGCCCTTGTCCAGGGAGGTGATCCAGCACGACAGGCTACGGCCCTTGACGGAGCATTTGACGCTGCGCGGTTTGGAGGCCACCCGGATCTTGCGGAAGCGTTTGGAGAAGTCTCCGACGAGCGCCACGTAGTGCTGGCCCTTGGCCTTCCTGTTGCGGACCTTGACGGAGTAGACGAGGGATCCGCCCCGTTTGACGTGCTTGGGGAAGGTGATCACGTACCCGAAGGCGGAGGGCGCCGCGGCGGCGGACGCGGCCGGTAATGCGGGTAACGCGGACAAGGCTGAGGAGGCTGATCCGGCGGCTGCGGCGGAGGACGGAGAGAGGAGGGCGCCGCCCACCGCTGCGGCGAGAGCCGCGGCGGTGAGCCTCGTGGTGAGGGGACTCATAAGCGGCATCATCCAACAAATCAGTCTGAATTCCTCTCACGTTTCAGGTAAGTGCCGACTGTCCTGACGGCACGGTGAACCGTGCGCCGGTCTTCGCGGGGGCGCCGCGCCTGCTGATGTAGTCGAGCGTGCGGAAGTCCGCCCGCAGTTCCTCCGGGGTGACCCGACAGACGATGTAGCCGCGCCGCTGGTCAAGGTAGGAGATATGCGGATTCTCCGCGATCGTCCCGGCGATCCTGCCCTCGTCGCGGTAGCCGTCGCCGTCACTCGCGATCGAGGAGGTGACGAGTTCCACCGCCACGCGGGGAGAGTCGGGGTCGTCGAAGTCGAGCTTCAGGTCCGCCGCGTGGTGCATGTGCGCGTCGCCGGTCAGCACGACCGGGTTTGACGCGCCCGAGTCGCGGAAACCGGTGAGCAGACGGGTGCGCTCGGCGGCGTAGCCGTCCCAGGAGTCCATGTTGACCTCGACTCCCGGCCCGACCTTGGAGTCGCGCTGGGCCATCAGGATCTGCTGGCCGACCAGGTTCCAGCGGGCGCCGGAACTCGCGAGACCGTCCAGCAGCCAGCGCCGCTGGTCCTCGCCGAGCAGGGTGCGGCCGGTCGCGAGCCGCTCGTCGCAACCGGACCTGAGCCCGTCCTCGCACGCCTGGTCGTCGCGGAACTGCCGGGTGTCGAGCAGGTGGAAACGGGCGAGCGGCCCCCAGTCCACCCGGCGGTGGACCCGCATCGACGCGCCTCCCGGCACGCTCGTCCTGCGCAGCGGCATGTTCTCGTAGTACGCCTGGAAGGCGTTCGCCCTGCGCCGGGCGAAGGCCGGGGCGCCGGTGCTGGAGACGTCCCCTGCCCAGTTGTTCTCGATCTCGTGGTCGTCGAAGGCGACCAGCCAGGGCGCGACCGCGTGCGCCGCCTGCAGGTCGGGATCGCTCTTGTACTGCGCGTGGCGCATCCGGTAGTCGGCCAGCGTGGCGCACTTGCCCCAGGTGTGCTGCCGGACACTCCCGCCCAGCGCCGTGTATCCCCGAGGGGCGTACTCGTACATGTAGTCGCCCAGGTGCACGACCAGTTCGGGGTCCTGCTCGGCCAGTCTTCTGTACGCCGTGTAGAAGCCGTGCTCGTAGTGGGCACAGGCGGCGACGGCGAAGGTGAGCGGGGACGACGAGGACACGGCGGACGGTGCCGTACGGGTGCGGCCGGTCGGCGACAGGTGGCCCTCGGCGCGGAAGCGGTAGAAATACTCCCGCCCCGGCTCCAGGCCGTCGACCTCGACGTGGACGCTGTGCGCCTGCTTCCAGCGCGCGGTCTCGGTGCCCTCGCGGACCACCTTGGAGAACCGCTCGTCGGTGGCGAGCTGCCATTCGACGTCCACGTCCCTCACCGGCATGCCACCCCGGCCGTTCAGGCCGAGCGGGTCGAGGGCGAGCCTGGTCCACAGCACGATCCCGTCCTTCGACGGGTCGCCGGAGGCGATGCCGAGGGTGAAGGGATCACGGGCGAGGGTCCGGGAGGGGCCCAGCCCCGCCCCGGTCAGCAACAGGCCGCCCGCACCCGCGGCGGCGAAGGAAAGGAACACTCTGCGTGACGGCTTCTGCTCCACCCCACCAGTGCAGCCGTTACAGCTTTCCCCGCCGTGACCTGCGAATCAAGGCGAGATGAACAGCCGTCGCACAGACAGACGCCTTACCCACCGTGATTGAACGACGGCCGACCTCAAGGCGACATCGCGGCGAAGGATCGGCCTCCCGCCGGTGGCCGCGCGGCATTGTCGGCGGCGACGGCCCGCACCGAGAGCCGCACCGAACCACGCGAGCGAGGTCAGCGCAGGTAGGGCTTGAGGTGGGGGGTGAGGGCGCCGCAGCCCAGGTATTTCTCCACGGTGTGGAAGTCGATCCAGTCGAGGTTGACGATGACCTCCTGGTCGACCCCGGTGAAGCAGGTCCTCAGCGCCGGAGGGATCGCCGCGATGTCGTCCTTGTCGGCGATGTTGACCCACCGCTTGACCTTGCGGGGGCGCTCGCCCCAGTTGTTGACCGGGGCGGGCACCAGGCGCTCGAAGATCACGTTGCGCATGCCGAGCGGGCTGCCGAGGGTGACGAGCAGATCGACCTCCAAGTCGGGGTTGGCCCAGAGTGTCTCGTACGTCACCACACTGCCCAGCGAGTGGGCGATCACCACCTTGGGGCGGTTGCGCCTGATCACCTCGGCCACGGCCGCCCGGGCCTTCGCCCGGGCCTCGCCCCCGGCGGCCATGTAGGCGGCGACCTCGGGACAGAACAGCCTGGCGAACTCGGCGGCGTTGACCTCCAGCCGGTCCAGCAGCCAGCCGGTCATCCGGTACAGAGCACCGGTCAGCCCCTCCCCCACCGCGTCGATCTGCCTGGCCCAGGCGACGAAGACCTCCTGGGCGCCGACGTCCATGGTCCGCACCGCGCGTACGGACTCGTCCTTGCTCTCGCCCAGCAGGTGGGCGTAGTAGGCGATCTCGGTGACGTAGCGCTCCTTGGCGTGCGGCTTGCCGCCGGTGAGGCCCTTGTGCAGGTAGCGGTCCCACTTGTCGCGCATCGCGACGGCCGCGCCGCTGACCGAGTTACCCGCGTCGCGGTAGTACCGGTACTTGCCGATACCGTGCACCCCGACGATCGTGTCCACACTTCCTCGCCTTCTGTGTTGGATGCCTGGCTTTCACGGGTGTTGATGACATACGCCCCGAGCAACTCTGGCGGAAGCGAACCCCACGCCACAAGACCGCGGCGACGACCCGGCCGGCCCCGTCTGACTGTCCGCAAGTGTCGCCGGTACCCGGCCACGGTTGGCCGGACTCACCGATGCCTGGTCTGACATCCCCCTTCCACGGCGGGCACGGCGGCTAGCACCGCGTGGAAGTTTCATGGCGGAGCGGGGCGTCCCGCCACCGGGCGGGAGTGGTCTTCGCAGGAGACGAGCGAGGACGGGCCGGCACGGAAGGATCATGCCGTGGGCAACCGGTTGCCCGGATTTTGCGGCTATATAAGGATTCTCGCATGACTGATCGCGCGCCCGCCGGGCCGGTGGAGATCACGGAGCCGGAACCGGCCGACGCGGAACCCGGCGCACGTCCCGGCGAGACTTCCAGCGAGACGACCGGCGAGTCAACCGGTGAGGTGGTCGGGCGGCGGCGGGTGCCCAGGTTCCTGACCGACCCCGGCGACCGGCTGGCCCTGCTCCTCTGGGCGCTGTCGCACGTCGGTGTGCTGATCTACGCCTACCTGGCCGGCCCTGGCCGGACCACCGATCCCTTCCTCAACCGGTTCACCCGCTGGGACGCCGAGAACTTCATCGCCATCGCCCAGTTCGGCTACGACGGCCCCCCGGGCATGCAGGACGCCGAGAAGCTGCCGGCGTTCTTCCCCGGCATGGCGATACTGGTCAGGATGATGCGGCCGGTCGTCGAAGACGGCCGGCTGGCCACGATGATCATCTCGCTGGTGGCCAGCGCGGTGCTCGCGGTGGCGCTGTCGCGGCTCGCCGAGACGTACGCGGCAGGCAGCGGCCGGTACGCGGTGGCGGCGCTGTTCCTCAGCCCGTTCGCCGTGTTCCTGTACTCCGGCTACTCGGAGGCGCTGTTCCTCGCCCTGGCCGTCTCGGCGTGGCTGCTCGCCAGGAACGGCCGCTGGGAGGACTCCGCGCTGATCGCCACCGGAGCCGCCACGGTGCGCATCTCCGGCCTGTTCCTGGCCTTCGGACTGCTCGTCATGTTTCTGGTGGCGGAGAACGGCCGCAAACGCCCGGGCGGGTGGCGCCTGCTGCCCTGGCTCGCGCTCCCCGGCGTGCCGCTCGTGCTGTACAGCTTCTACCAGTGGACCCGCACCGGCGACTGGCTGGCCTACAACTCGGTGCAGGACCGGTTCTGGGGCCGGCACGCCGTCTGGCCGTGGGAGGCGCTCGCCAACACCTGGAGCATGTCCGACGACGTCGCCTCGCTCACCACGTCCTACTACGAGGAGATCATCTCGGCCGCGGTGCTGCTGGTGCTGGCCGTCTGCCTCGCGGTGCGGCGCAAGTGGCCGGAGTTCGCGTACATCCTCCCCCAGGTGCTGTCCTTCCTCACCCTGTCGTCGTTCTACATGTCGATCGGCCGGGGGTCGCTGACCTGGTTCCCCCTGTGGATCGCCATCGGCGTCGCGGGGGTGCGAAGACCCTGGGTGTGGCTGGTGAGCATGGCCATCATGATCCCGGTCATGGCGATCAACACCGGGAACTTCACCACCGGCGCGTGGATCGGCTGACACCGCCCGCGCCCGCCCTGACGCCCGCGCCCGGCGGTCCACCGGCGGGCGTCAGGGCGGGCGCGGGGCGGCGGGTGCCGTCAGGGTCAGGAGGAGTCCTGCTCGGGGTCGCCACTGTCGGACAGCAGACCAGAGTCTCCACTGATCCCGGAGCGCTTCACACAACGCGTAAGCTCCTCAGCGTCCTCGCGTAGCTGCCTTGCCTGGGGCGTCAGCCTGCTCCCAGGGCCAGGGCGGATGAGAAACGGGGCATAAAACTATTTGCTCCATGCTTGTCACCCCTCGGTACGCTGGAAGCACACCCCCGTGAGAAGGAAGTCACCGCCATGCCCGGTCCGCTCCAGATCAGCGGCTCGGTCTCGGTCCCCGAGGCCGAGCTCGGCTGGCGGTTCTCCCGCTCCTCCGGCCCCGGAGGCCAGGGGGTGAACACCACCGACAGCCGGGTCGAGCTCAGCTTCGACCTCGCCGCCACCGAGGCGCTGGGTCCCGTCTTCAAGGCCCGCGCCCTCGAACGCCTCGCTCCCCGCCTGGTGAACGGGGTGATCACCATCGCCGCCTCGGAGTTCCGCTCCCAGCTGCGCAACCGCGAGGCCGCCGAGATGCGCCTGGCCCAGATCCTGCGCGAGGCGATCGCCCCGCCGCCCAAGAAGCGCCGCCCGACCAAGCCGAGCAGGGGCGCGATCGAACGGCGGATCACCGCCAAGAAGCAACGCTCCGACCTCAAGCGCCTGCGCAGGGACCACCACTGACCCGCTCTTCGCACACGCCGCAGGCGGCCATGTCCGATCCGACGCGGTGAGCGATCACCCCGGGCCGGTCGGGGGCAGGTGCGGAACACAGGATCGGCCGGCCTCCCGTTTCAGGAGGTGGTCGGCCACCCGGGCCGTGAAGAAATCCCGGATCCCCGGGCTCGGATGCGGATCGCGCGACCGGGGCGGTGACAGAATGGCTCCATGTCCGTCGTGCCGAGCGTCCGCGCCGTACTTCTCGACGAGGACCGTCTGGTGGTGTTCCGGCGCACGGTTCCCGGCAGGGAGCCGTACTGGTCCGTTCCCGGCGGCCACGTCGAGCCCGAGGACGCCTCCCTGGAGCACACCCTGCACCGCGAGGTCATGGAGGAACTGGGCGCCGTGGTCTCCGCTGTCACCCCGCTCACGACCCTGCAGTGCCTTCGCGACGGGGGGATCAAGACCCAGCACGTCTACGGCTGCCGCCTCGTCTCCATGGACCCCGCACTGCGCTGCGGCCCGGAGTTCGACGACCCCGCCCGCGGCGAGTACGAGGTGGTGCGGCTCCCGCTCGACCCCGCCGAGATCTCCGCCATCAACCTCGTCCCCCCGGAGCTCGGCGCCTACCTCACCGGCACCGTCACCCGCCTGCCCGCTCTGATCGCCTGACCTTCCGCACGCGAGAGCCCGCGCACCTCTGCCGGGCTCGCGTGGTCAGCGCCGTTCGCGGACGTACAGGGCGAACCAGGAATACCCGAAGTCGTCGGTGGACGTGAGGGTGAAGTCGCGGTCGGCCATGAGGGCCAGATAGCGCTCGTCGTCCTCCACGAAGGACCTGTCCTTGTGCTTCCTGCCGCCGCTGACCAGCCAGACACGCTCGACCCCCTCCAGCGCGGCCGCGAACTGCGCGGCGGTCCTGGGCTCGCGCCGGCCGGGAGCGTAGGTGAGGTCGCGCAGGCCGCGGTAGGCGTCCTCGTAGACGGCGACGAACAGGCGCCTGTTCTTCGTCACGTAGAGTACGGCGTCGCCGGGACGCTGCCTGGCCAGCAGCGTGGCCGCCATGTCACGCAGGTTGTCGGGCCGCGTGTCCGGCTCGCGGATCGTGAGGTGCGCCGGGACGGTCAGCGCCGCGACGAGGAGTACTCCGATCCAGCCCAGCGCCCGGGGCCGCATGGCGTTCAGGCCGGCCCCGGCGAGCAGCGCCATCGCGGGGACGGCGAAGAGCACGTATCTGGGCTGGAAGACGGGGTGGACCACCGAGATCGCCATGGACACGAACGGCAGCAGCGCCCAGGGCAGCGCGACCGCCGTCAGCCGCCCACCGGAGAACGCGCCGATGAGCATGAGGGCGACCAGGAGCAGCGCGACCCACCCGGTGCCCGCCACCTCCTCCCCGAACCAGACGACGTCGGTGAGCTTCGACGGCTTCAGCCACGACAGCTGAGCCTCGCGCTGGCCCGCCGCCAGGAGCGCGAGCGGGACGATCCCGGCCGCGGCCACGACGAGCGCACCGGCGAACCGTGCGATCCCGGACCGGGACGCCGACACCGACGCGGGCGAGGGCCGGGACGGTGGCACCGACGCAGGCAAGGACGGAGAGGCGGGCACCGACCGGGGCGCTTGGCGCCACCACAGCACCGTCACCGCGTGCGCGACGACCAGGAGGAGGGCGTAGACGTGAAACCAGCCGAGCAACACCAGGCAGGCCCCGTAGGCCGCGTACCATCGGCGGCTCGACCGCCTCGCCGCCTCGATGAGCACCCAGGTGGCCAGGACGGCGACCGCCGTCACGATCGCGTAGCTGCGCGCCTCCTGGGCGTACCGGCTCACCATCGGCAGCACGGCGTAGAGCGATCCCGCGAGAAGACCGGCCCCCGGGGTGGCGAGCCTCCTGCCCAGGACCGCGATGCCGTACGCGGCGGCGGCCGTGGCGATGGCCGAGGGCAGGCGCATGGCCAGCTCGCCGGTCGAGAACGCGGCGAACGGCCGGAGCAGGAGATAGTAGAGCGCGTGCACCCGGTCGATGCTGCCGAGCAGGTGCCACAGGTCGTCGATGGGCATCGAGGCGGCCAGGGCGCTGACCGACTCGTCGCGCCAGAACGAGGGCGTGGTGATGCCCCAGAGCCCGATCAGCATCGCCGCCACCGCGGGGATCGCCTCCGGCAGACGACACCGGGCCCTGCCCTTCTCCGCAACATCCATCACATCGCGCTATTTCACACCATGAAGGCGATCAACGCGACGGTACGGCCGAACCCGGCCGTGAGTGGGGGCGCCGAGCCTAACGACGATCACCCTTATACCGATATTTCCGGTATTGCGGATGGTGTGGGCACCGCCGTGTCGGCCCGGCGGCTCCCGGTCGATCCCTAGTCGATCAGGTCGATCAGGTCGGCGACCGAGTCGACCACCATGGACGGACGGAACGGGTAACGATCGATCTGGTCCTTGCTGACGACCCCGCTGAGCACCAGGATCGTGTGCAGCCCCGCCTCCATGCCGGAGACGATGTCGGTGTCCATCCGATCGCCGATCATGGCGGTGGTCTCGCTGTGGCCGTCGATGGCCCGCAGCGCGCTGCGCATCATCATCGGGTTGGGCTTGCCCACGAAGTAGGGCTCCACCCCCGTCGCCTTGGTGATCATCGCGGCGACCGCGCCGCAGGCGGGCAGCGACC
The DNA here is from genome assembly GCF_040635605.1 of Streptosporangium sp. NPDC006930. NCBI lineage: Bacteria > Bacillati > Actinomycetota > Actinomycetes > Streptosporangiales > Streptosporangiaceae > Streptosporangium > Streptosporangium sp. NPDC006930. Next base: position 174,697 of record NZ_JBEYID010000004.1, on the reverse strand, counting down.
CCTCGTTCGAGGGACCGACCGGGTCGGGGTTGGTGGCGATGAACCGGGCACCACCCTCGATGAGGCGGATCGCCCGGGTGATCTGGGTGAAGCTGTACGTGCGGGTCTCGCCGAGGACCACGTAGTCGGGGGCGATGTCGGTCAGGACGTAGCCGACCTCGTGCAGGGCGGTGGTCAGCCCCGCCTCCCCCACCACGTACGCCGAGCCGCCGGGGCGCTGGCCGTCCAGGAACTTCGCCGTGGCCAGCGCGGAGGTCCAGATCGACTCCGGCGGGATCTCCAGACCGGCCGCGCGCAGCCGTACGGCCAGGTCGCGCGGGGTGTATATCGAGTTGTTGGTCAGCACGAGAAACCGCTTGCCCGACTCGCGCAGGCGTCGGATGAACTCGTCGGCGCCGGGCACCGGATGTCCCTCGTGGACAAGGACCCCGTCCATGTCCGACAGCCAGCACTCGATCTGCTTGCGCTCGTCCACCGTTCTCCTCTGTTCCCGTGTTCCCGCCGGGTACGTATCGGAACCAAGGATGACAGGACCGGGCCGATCCCGCGTCACCAGACCCGTACATCCGGGCATCTCGAAGGTGAAAAGACCGGCCACGCGAGACCTCCGGCCGCCACGCGGCCCGCCGCGGCCCCTGGGAGGCCGCCACCCGGCCCACCGGCTCCGTTCGCCGCCCGGCTCCCCGTACGCGGGACCGAACTCCCGCTCAGGGCGCGAGTGCCTCCAGCGCCTCCAGCGCCCTGCGCATCGACACCTCGGGGTCGGCGTCGGGCGATCCGATCTCCGGGTCGAAGTTGAGGTCGTGGAAGACCTCGGTGACCCCCTTGGCCTCGAGTTCCTCGACGTCCCGCCTGATCTCCTCGAACGAGCCGGTCAGCGGCTCGCGGCCGGACGCTCCCGCGGGACGGACCCGGGTGACGCCCCGGGTGACGAAGCGCAGCGCCTCGGGATCGCGCCCTGCGGCACGCGCCGCCTCCTTGACGACGGCGATCCTCTCCCCGATGCCGCCGAGGTCCTCCCGGCTCGAACTGATCCAGCCGTCCGCCAGCCGCCCCGCACGCCTCAGCGCCACCTCCGCGGAACCGCCCAGCAGGATCGGCGGCACGACGGGCGGTTTCGGATCCTGGTGCGCCGGGGGCACCTCGTAGAACTCGCCCCTGTGCTCCACGGTCTCCTCCGTCCACAGGCGCCGCAGCAGCGGGACGTACTCCTCCGCGCGCCGACCGCGCCGCTCCATCGCCCCTCCTGAGGCGGCGAACTCCTCGGGCAGCCACCCCAGGCCGAACCCCGCGTCCAGTCGCCCACCGGAGACCGCCTGCAGGCTCGCCAACTGCTTCGCCATCAGCGCGGGCGAGGCGAACGGCAGGTTGAGCACCGCCACCCCCAGCCGGACGCGGCTCGTCAGGCCCGCCAGGTAGGCGAGCGTGACCACCGGGTCGTGCACGCTGCGATAGGTCGGGCCCATGGTGTGACCCCGCGGGTAGAGAAGGCGCTGGAAGGTCCACAGCTCGTGATAGCCGAGCCCTTCGGCCTCCTTGGCGACCCGCGCCATGTTGTCCGGCGTCGCCCAGGACCCCGAGACCGGCACCGCGAAACCAATCCTCATACCTCGCACTTTATTGCGCCGGTGCGCGGAGCCTTTGACCGGTGGTTCACTTGCCGGGTGGACAGCGAGGATCCGATCGACGAACTACTCGGGATCGCCGCCGGATACGGCGGTGTGCCCGGCACGGTCCTGCCGACCAGACCGGACGTGATCATCGTGCGGGCCGGTTCCGTCGTGGTCAAGGCGCACGCGCCGGGCGCGGAGCGGGAACCGCTGGTGGAGCGGATGCGGGCCACCGCGCACCCGGCACTGCGAGGGATCATCCTCCAACCGGTGACCGAGGAGGTCATGACCGCCGGGGACCGGCTGGTCACCGTCTGGCCGGCCGGTACACCGGTGGACCACGCGGATCCGGACGCGGCCCCCTGGGAGGCCGCCGCCCGGCTGCTGGCGCGGCTGCACGCCGTACCGGCGCGGGCGCTGCCTCCGCTGCGGGCCGCGGGCGGACCGGCGCGGGTGGCCTCGACCGTCGCCCGCCTGGGCGACCGCTCCGCCGCCGAACTGGCGGTGCGCCGTGCCTTCACCTGCCTGCCCTTTCTCCCCTCACCCGGCGCGCACCTCCCCGATACGACGGCTCCCGGTCTGACCCACGGCGACTGGCACATGGGCCAGATGGTCCGCGCGCCGGACGAGTGGATCCTCATCGACATCGACGACCTCGGCATCGGTGACCAGGCATGGGACCTGTCCAGGCCCGCCGCCTGGTTCGCGGCCGGACTGCTGGAGCCCGACGTGTGGTACCGCTTCCTCGGGGCCTACCGCGCCGCGGGCGGGGTCGCCGCCGGACCGGACGGCGACCCGTGGGAACGGCTGGAGACACCGGCGCAGGCGATGACCGTGCAACTCGCTGCCACCGCGGTGGCAGCCGCGGGGCGGGCGGGGCGTCCGCTGGACGAGGTGGAGGAGGTGCTCGTCGAGTCCTGCCTGAGGATTGTCCGGCATCGAAGCGCCTGCAATAGTGTGCCGCAGTAGGTTGTGGTTACTCGTTACCACGCCAGAACAAGGAGACCAGCCAGATGCAGTGCCCCAAGTGTCGGGGCGCCATGCGCACCTATGAGCGCAACGGCGTCCACATCGACCAGTGTGAGAGCTGTCGCGGAATCTTCCTGGACTACGGCGAGCTCGAGACGCTGACCCGCATGGAAAGCCAGTGGTCGCAGTCCCACGCAGCTCCGCCGCCGCCCCCGCCGCCTCCCATGCATGGTGCTCCCGGCTACGGCGCTCCCGCCTGGGGTGCACAGCGTCACGGCCACTACGGCCACCACCGCCAGCGCAGCTGGGTCGGGATGCTCTTCTCGACCTGATATCCGCTGAGGCGACACCGCGACCTCGTCATGAGGTCGCGGTTTTCACGGCCTCGGCGCCCTCGCGTCCCGAGAGAAGTACGCCCCCGTGCCCTCGGCCGCCCAAGAGGAGAGGCGTCAGGGCGGCGCAGGAGAAAACCTCAGGCGGGGAAGTCGCCCGGCTTGACCTTCTTGGGCTTCACGGTGCCCCCGGTCACGGCGTGCAGGGTGATCGTCCAGTTGGTCCAGCGGATCTGGGTCCCGGTGTTGACGGTCCTGAACCGCACGGACTTGCCGAACTGCTCGAAGTTGCACGACCGGGTGAAGGTCTTGGCCTTCGCGTCCCAGTCCTCGCCGAGGGTGTAGTAGATCTTGTAGCTGCCGTCCCGCACACCCTGGATCTTGAAGTTGGACTTCCTGCGGACGTACACGGTGACGGCCTTCTTCTTCCCGCGCACCAGGACGACGACGGCGTCCTGCCTGGTGCCGTTGCGCAGTTCGAGGAAGGCGCGGCCAGGACGTCCTTCGGAGGCGATGAACCTGCCGTTGGACAGTCGGCGATTACGCTTCTTGGCCGCCTTGACCGGGATGACGCTCGCCGGATAACCGCTCAGCTCCTTGGCGACGTCTTCCACGTCGGACAGCTGGTTCGCCTGGGCCATGCCGGTCAGCACGGCCGGGCCGGTGCACACCCGCTGGTCCTCCGCATCCTGGCGGGCGGTGTCGAAGGAGGTGCGCAGCCGGCCCAGGGCCTCGACATAGCTGTCGTGCTGGACCTTCACCTCGGCGGGAGGGGCGAGGGCGGAGAGCCGGGTCACCGCGGCCTCCACCGCTCCGGAGGTCTTCTGCAACTGCTTGCCGAGGGTCTTCAGCCCGCCGGTCGCGGCGAGCTTCTTCACCGCTTCACGCACCGGGCCGCGCGCCTGCTCCAACTCGGCCCGGTACTCATCGGGCGTGAGCGTCACGACGGCGGGCAGGGAGATCTGGCCGCCGGCTCCCTGTCCCGTTTCCGCCGTTCCCGTTCCCACGGTGCCACCCGCGGTGGCCGGGCCGACCACGGGATCATCCGGGGACGAGGTGCAGGCGGTGAGGGTCAGCAGGGTGACCACGGCACAGGCGAGCAAACGGGGGGAAGTCACCCGCACAACTATTGCCGGATCGATCACTGTGCGTCAAACGGTGTCCGGCGACCGGCAATCCCCGACGAGGTCACCTGCCGGTTCACCACCGGCCATCGGCTGACGAGGGTCGATCCCGGCAACGGCGGATCGCGGCCGGCGACGTCCCGCCCCCGAGCCGGTACGTCACGGGGATCAGCCGGACGGCCGGATCACGAGAAGCGACCGCGGACGCTTGGTGAACTCCACCTCTCCCGTGACCGTGAACGTCTCGCCGTCGCACGCCAGTGGCAGCCGTCCCGAAGGTGCGGAGACGCGCAGCGTGTCGGCCTGCCACTGCTGGTAGTGGCGTGACAGCTTCACCCGTCCCGCCAGCAGGCTGAGGAACACCCGCAGCCTGGGCAGCCGGTCGGCGGCGGCGAGCACGCGGATGTCCAGCAGGCCGTCCTCCAGACGCTGCCGTCTGGAGGGGGCTCCGCCGCGCTCCTCGTAGCGGCAGTTGCCCACGAACACCATCCAGACGCGCCGGGGCACACCGTCCACGACGAGTTCGACGGGGCGCGCGCCCCCCGGCCCGAGCGCCTCGGCCATCGCCCAGAACAGCGCGGGCCACTTACCGATCCGGCTCTGCCTTCGCTCCCCACGCTCCACCAGCGCCGGGTAGACGCCCACGCTGGCGGTGTTGACGAACGTCCGGCCCGCGACCTCGCCGACGTCGACGGCGACGAGGTCGCCGCTGTGGTAGGCCGTCACGGCCTCCTGTGAGCTCTCCACCCCGAGCGCGCGGGCGAAGTGGCCGTGCACGCTCGCGGGGACGACCAGCAGCGGGGTCGCCCCGCCCACCGCCTCCTGGGCCGCCAGGTTGACCACGGTGTCTCCCCCGGCCACCGCGAGCACCTTGGCCCGCGAGGCGGCGTCCCGCACGGCGGCCCCGAGGTCGTCGCCCGGCGCCACCTCGACGACCTCGGCCCGGGGGAAGGCCACGCGCAACGCCTCGGCCGTTCCCGCGACGGCGTCGGCGGAGCCGTCGACCACGGCGATCGCCCCCTCGCCGTCGGGGTCGAGTCGCGCGGACGGCGCCGTGAGGGCGGCGCGCGCCTGGCCCGCCTCACCGGCGTCGGGCCAGATGCGGCGGGTGAGCAGCCCCGCCGCCACACCGATCCCGGCTCCGGCGAGCACGTCGCCGGGGTAGTGCACTCCGGTGTAGACGCGGGAGAAACAGACGGCCGCCGCGAGGAGCGCGACGGGGACAGCGACCACGCGTGGCGCCTCCAGTGCCACGGCCGCGGCGAAGGCTCCGGCCGTGGCGGAGTGACCTGAGGGGAACGACGCCGAGGCGGGCATCTTGATCAGCCGGGCGAGCGGGAGCCCTTCCGCCGACGGCCTGTTCCTGCCGAAGGCCTGCTTGCCGACCAGGTTGACCAACGGACTGGCGAGGCTGACCGCGAGCAGTCCCCTGGTCGCGGCCCGGCGCAGTGGCCGTCGCCCGCTGACCGCCAGCGCCCCCGCCACTCCGGCCCACAGGAGCGAGTTGTCGGCCGCGCGTGACAACGCGGGGACGACGCGTTCGAGACCGGGCAACCTCGCGCCCGCCACCATGGCGAACACCCGCCGGTCCAGCCTGCTCAGCCGCGACCCCAACCGCATGCGCCGCACCCTCCTGCGATGAAGAAAAGCCATGACGAACCGCCACGACCCACCCGCCACGACGAACCGCTCACGACGAGCGGTGATGACGAACGAACGGACGGCCATTCGATTCTGCCCGGTGCCCGGGGCCCGGGGCGTCTTCGCCGCTCCCGTACTTCTCACACGTCATTCGTCCGCGGCCGCCCCCACCGCGGAGGAGATCACCGGCTCGTGGCCTCTGGTGGTGAGTTCGGCCTCGATCGCGGCGCAGACGGTCTCCACGACCGTGACGCGGGCCAGGCGCTTGTCGTCGCCGGGGACCACGTGCCACGGCGCCTTGGGGTGGTCGGTGCGGGCGAGCATCTCCTCCACCGCGGCCTCGTACTGCGGGCGCTTCTCTCGGTTGCGCCAGTCCTCGTCGGTGAGTTTCCACACCCGCAGCGGGTCGCCCGCCCGGTCCTGGAAACGCCTGAGCTGCTCCTCCTCGGAGACGTGCATCCAGAATTTGACCATGATCATGCCTTCGGCGGCGAGGGTCCGCTCGAACTCCACGATCTCCCCGTACGCGCGGGACCACTGCTCCTCGGTGGCGAAGCCCTCGACGCGCTCCACCAGCACCCGGCCGTACCAGGAGCGGTCGAGCACGGCCATACCGCCCCAGCCGGGCAGGACCGGCCAGAACCGCCACAAGAAGTGGTGGCGCTTCTCGTCGTATGTCGGCGCGGCGAACTGGGCGACGCGGACGTGGCGCGGGTCAAGTGGGCGCACCAGCCGTTTGATGGCCCCTCCCTTGCCCGAGGCGTCCCACCCCTCGAAGACCACGCACAGCGGCGGGCCGATGCGCTGCTCACCGACCTGGCCGCCGAGTGTGAGGCGCAGGCGGAGTAGGTGGTCCAGAGCGGCGTCGAGGCGCTCGGAGGCGTCCTTCTTGGAGAGCTTCTGTGACAGGTCGACCTGGGAGAGGCGGTTCATGCCGACAAGCCTCGCATGTTCCCGCTGACCCGCGATCCGGGGAGCCACCCGGGTCCCGCCGCCTGTCGTCAGGCCAGGCGGTCCCCGGAGGGGTCCGCCGCTGTCAGCGGGTCGCTGCCTGCCCCGTGGCGGGTTCGGCGTCCGCCTGTGAGGAGACCGCGCCCAGCCGCGTCCGCATCGCGTGCTCGACAAGGGTGATGAGCACTTTCTTGCCCGACTCCCGCTGCCTGGCGTCGCACAGCACGATCGGGATGTCCTGGTGGAGGGTGAGCCCGAGCCTGACCTCGTCGAGCTCGTACTTGCGGGCCCCGTCGAAGCAGTTGACCGCGACGATGAAGGGCGTCTCGCGCCGCTCGAAGTAGTCGAGCGAGGGAAAGCAGTCGGCGAGCCTGCGGGTGTCGGCGAGCACCACCGCGCCCAGCGCGCCCAGCGCGAGCTCGTCCCAGAGGAACCAGAAACGCTCCTGGCCGGGCGTGCCGAACAGGTAGAGGCGGTAGTCGTCACCGATGGTGATACGGCCGAAGTCCATCGCGACCGTGGTGGTCTGCTTGGCCTCCACGCCCAGCAGGTCGTCGACACCGATACCCCGGTTGCTCAGGGTCTCCTCGGTGCGCAGCGGCTCTATCTCGGAGACCGCGCCGACCAGCGTCGTCTTGCCCGCGCCGAATCCACCGGCGACCAGGATCTTGATCGCCTTGGGCAGCTTCACGCGTCCGGCGTCGCGGCTAGAGCGCACGGAGTCCATCGAGCACCGCCCTGTACAACCTCTCGTCGTGCATGTCCGTCTCCGAATGCGGTTCTTGCATGGCGATGAATCCCTGATCGAGCAGGTCGCTGAGCAGGACACGGACCGTGCCTGCCGGAAGGTTCATATGGGCCGCGATCTCCGCGACCGACTGGGGCTGCAGGCAGAGCCGGACGATGGCCTGACTTTCCGGCTCCAGTCCTGGCTCCCTCGACGAGACCTGCCGGATGGTCACCACCAGGGTGATGAGGTCGAACCTGCCGCGACCCGGTTCGGTCCTGCCGCGCGTCAGGACGTACGGCCTGACGATCGGCCCCGCCTCGTCGCCGACCCACTGGGACTCTGGCTGCTCGTCGAAGATGCTCATCGTAGGCCGTCGCCCCTGAAGGAGTCGGCCCTGGAGGAGTCGGCCGTTCTGGTCGGCGAGGTGAGGTACTGGCCCACGCGGGTGACGAGCATGGCCATCTCGTAGGCCACCAGGCCGACGTCGGCCTCGGCGCTGCAGAACACCGCGAGGCAGGCTCCCTGCCCCGCGGCGGTGACGATCAGGTACGCCGTCCGCATCTCGATGATGGTCTGGCGCATCGGCCCGCCACCGACCCGGTCGCTGACTCCCCTGCCAAGGCTCTGGATCGCCGATCCGACGGCGGCCAGATGCTCGGCGTCGGCCGGGGAGAAGCCCGCCGAGGCGGCCAGCAGCAGGCCGTCGGTGGAGAACACGATGCCGTGCTGAGCTTCCTCCACCCGCGAGACCAGGTCGTCCAGCAACCAGGCCAGGTCCGTGAAAGACCCTGTTCCCTGCACCACTTCGTTGTCCTCTCCTTCCGCCCGCCGGCGTTCCCTCGCCGGTTCGTGGCAGCTCATCGGCGCCTGCCCGGCACCCGCAATCTGAGATCGTTCACTGGGGTCACACGGCGGACCCGCCTTCGCCCACGGGATCGCCTTCGCGGTCGAGCAGTTGGGCGGCGTCGTCGCGGCCTCGTCGCGTACCCGCCTGGAAGGACGACATGGCCGCGCGGATCGTCTCCGGCGAGCGCTCGTCGTCGGCGTCGTCGGCCGGAGACTGCGGGGCCACGGGCTCGTCCTCCTGCAGGGGGGCGGCGAGGTGGGTCTGGGGAACGCGCCTCGGGAGACCGCCCGGCGTGTGACTGCTGTCGGGCGGGGGCAGCACGGGCGGCAGCGAGCTCCCGGAGCCGCCGGGACGCGCGTGGGCGCCGGAGTCGTCGGGGCCTTCGCCCGCGGGGGCGCCCTGCGAGACCTGAGTTCCCGGGGCGGCGAAGTCGGGCAGGTGGCCGGGCGTTCCGGTCTCCGGCGACCACCTCAGTGCCGAGGGATCGGCGAAGCGACCGGGAAACGTCGGATCGGCGATTTCCTCCCCGGGCGCGGGACCCGCGGAATGCCGTCCCGAAGGCGCCTGTTCGGCCTGCGCGGGGACTCCGGCGATGCCCAGGGGGTCGCCCACCCGGCCGCGGACCGCGGCGACCGCGGAGGTGGCGCCGTTCATCTCGGTGCTGCTCGCCGGGCGCGCCTGCGGCACGCCGACGCCGACGGAGGCCCCCTGGTCCTCCTCGTTGATCAGGTCCTGCGGGATGAGGACGACGACGGTCGTGCCGCCGTACGGGGAGGATTTGAAGGTGACCCGGATGTCGTGCCGTTCGGCCAGGCGGCTGACGACGTACAGGCCCAGGCGGGCGTTGCCGGAGAGCTTGAGCTCCGGCGGGTTCGCGATCCGCTCGTTCGCCTCCGCGATGTCCGCGGCGCTCATGCCCAGGCCCCGGTCCTCGATCTCCAGCGCGTAGCCGTGGGCGACGAGGTATCCGCCGACCTGCACCGTCGTGTAGGGCGGGGAGAAGGAGGCGGCGTTCTCGACGAGTTCGGCGATCAGGTGGATGACGTCGCTGACGGCCCTGCCGTCCAGCGAGACCTCGCCCAGGGGCATCACGTCGACCCGGGTGTAGTCCTCGATCTCGGCGAGGGAGCCGCGGACCACGTCGATCATCGGGACCGCGTCGCGCCAGGCGCGGCCCGGAGCCGCGCCGGAGAGCACGAGGAGGTTCTCCGCGTAGCGGCGCATGCGGGTCGCGAGGTGGTCGAGCCTGAACAGGTCGCGCAGTTCCTGAGGATCGTTCTCGCGCCGTTCCATCACGTCGAGCACGCTCAGCTGGCGGTGCACCAGCGACTGGGTGCGGCGGGCGAGGTTGCGCAGGATGTCGGCGATGTCGCGGCGCAGCTGCGCCTGCTCCGCGGCGACCTTGATGGCGGTCCGCTGCACGGCGTTGAACGCCTGGCCGACCTGCCCGATCTGGTCGTCTCCGAACTTGAGGGGGGGCGCCTCGGCCGCGACGTCCACCACCTGGCCGTGGCCGATCCGCTCGACCACGGCGGGCAGCCGCTCGTTGGCGAGTTCCCAGGCGGCGGCCCGCAGTTTCTCCAGCTGCTGTACCAGGGCGCGGGCCGTGGTGATGGCCAGGACGACCGAGGCGATGACCGCCACCAGGCCCAGGCCGCCGGCGAGCGCGAGCCGCACGATGACACCGACGGCGACCGGACCCGACCGCTCGACCACTCCGCTGCCGGCCGTGAGCACGGCCTGCGTGAACTTGACCTGTGCGGGCTGGGCGTCAGAGCTCCACCGCGTGACGTCGATCACTCCGGCCGACACCACGTTCGGGTCCTCGATCAGCTGGTTCTCCATGACGCGCAGTCGGGTGAACTGCTCGCCGGCGACCATCCGCTTGTGGGCCTCCTGGTCGGCCGGGGGCAGTTCGGCCACCGCCTGTTCGGTGAGGAAGCGCCGCGTGCCGACCATCTGCGTGAACCTGACCAGCTCTCCTTCGGAGAACTTGCCCCCGGTCAGGGCGCCCATCACCAGGGCGTCCTCCTGGGAGAGCATGTCCCTGGCCCGGTTCATCGCGATGAGCGTGCGGGTGTCCTTGGCGAGTTCCTCGTCGTCCAGCGTGGCCAGCGAGTCATAGACACGGAAGATCGAGTCGACGATGCCGGTGATTTCCGCGGCCGCCCAGGTCCGGTTGACCCGGCCGGCGTCGATCGCCTTGCGCGCGGCGGGCAACCCGTCCAGCAACCGCTGGGTCTCGCCGATGCGGCGGTGCAGGGCGGGACTTCCCAGCAGTTCCACCCCGCTGCCGCCGGTGAGTTCCCTGAAGTTCGCGTCGGCGGCGTCGGTGCGCTTTCGCTGGGCGGTCATCGCCTCGCGCCGTTGGCGTTCCGCGCTGACCGAGCCTAGGGTGATCGCGGTCAGCCGCCGCTCGGCCTGCAGTTCGACGATGAGCCGCTCGCTCGGGTCGGCCACCTCGGTGTTGAGAGTCGCCACGCCCAACATGTTCAAACCGTCACGGACCGTCACCCATGCCGTGAACGCCCAGAGCGCGGTGAGCGACACCAGAAGTGCCGTGACCTTGGTCCGCAAGCTCGCGTTACGCAAGCGCATGGTATCCACCCCGGGAAACAGAAAAGATAGACGGCATTTTTCGTGGCAGTTGACACATCCTGGTCAAACAGGTCAAACAGTCGCCACATCGCTGGGATCAGCGGGGCATCCCGCATCACACCCGCCGAACCTTAGCAATGTCCCTATAAACCCTCAAGACGGACAGAGTGGATGCGCCCTTGTGTCCTGTTTTGAATTCGCGGTCAATTCTCAATACGGGTTGTCCTCGGGAATGGTGAGCGCGCGTCGCGCCAGGTGAAGCGCGCCCAGAACAGCCGCCCTGACGATCGCCACCGGCAGATACAGGTCCTTGTCGACCCAGAGCGAGGGCGCCTCGCCGTCACGGGCGGCCAGCAGGTGTCGGTATCCACGTTCCACGGCCTGTCGCCACCGCCTGTCCCGCGCGGCGTCGGTCAGCAGCAGGATCTGCAGCGCGTAGGCGGTCTCCTCCGCGGTGCCCTCCCATCGGCCCCACGACCCGTTCCCGCGCTGGGTGGCGAGCACCCAGTCCACGGCACCGCCCACCGCGCCCGCCGACTCCCCGCCGCCGAACTCGCGCAGCGCGATCGCGCAGCAGGCCGTGGCGTAGTACGGAGAGACGTGCCAGCGGTCCGTCCAGCTGCCGTCCGCCTCCTGGCGGTCACGCAGCCATGCCGCCAGCTTCGCGACGACGGCCGCGTGGCGGGGCTCTCCCTCACGGCGGCGCAGGTATTCACCGAAGGCGTCGAGCACATGCGCGTTGGTCGTCGGGGACATCCCCTCCTCCCCCCGCCAGGTGCAGAAGTGGGTCTCCAGCTCGAACGACCACAGCCCCTCCGGCTCGCGCGGCTCGTCGAGCAGCGCGAGCGCGTACAGGGCGACGGAGGTGGTGTCGGCGTCCGCGGGCAGGCCGGGCCCCGTGGCGATCCCTTCGGGGCCGAGGCCGTCCCGCAGGCTCGCGACCAGTTGCGGCGGCACGTCCAGCGGGATCCCCGCACGCCGCAGCCAGCTCAGCGTCCAGCCGCGCTCGAACACGGCGATGGGCAGGGTGCACGGCATGGGACCGCCTGAGGAGGCCACGACGGCCTCCAGATACCGCCGTACGGCCGTCTCGTCACGCGCCCTGCGTGCCGCGCGCTCCTCGGCTCCGGCTTCGGTCCCGGGTGCGACCTCGGCTCCGGGCCGGGGCCCTGGCTCGGGCGGCGAGGCCAGCCAGGCCGCGCTCGCCCCGGGTGAGGCTCCCACGGCCGCCATCCCGCCGGGCATCGGCGTGGGAAGGATTCCCGAGGCGGCTATCGCCTCCGGGCCCGCGACCTCGAGGGCATGGACCAGTTTCTGCGGGATCGGCGCGCCCGACATCAGCCACGCCCTGACGGCCGTCAGCTTGGCGCCGCCCGTGCCCGGGGGCGGTTGCGGCCCCTCCCCGTCGAGGTGACCGTCGATCAGGGCGAACAGGGAGGCGACGATGAGCTCGATCGCGGGCGTGTCCGGCGGCCAGCCGGCCTGGAAGGACCGGTTCCCGATGGCCTCCAGCCCGCGTTCCACGGCCTTGGCGAGGAGGGCGCGGTCGGAGGAGCCTTCGCGCCCGAGTTCGACCAGGAGCGCCTCGACCGCGCTCAGAGTGGGGACGAGGGCGTGGTCGCCGGAACGCCCCCAGCTACCGTCCGGCCGCTGGGTGTCGAGCAGGAACTCGACCCGGGTGGCGTGCCCTGCCAGCCACGGCGCCAGGCTCACCACCCGGCCGGTCTCGTACGGGGAGGCGGACACCTGCCCCCAGGGCTCGGCCGACAGTCCGGCGACCAGCTCGCGCGCCTCGGCGACCACGTCGATCCCGGCGGCGATCCCCGCGTGATCCTCCGTACGGATCCCGGTGCCGGCCTCGGTGCCCGGTTCCGTGATGGTCAGCAGGCCGTCGCCCCTCACAACGTCCCCCAGTAGTCTCCGACCTGGTAGAAACCCGCGCAGAAGTCCATCTGGCGTTCCATGTAGCCCGCCAGCTCCGGGTGGGCGGTCCGTAGCGGGGCGACGAGCTCCCGGCTCCGGGCGGCGAGCCCGGCGATCCGCTGTTCCACCTCGGCGCGGCCGACACCGAGCAGCAGGACGTTGAGATCTCCCCAGGCGACGTCCCGCTCGTAGGTGCCCAGGTCGTTGAGAAGGCGGATGACCCGTTGCACCGCCCAGCCCGCCTCACGCAGCGCGTCGACGTCCGCGACCGCGCCGGGGCCCGTGACGTGGATCCAGTGGGCCGCGAACGCGTAGGAGAAGCCGAGGTTGTCGGCGTTGCCGAGGTACTCCTCGTAGGTCGGCGTGACCTTGTCGGTCTTCCAGCGCCACTCCGTGAGCATCCCGTCCAGCATGCGCTCCAGCTCGTCGCGCCAGACCGGCCCGAGTTCGGGGAACGCGGGCGAGGCCGCGAGCTCGTCGCGGATGTCGCCGAGCATGCGGGTCAGGTCGTCATCGGGGACCGGCGAGGCCCCGTCCGCCACGTCCAGGCACCTCCGGGCGATGGCCCGCACCTCGGGCAGCGAGGTGGCGACGTAGTCGACGAGCCAGTCCAGGCCGAACGCCCAGAGGGAGACCTTGTTCGCCATCCGCAACTGCTCGGCGCCGAACCAGGGGCCGCCGAACGCCATGGCCAGTGAGAGCGTGCTGTACAGGGCCGCGTCGAACGGCTTGGCGGAGAACAGGCCGGGATAGGTCTCCGCCCACTCGCGCATGTCCCGCTGGGACCGCCCGGCGCGGGCGCAGATCGCCCCCGCCTCCCTGGCGTCCCCCCGGACGCCGGAATCGAGCCGTGCACCGGGATCTGGCCGGACGTCCGGATTGGAGCGGAGCCAGGAATCGGGCCGGACGTCCGAGTCGGGCGGTAGCGTCATCGCAGGACCCCGCTCCGGTCACGTCCGTTGAAGGACACGCCCAGCGAGACCTTCTTCCGGGGACGCAACGAGGCGGCCCAGCCGGTGTCGAACGGCCCCGGGGTGCGCACCGACATGCGGAACCGGCTGAGGATGCTCGCGACGAGGAGCGGCGCCTCGATGTAGAACAGGGGCTCGCCCAGGCACCTGTGCGGGCCGCCGCCGAAGGGGAAGTAGGAGTATCTGTGCCTGCGCTCCTCGCTCCCGGACCTGCTGGGCGCGAACCGCTCGGGGTCGAACTCCTCCGGGCGCTCCCAGAACTCCTCCAGTCGCTGCGTGGCGTACGGGGTGACCAGCACCGACGATCCGGCCTTGATCCGGATGCCGCCGATCTCCGTGTCCTCCATGACCTTGCGGGGGAGAAACCAGCCCGCCGGGTACAGGCGGAGTGTCTCCTGCAGGACCATGCGCGTGTAGACGAGACGGGGGATGTCCTCGGGGACGGCCGGACCCTCGCCCACCACCTCGTCGATCTCCGCCCGGAGCTTGGCCTCCACGTCCGGGTGCTCCTCAAGGAGCAGCCACAGCCAGGTGAGGACCATCGCGGTGGTCTCCGACGAGGCGGCGTACACGCTGACCAGCGCGTCGCGGATCTGCTTCTCGGTGAGTCTGTCACCGTTCTCGTCGACGGACCGGCAGAGCACGGAGATGACGTCGACGTTGTCGTCGGGCTGGGCCATCGCCTTTCTCACCACCGGAAACACCACGTCGTCGATCGACTGGACGGCCCGCAGAAAGGTCTTGTCACCGGGTATCCGCATGAAATACGGCATGAAAGGCATGAGAATCCGGTAGACAAGCGAATAGGACGCCTGTTCGAAGGCGGGGATAATGCGTTCCCCGTCCTCCCGGTTCAACTTGTCCCCGAACAGCACCCGGTTGACGATGTAGCTGAGGATCCTGGACATCTCCGTGGCCGCGTCGAAGTCCTGCCCCGACCGCACGTACTCGTCCCATTCCTCGACGCGCCCCGCGACGCGCCTGGACACCTCATCGGCGATCGTGGCGATGTACCGCGTGGTGAACAGGGGTTGCAGGACCTTCCTGCTGTTCTGCCAGTGTTCGCCGTCGCTCATGATGCTGTGCCCGAAAAGCCGCTCCAGAGGGCGCCAGAACATTCCCAGGCGCTGGTGTTTCGCCCATTCGATGCGCATCACCTGCTGGACGTGATCGGGATGTGTGATCAGATAGGGGCGAAAGGGCCCCAACTCCAGCCGGACGATCTCACCTCGCGCCTCCCGTGCGAACCCGGCGAGGGCCCCCGCCGGTTCGCGGAGAAGCTTGGGCAGGGCTCGACGCATCGGAACGGATCTCGCCCGGCGACCGGCACGGACGTGCACGTCCATGGACATAGGCAAACATCTCCCACCTCGCGTGACGTGAATTCGCGCAGCACGAGACAACCGCCCGCGCGGGTGAGCGCGGCGGTGTTCGAAAACGGGGACACCCCACGTGTCCCGTTCCCACCCGGGGCGCGAATCAGGACTGGTCAGCCAACGGAACAGGACCGCTCGGCCGACAATCCACCTGGGACGCTCCGAGCCTCCTCGCCTGTCTCATTCTGTGTTTTACACGCTAAAGCGCATCACATCACAACATTAGTTAATCTTCGCACAAAGTATCACATGACTCACCAGAAGTGATCAAGGGTGTATAGCATATAAAGCTCACCACTTTCGGGCGTGATCCTCGTTAACATGCGCTGTTAACACGCGCTTAACATGAGCGCTTAATTAGTGGATCAGCCGCCAATCATGCGATGACCTGGCGTTACGCAGTGTGACGGCGGGCCCTCAGCCCCGAGCCGTCAGACTTCCCGAGCGCTCAGGCGCCCTTGGCGAAGGCCGCGAGGATGCGGTCGGCGGCCAGCGACGGGGTGAGGACACCCTCCTGAACCTCGCACTCCACCTGGCCGACGATCGCCGCGACCTCGGGGTGCTCACGGAGCCGGGTGAGCAACCTGTCGGTGATCAGCGCCCAGGTCCAGCGGACCTGCTGGCGGCGACGGCGCTCGGCGAGCTCCCCCGAGGCCTCCAGGGTGTCGCGATGGTGGACGACCTGCCGCCACAGCTCGTCCAGCCCCTTGCCGGTCAGCCCGCTGCAGGTGAGCACCGGGGGCGTCCGCCCCGCGCCCAGCAGGCGAAGCGCTCCCGCGAGCTCCCTCGCGGCCTTGCGCGCGTCCAGCTCGTAGGAGCTGCCCTCGGCGCCGTCGGCCTTGTTGATCGCGATCACGTCGGCCAGCTCCAGCACCCCCTTCTTGATGCCCTGGAGCTGGTCTCCCGTCCTGGCCAGGGTGAGCAGCAGGAAGGTGTCGACCATGTCGGCCACGGCGGTCTCCGACTGGCCGACGCCGACGGTCTCCACGAGGACGACGTCGTATCCGGCGGCCTCGACCACGACCATCGCCTCGCGGGTCGCCCTGGTGACCCCGCCCAGGGTGCCCGAGGTGGGCGAGGGGCGGATGAAGGCGGCCGGGTCGACCGCCAGGCGGGACATCCTCGTCTTGTCGCCCAGGATGCTCCCGCCCGTACGCGTCGAGGACGGGTCGACGGCGAGCACCGCCACCCGGTGCCCCTCCCCGGTCAGCCGGGTGCCGAGCGCGTCGATGAACGTGGACTTGCCGACACCGGGCACGCCGGTGATACCGACCCTGCGCGCGGCGCCGGAGAGCGGGGTCAGCTCGGCGAGCAGCCGCTGGGCCAGGTCCCTGTGATCGGCCCTGGAGGACTCCACCAGCGTGATCGCCCGCGCGATCCAGGCCCTGGACCCCTCCTTCACTCCCTGAACGTAGTCGTCAAGCGTCCGCGTCATGGCCCAGCCGGGTGAGCAGATCCGCCAGCAGTCCCCGGGCGGCGTCGGAGATCACGGTGCCGGGCGGGAAGATCGCGCTCGCCCCCGCCGCGCGCAGCGCGTCGAAGTCACCGGGCGGGATGACCCCGCCGACCACGATCATGACGTCCTCCGCGCCCAGCGCGGCCAGCGCCTCGCGGAGCGCGGGCACGAGCGTGAGGTGCCCGGCGGCGAGCGAGTTCACGCCGACCACGTGCACGTCGGCCTCGACCGCCTGGCGGGCGACCTCGTCGGGCGTCTGGAACAGCGGGCCGACGTCCACGTCGAAGCCGAGGTCGGCGAAGGCCGTCGCGATCACCTTCTGGCCCCGGTCGTGACCGTCCTGGCCCATCTTCGCCACCAGGATGCGGGGACGGCGGCCCTCCAGCCGCTCGAACTCGGCGCAGGCCGCGCGAACTCCGTCCACGCCGGATCCCACCTCCTCGCGATAGACCCCGGTGATCGTACGGATCTGCGCCGCGTGCCGCCCGAAGACCCGCTCCAGCGCGTCGGAGATCTCCCCGACCGTGGCCATGGCGCGGGCCGCCTCGATCGACAGCGCGAGGAGGTTCCCGTCGCTCGCCGCGCCCTTCGTAAGCGCGGTGAGAGCTTCCTCCACCCGGATGGGATCGCGCTCCTCGCGCAGGCGGCGCAGCTTCTCCAGCTGCTGGGCGCGTACCGAGGTGTTGTCGACCTTGAGCACCTCGATGGGCTCGTCGGCGTCCGGCCGGTACTTGTTCACGCCGATGACCGGCTGGCGTCCGGAGTCGATGCGCGCCTGGGTGCGGGCGGCGGCCTCCTCGATGCGCAGCTTCGGCAGGCCCTGGTCGATCGCCCTCGCCATACCCCCGGCGGCCTCGACCTCCTCGATGTGGCCCCACGCCCTGGAGGCCAGCTCGTGGGTGAGCCGCTCGACGTAGTAGGAGCCGCCCCAGGGGTCGATCACCCGGCAGGTGCCCGACTCCTGCTGGAGCAGCAGCTGGGTGTTGCGGGCGATCCGGGCGGAGAAGTCGGTGGGCAGTGCGAGCGCCTCGTCGAGGGCGTTGGTGTGCAGCGACTGGGTGTGCCCCTGGGTGGCGGCCATCGCCTCCACGCAGGTGCGGACGACGTTGTTGTAGACGTCCTGGGCGGTGAGCGACCAGCCGGAGGTCTGTGAATGGGTCCGCAGCGAGAGCGACCTCGGATTCTTCGCCCCGAACCCGGACACCAGCCGCGCCCAGAGCAGCCGCGCCGCCCGCAGCTTGGCGACCTCCATGAAGAAGTTCATGCCGATGCACCAGAAGAACGACAGGCGTGGCGCGAACCTGTCGATGTCCAGGCCCGCCTCGACGCCGGCCCGGAGATACTCCACCCCGTCGGCGAGGGTGTAGGCGAGCTCCAGGTCACACGTGGCCCCGGCCTCCTGGATGTGGTAGCCGGAGATCGAGATCGAGTTGAACTTCGGCATCTTCTCGCTGGTGTACGCGAAGATGTCGGAGATGATCCGCATCGAGGGGGTCGGCGGGTAGATGTAGGTGTTGCGGACCATGAACTCCTTGAGGATGTCGTTCTGGATGGTCCCCGCGAGCTGCTCGGGGGCCACCCCCTGCTCCTCGGCGGCCACGACGTAGAGCGCGAGTACGGGCAACACCGCGCCGTTCATGGTCATCGACACGCTCATCCTGTCGAGGGGGATCCCGTCGAACAGCTGCCGCATGTCGTAGATGGAGTCGATGGCCACGCCCGCCATGCCGACGTCCCCGGCCACGCGGGGGTGGTCGGAGTCGTAGCCCCGGTGGGTGGCCAGGTCGAAGGCGACCGACAGGCCCTTCTGCCCGGCGGCCAGGTTGCGCCGGTAGAAGGCGTTGGACTCGGCCGCGGTGGAGAATCCGGCGTACTGGCGGATGGTCCACGGCTGGTTGACGTACATGGTCGGGTACGGGCCGCGCAGGTAGGGGACCGCGCCGGGGTAGGTCTCCAGGAAGTCGAGCCCGGCCAGGTCGGCGGCGGTGTAGAGGGGCTTGACGCCGATGCCCTCCGGCGTCTCCCACAGCAGGTCCCCGGGATCGCTCCCGGTGGCCTCCCGAACGGATCGCGCCCAGTCCTCCAGGCCGGGATCCGGAGCCGCGAGGTCCGCCGGGTGCTCGCCGGGGGCCGCCGCCCGCGCACCGAGCTCAATGCCGGAGAAGTCGGGAATCATCGAGCCACCCCCAGATCGTCGAAGGTCGTCCGGAGCACGCCGAGCGCGTCACATCCCGCGTAGAGATCGCCGTCCACACCCTCGTAATCTCCCTTCCCCGCCAGCCACACCTTTACCGCCCCCGCACTCCTCAGCGCGGCGGCCACCGCCTCGGCGTGCCCGGCGTACAGCCGGTCACTGGAGCACAGGCAGGCGATCTTCGCCCCGGAGGCGGCGAACGCGGCGGCGATCTCGCCGGGATCCGTGACGGCGCCGCCGGTCACGGTGGCGATACCGCCCGCCTGGAACAGGTTGGCCGCGAACGACGCCCTCGCGGTGTGCGAGGCCACCGGGCCGATGGTCGCCAGGAAGACCTTGGGCCGGGTCTCCTGGGCGTCGGCCAGATCGCGCAGCGCCTCGAACTCCTGCGCGTAGTGCACCCCGGTGCTCCCGCTGGGCCCGGCCTCCCTGCTGAGAGGCCGCTCGGCCAGGTCGGGGAACTCGCTGACGCCGGTGATCGGGTCGCGGCGCCTCGCGATTCCGGCCGCACGCCGCTCCCAGGTGGCCGCGAGCCGTCCCGCGACGAACCCGGAGGCGAGGGCGTCGGCCATACCCCCGACACGCTCGATCTCCTGGAACCACTCCCAGGCTCTGACCGCGAGGTCCTCGGTGAGCCGCTCGACGTACCAGGAGCCCCCGGCCGGGTCGATCACCCGGGCCACACCGGCCTCCTCCACGAGCAGCGACTGGGTGTTGCGCGCGATGCGGCGGGCGAAGGCGTCCGGCAGGCCGAGGCGGGCGTCGAAGGGCTGCACCGTCACCGCGTCGGCCCCGCCGGTACCGGCCGCGAAGCAGGCGAGCGTGGTACGGAGCATGTTCACCCACGGGTCGCGGGCGGTCATCATGGCCGAACCGGTCACCGCGTGCTGTCGCTGCGCCGCGCCCAAGACGCCGCACACCTCGGCGACGCGCGCCCAGAGCCTGCGGGCGGCCCTGAGCTTGGCGATGGTGAGGAACTGGTCGGCGGTGGCGGCGTAGCGGAACTCCAGCTGCCCGAACGCCTGCTCCATCGTGAGGCCCGCACCGGTCAGGGCACGCAGCGCGGCGACCCCCGCCGCGACGGAGCAGCCGAGCTCCTCGGCGTCGCCGCCCCCCGCGTCGTGGTACGGCGTGGCGTCCACGACCACCGCCCGAAGGCCCGGATGGTCCTCGACGCAGCGGCGGGCCAGCTCGATCGCCGTGTCCGCGTCGGCGAGGACGTCGGCGCCCAGGTTCCCCGTGAGCCTCCCCGGTCCGCCATCGGCCGCGCGGCCGGTGGCACCGGAGACCGCCCCCGGTCCGTCGCCGGACACCACCGTTCCCGGCCCGCCGCCGGGCGCTGCGGCCTCGGCGCCGCGCGGCGCCGAGGCTTCCCGCTCCCCGGCCAGTGCGAAAAGCGCCACTGCCGCCTCGCGGGTCCGCTTGCCCGCGTCGAGCGTGACCGAGATCAGGTTCAGGTGGACCCGCTCCAGCGCGCGTGGCAGATCCTCCGGGTCGAGGGCGAGCCACAGCGAGTCGACGCCGTTCTCCAGGTCCGCGAGGATCGCCTCGGGGTCGGGCACCTCGTGGCGCTGCCGTACCTCCCAGCCACCCTCGGGACGGGAGCCGCGGACGTAGGGCGCGGCTCCGGGAAGGCCGGGATCACCTGGCAGGTCGGACGCGTCGTAGATCGGCGCGATCGTCACGCCGTCGTAGGTGGTGAAGGCCAGCGCCTCTTCCGGGGAGTCGGTCTCGACCCCGGACTTGCGCAGCACCCCGAGCGCCAGCTCCCGCCACCGGTCACGGGTGACCGGTGGGAACTCGGCGGCCGATCGAGACTCCTCAGGCGGCACGGTCATGCACCGGATCCTAAGCGTCGCGCCGCCGAGAACTTCCCCCGCCCCCCGGACGAATACCAACACTGGGGTCAACAGGGGGTGCGGGCAGGGGGTTCGGCGTGACTCGTGACCGGCGTGATCCGCGCTGGTGCGGCGTCAACAGGGGGTGTGGGCAGGGGGTTCGGCCCCAGGACCCGTCGCCCGGTGGCGACGGCGAGGCACGCCACCGGGGAGCCGGTCACGCGGCGGTCAGGTGACGGGCTCCTCCCAGGCCGCGTCCCAGGTGGCGCGGTCGACGGCACCGGTGACGGCGAGGCCCTTCTCCTTCTGGAACTTCCTGCAGACCTCACTGGAGGCGGGGCCGTACAGGCCGTCGACGTCGATCGCCCAGCCCCGGTCACGCATCCGCCGCTGCCAGGTGCGGACGTCCTCCCCCTGCATGATCGGCGGCTGCTTGAGTGTGCGGCCGGGGAAGGAGGGATGAGGTCCGGGCGGGTTGGGAGCCCCGCCGGGGCGGGGGGCGCCGCGCTTGACCCACGCGTACAGGGGCTCGCCGGGGCAACTGGTCGAGTAGCCGTCGCGGTGCCCCTTGATCTCCCTGCCCGCTCCGCCCTTGTCCCTGAGGTATTCGATGGCGTCGAGGATGCCGTGCAGGATGTCGTCGGTCGGCTTGGTGAATCCCGAGGAGCCGACCAGTCCGAGCACCGCGTAGTGGTCGCTGTTGAGCCCGGCGCCGTTGGCGGCCGGGACGTTGCGCACGCCGCGCCCCTCGAAGACCTTCCGATGCGGACAGACCAGCATGGAGTATCCGACATCGATCCAGCCGTTGCCGTCCATGTGGTGGCTCTGGATGGACTTCACCAACGCGACACACTTGGCGTGGTCGTTCACGATGTCCGGGCTGACCTGGCCACCCGTGTAATGAACCTTCACTCCCTTGGTGGAGTTGAGCTTGCTGTAGGAACCGCGCGGCTGGCGGGCGCCCCACTCACGGCGAGTAACGAGATCGATGGCCACGAAACGTCTCCACTGTCTGAGTGATATTGCCCTACCGGAGCGTAATGGCTGACACGGCACCAATGAGGCTGTTAAACCAATTGATCCCTTGTCGCGGTGTGATGGGGGAAGGGCTCCGGATGGTCGTCGGGTAGCGAAACAGCCGTTCTCCTAACCCCTGCCGGGCACCCTAAACCGCGTCTTCCCCCCGGTCCGCGAGACTCGGCGAGCCCCGTCGAGGTGGGGGCGCGTTCCCCTCTTCCAGGTTCCTCTCCCCTCGGCGCGAACGCCGTGGATCACCGGCGAGCCAGGCATCCGGCACGCAGCCTCGAACCGGGCGGTTCCCCTTTCTCCTCCGTGTCATCCGTTCACCCATCACACTTCACATCACCGACAAGACGGATAGCCTTCCCCCATGGTCGTGACCCCCCTCACCCCTGACGACCCGGTTCGGCTCGGCGCGTTCCAGCTCGCAGGGAGAGTCGGTGAGGGCGGCCAGGGCGTCGTCTACCTCGCGCACGCTCCCAGCGGCGAGCAGGTGGCGGTGAAGGTGCTGTTCCGCGGCGACACCGCGTCGCGGGCGCGGCTCGCCCGCGAACTGTCCGCCCTGGAGAGCGTCGCACCCTTCTGCACGGCGCGCGTGCTGACCGCCTCCGTGGACGGCCCCCTCCCGTACGTGGTCAGCGAGTTCGTCGACGGCCCCTCGCTGGAGGGGAGGATCCGCGAGCGAGGCCCGCTGCGGGGCGGCGAACTGGAACGCCTGGTGGTCGGTACGGCGACCGCACTGACGGCCATCCACGCCGCCGGGGTGGTGCACCGCGACTTCAAGCCCGCCAACGTGCTGCTCGGCCCCGACGGCCCCAGAGTGGTCGACTTCGGCATCGCGAGGGCGGAGGGCGCGGCCACGACCGCCTCCGGCCTGATCGGCACCCCCGCCTACCTGTCCCCCGAGCAGATCGGCGGGGCTCCCGCCTCGCCCGCCTCCGACGTGTTCGGCTGGGCGGCCACCATGCTCTGCGCGGCGAGCGGCAGTCCTCCCTTCGGCGCCGACACCGTGCCGGCCGTGCTGAACCGGATCCTCAACCACCACCCGGACCTGTCGCCCCTGCCCCCCGCGTTCGCGGGGCTGATCGCCTCCTGCCTGGACAAGGATCCCGCCCGCCGCCCGACGGCCCGCGCGCTGATGGTCGGCCTTGTCGACCCGGTCGCCGCCGACCCCTCCACCGAGGACCTCGCCAGGATCGGCAGCCGGATCGCCGCCCCTCCGGGACGGTCGGCGCTCACGACCCAGGAATCCCGCCGTGGCCGGCGGGGCGTCGTCACCGGCGCGGCCCTCGTCGCGGTGTCGCTGCTGATCGCCGCGGGGGTCGCCGCCCGGCTGATTCCGAGCACCCCCGAGACCGGCGTCGACGGTTCCGGCCGGACGACACCGTCCGCCCCGCCGCCCTCGTCGTCGCCGTCCGGGAGCGAGGCCCCGTCCACTCCGGAGCCCTCCGGCACCGAGAGGTCGGCCCCGCCGGGGAACGGGGTCGAGATCCCCGCCTCCTTCGCCGGAGCGTGGGCCGGTGACGGCGTCACCTCCACCAACCCGTTCTCCCCCGGTGAGAAGCGGATCGAGGTCACGCTCAGAAAGGGCGACGACGGAGCCGAGTGGGCGGAACCGGTCAACGGCTGCAAGGGGCGGATCACCCTGACCAAGGTCACCGCCGAGGAGTTGACCTTCACCCTCGGCTCCGGCACCGGCTGCGTCCCCGGCACCGTGTGGCTCAAGCGCAAAGGTGATGCCCTGACCTACACCTGGAAGGACGTTCCCGGCCCCGAACTGGTCACCGAGACCGGCGACCTGACCAGGAGCCGATGAGGCCCTGACCGGTCATGATGCCGATGACGACGATCACCGCGCCCAGCGGCTGATTCCACGTCAGCGTCTCACCCAGGACGAGCACCCCGAGGACGACCCCCACCAGCGGGGTCAGGTACGTCACCGTCGAGGCGGCCGTCGCCCCCCAACGGGCGATGACCGTGGTGTTCCAGATGTAGGCGAGCCCCGTACCCAGGATGCCCAGGGCGGCCATGCTCGCCACGACGGGCAGGTCCAGGCGCACCGGACCGCCTGCCAGCAGTGGGCTCAGCGCGAGCATGACCAGGGCCGCCACACTGATCTGGGCGGCGGCGATCGTGGTGGCGTCGTGGCCGTAGGAGACCACGAAGCGCCGCGTGTAGGCGAAGGCCAGGCCGTAGCAGAACGTCGCCCCCAGGCAGGCCGCCTGCGCCCATCCGGGACCGGCCTCGCTCAGGTTCCACGGGGCCAGGACGACGACGACACCGGCCGCGCCCAGCAGCAGGCCGAGCACGCCGGCCGCGTTCAGGCGCTCTTGGCGGACCGCGGCCAGGGTCACGAACATCGTCATCAGCGGCGTCGTGGCGTTGTAGATGCTGGAGAGCCCCGAGGGGATGTGCTGCCCGGCCCAGGCGAACATCAGGAACGGCACCACGCACAGCAGCAGCGCGACCACCCCCAGGTGCGCCCAGAGTCTCGGCTGCCTCGGCCATCTCCGGCGGGTGACCAGCATGATCGCATTGAGGGTGAGTGCTCCCAGCGTGAGACGGCCCAGCACCGTCTGGACGGGAGACAGGCCGGTGAGGGCGACCTTGATGAACAGAAAGCTCGCCCCCCAGGTCAGGGCGAGCGCGAGATATCGGGCGAGCACGGACCTGCTCGCCGGGAGCGGCGCGGCGTCGGCCACCCGCACCTGCGGAGATGCCGGGAGGGTTCTTTCACGGGTCACCGGAGCAGTCTCATCAGGCTCTGAGCATGTGTCCAATGAGTTGCCCCAGCAGTGTGATGAGATGTCCTCATGAGGGCCACGGTCGCGCAGCTCCGAGTCTTCGCCGCTGTGATCGCGAACGGTGGCTTCGGCGCGGCCGCCGAGGAGCTGGGCATGTCCCAGTCGGCGGTCTCCCACGCGCTCGCCGCACTTGAGCGCGCTCTCGGCGCACCGCTGGTGCTGCGACACGGAGGCGTGGGGCCCACCGCCCTGGGGATGACGATCCTGCCGCACGCCCAGGCGGCGCTCGCCTCGGTCTCCGCCATCGACGAGGCCGTCTCCGCACACCTGGGACAGCACACCGGAGTCGTCCGCGTCGCCGCCCCGCCCACGGTCTGCTGCGGGCTGCTCCCCCAGCTCATGCGGACGTGGCGCGCGGAACTCCCCGGTGTCGAGGTGCAGGTCTTCGAGGGCGACGACGACGAGCTGTCTCCCTGGCTGGAGACCGGAGTCGTCGACGCCGCCGTCCTTGTCGATCCGCTGCCTCCTCCTCCCGCGCATGTGGTGGTGGGCCGCGACGCCTTCCACGCCGTGGTCCGCACCGACCACCCCCTCGCCGGCCAGGAACACGTCACGATGGCCGAGTTGACGGAGGATCCGCTGCTCGTCTCCAAGGGGGGCTGCGAGCCGCAGACCCGCCTTCTGTGTTCCCTGGCGGGTGTCCCCTACGCCCCTGTCCAGCATGTGCGCGAGCTCGGCACGCTCATCGGAATGATCGCCGCGGGCATCGGCGTCTCGACGGTTCCCGACCTCGGCCGCGGTCTCCTCACCCCCGGGCTAGTCATGATCCCGCTGAAGCCGTCCCTGACCCGCGCCCTCGTCCTCACCGGTCCGCTCACCCGCCCGCCGAGCCCTTTGGTCGACGCCCTGCTTCGCACCGCCCCCGAGGCCCCTGCTTCCCCGGCGGCCTCCTGAGTCCGGTGCGAAAACCCTTCGACCGGAGGGCGCCCCACGAGGATCATTGGCGCCATGTCCGTACTCAAGGAGGTCGACTTCCAGCCCGAGCCGCGCCCGGTCGAGCTGCCGATGAAGATCTGGCTCGACGACGGCGACGCGGCGGTGGACGTGATCGACGCCCTCGCGTTGTCCCCCTTCGCGACCGGGGCCCAGCCCTGGTCGCGCACCGCGAACCTGGAGCGGGTCCGTCCCGACGCCTCTCTTGCCCCCGCCTCGGGAACGCTCGTCCGTGCGGCCTCGGAGAAGGACGGTCGTGACTCGCGGCTGCTGTGCGGAGAGGGCTGGACCCTGCGCGTGGTCCGCTACCGCAACCGCGCCGCCACGGTCAGCGTGACCGCGGTCGACGAAGGACTGGCCCGCTCGGTGATCGAGGAGATCACGAGGGACGCCGAGGAGCCCGCCCCCGAGAGCGACCACGTCACGATGGGCTTCTGGTGGCAGGGGCCCCGGGGCAGCCGCCGCTCGGAGAAGCCGATCACCGCCGCTCCCTGGGCGGGGGTCTCCGGCAACTACGCCAGGTCCGTGAGCGAACCGCTGTCGCGGCTGATGTCCGTCACCCCCTCGGAGGCACACGGCCGGCTGATCCTGCTGCACGGGCCGCCGGGCACCGGCAAGACGACGCTGCTGCGCACGCTCGCCCACGAGTGGCGGTCGTGGTGCCAGGTCGACTGCGTGCTGGACCCCGAGCAGCTGTTCCACTCTCCCGGATACCTCATGGAGGTCGCCGTCGGCTCCGACGACCATGACCACGACGGAGGCGACAGCGGGGATCGGTGGCGGCTCCTGGTGCTGGAGGACTGCGACGAGCTGATCAGGTCCGGCGCCAAGGAGGCCACCGGGCAGGGTCTGTCGCGCCTTCTCAACCTGACCGACGGGCTCCTCGGCCAGGGCCGTGACGTCCTGGTGGCCATCACCACCAACGAAGCCCTCGCCCACCTCCACCCTGCCGTCACCCGTCCGGGCCGCTGCCTCGCCCAGATCGAGGTCGGCGCCTTCCCCCACGACGAGGCCGCCCGCTGGCTCGGCACCACCGAAGGGCTCTCCCCCTCCGGCGCGACCCTCGCCGAGCTCTTCGCCCTCCGCGACGGCGTCGTCAGCCACGCACCGGCCACCCAGGAGAACACCGGCCTCTACCTCTGATGAGCGCCGCGAGCCGAGCGACGACCGCGGGCGAGTGATCGGAGCGCCGCCGATCGGCTGGGGGACAGCGCGGGCGGAGCGCCGCGCTCCGCCTTCGAGGGGCGCGGACCGGGCGGCGACCGCGGGCGCATGGGCCGGGATCCGGCGGGGTACCAGCAGCGCATGCCCGATCTTCTACCGGAGGAGACCCTCCGGCGGCTCGTCGACCTGCTGGTACGCCTCGTCGAGGCGGCCGGGGCGGCCGTCATCTTCGTCGGCGCCGCGATCGCGTTCGTGCGGTTCGTGCTGGTGGCCGTACGGTGGCACGAGGACGGGTTCATCGCGGTGCGGCTGTTCCTGGGACGCTTCCTCGCGCTCGGCCTGGAGTTCCAGCTGGCGAGCGACGTGCTGCGCACGGCGATCGCGCCGAGTTTTCCGCAGATCGGGCAGCTCGCGGCGATCGCGGCCATCCGCACCGCCCTGAACTTCTTCCTGAACAGGGAGATCCAGCGGGAGGGACGCACGATGAGCGAGGCACGCGGGCGCGCCTCACAGGCCGCCCTCGGCGGACGGGGTTCGCCGGACGACCCCGGTGGGCACGTCCCGCCCGGTGCGGGGAATGGCTGACCTCGCCCGCACGCTCGTTCCTCTCATCGTCGTCATGGGACTGGCCGCGGCGCTCGCCGTCCTGCTCTCCGGCGGCGCTGCCGGCACTGCCCTGGGAGTGCTGCTCGACTTCCTCCTCGCGGCCGGGCTCCTGCGCCTCTCCCAGGCCCAGACCTGGGCGGCGATCATCACCGCGGCGCTCACGGTGCTGATCCGCAAGCTCGCCGCCGCCGGGTTCTCCGCGCGCCCGACGGGACGGCGTCCGCCCGGCCGCCGTCCCGCCACCCCCACCCCGAGCGGGCGGGCTCAGGGCCGTACGAGATAGTCGTGCAGGCGGCGGCACTGGCGGCCGAACCCCGACGAGGAACGGCGTGACGACGGGGTGAGCCCGGTGATCTCTCCTCGCGCCCCGGCCCAGCCGGCCACCTCCACGCCCAGGGCGACGAGCCCGGTCGCGCCCGAGCGCGGCCGCTCCCCCTCTCCCGGCAACACGTGCGGCAGTGCCGCCCGGATCATCTGCCAGACCTCTCGGTGGGCTCCCTGCCTGGCCGCCCGCTCAAGCCCGGCCACCGCGTGCGGCAGCTTCACCCAGGTCCGCTCCGTGAGCAGGGCGAGCTGCCTGCCGAGGGCGTCCGCGGGCAGGTCCCCCCTCGCCGCCATCCGCAGTACCAGCCGCACGCCGCGGTCCGGATCCCGTTGGGCGAGAAAGAAGGCGAGCAGCAGCGCGGTCGGTTCACCGGCCTGCCCCTCACCGGCGATGAGCGCCTCGACGTCTTCCGGCTGGACCGCGGGCCCGTACCAGGAGTGGAGCAGATGAGGGAGATAGCCGACGGCGACCACGTCACGGTGCGAGGGCAGGACTGCGGGCCACCAGGCCATGTACCGGCCGTGCATCTCCCCGTCGCGGCTCGGCACCCCGCCGAGCAGTTCGTCGACGAAGGTCAGGCCGGTCGCCTCGGCCCGCGTCCAGGGGACCGGATTCAGGCCGGCGCCCGAAGGCGGCTCGTGTTCGTCGGTGTAGCGGAGGTTCCCGTTCTCGGTGAACGTCCAGCGGACGCGCGTCTCCACCTCGACCGGCCCCTCCGCCAGCCATCGCGCCGCCCGGCGCCCGGCCTCGGAGGTGAGCGCTCCGGCCCGGACGACCACCTCGGGTTCCACGGTCGCCGGCAACCGCAGCAGCGCCTGCTGGAAGTCGGCGGGCAGTGGCTCGGCCCCGGTGGCCTCGACCTCCTCCAGACGCGTGAGGAAGACGGCGGGATCGAGGTGGCCGGTGGCGGCGGTCGGGGTCGCGAGCAGGACCGGCGGCAGCGTTCCCGCCCTGAGCGCGGCGAGCACCTCCGCGCACCGCCGGAGCACGAACCGGTGCGGCGTGGAGACGTCGTGCTCACCGGGGAGCCGGTCGGGCCTGAGTTCTCGGGCGGTGCCGCGCGCCTCCCCCGGTCCTGCCGCCCCGCCGCCCTCGCCAACTCCGGCGAGGACCCGCATGATCTGGTGGCGCGCTCCGGCGAGAAAATCACCGAGGAACATCTCCCAGCCGCCCGCGTCCCCCGGACCGGTCGTACTACTCCCGAAGGCCCACCCCTCGGAAGCCTCCGGAGCCTCAGACATCTCCCAGGCCGCCGGTCCGGGGTCGGCGCCAGGGGTGACGAGTTCGGCGGCGATCGCGGTGAACCAGTCGTGTGGCGCGTACCAGTCCTCCCTCTGGTAGAGCTCGTGAATTCGGTCGACGCTCCCGCTGAGCGCGGCGCGCAGCGCCTCGCGGTCCTCCGCCGTGAGCAGGACGAAGCCCGCGAGCCACCGCTCGGCCTCCTGCCAGTCGCGAGACGAGCCCGCGCGGACCAGTTCGGCGACCGTGCCCGGCGGGTCGGGGAAGGCTCCTACCGGATCGGGTGGGATGAGCGGCGGCGGGGCGAGAACCTCGGGCTCCGGCTCTCCCCCGAGAGCCTCGGCGAGGAGCCGTCTCAGGTCGGGCGGGAGCGCGCCCGGAGCCGAGCGCAGCGTCTCCGCGCCGAGCGGAGTGAGGTGTGCCGCGTGCTTGACCGCGAGACGCGTGGCACGTTCCTGTACGGCGTACGCCTCGTGGCCGAACGCGGACGCGAGGGCCGGGGCCAGCTCGTCGGCCCGTTCCGGCGACCGCCGCAGGGTCTGGTCGAGCCAGATCAGCCCCGTGCGTACCAGCCCGCTCTCGGCGCGGAACAGCACGCTCTCCAGCGCCTCGGTCACGTCGGCCGGGTCGAGGTGGTCGAGGCGGCGCAGGTGCCTGAGCGCCAGCTCCGCGACCGGCCCCGGCGCGGCCGGCAGCAGGCGCAGGTAGTCGCGGGCGCGGGCCTCCACCTCCGCGTACGTGGGTTCGAGCAACTCGTGGAGGCGGACGAAGAACCGCAGGTCGGTGGCGTCCCCTCCGCGCAGGAACCGGCTCACGCAGCCGTTCACGAGCATCTCGCGGCTCGCCCGCCCCTCGCCGCCCAGCATGGCCAGTGCACTGAGCCAGGAACCGGCGCGCAGCGGGGTGCTTCGCTCCTCGCGCAGGGCGCGGCCCACGCCCTGCGCCTCGAAGATCCTCGGCAGCATGGTGTCGAGGAGCGGATCCCTGCGGAGCCTGCTCGCACTGGGCGGCGTGGCGAGCCAGCCGAGCACGAGCGGGTCGTGCTCGGGCGGGGTCACGCCGGTACGGCGGAGCAGAGCCAGCACCAGCGGTATCCCCGGTGAGGTCCGGTCGCGGATCCGGAGCGTGAGCCGGGTGACCAGATCGGCCTGCCACCCGGGCTCCCGCGCGGAGATCACCGTCATGAGGGCGTCGGTGTCACCCGGCGTCTCCCAGCCGAAGAACGCGAGTTCGCGGCGGTTCAGCCAGGTGGCCGCGGCCGCCGCGCCACCGAGCGAGCCCGCGCCCGCCACCCGCAGGTGCTCTCTCCGCGCGCCCCGCCTCTCCCACCGATCGAAGGCGTTCGTCCCGAGACGCGCCGACCTGAGGTGTCCAGGAAGTTCCTTCGCGACCTCCTTGCGCCCGGCGGCGTCGAGTCCCGCCATCCGGGCCGCGAGCTCGTCGAGACCGCCCTTGTCGATGAGGTCGCGGACCTCGTCCCAGACCGTCATCGGGAGTCCTCCCCGACGTGGGAGAGCGGCGCCGCCGGGGAGGCGTCCGCGGTGCCGGCGGCCATCCGGGCGGCGAGCACGTGCTTGCAGGGGCCTCGCGAGCCCCGGTGGTCGTACCACCAGGGGCAGGTGCACGACCCCTCCGCCATTCGCACCAGGCGGACGCCGCCTCCGGTGGTCACCTCGGCCGAATCGGGACCGGTGAGGCGGACCGCGCCGGAGGCCACCAGGGCGCGGGCGGAGCCGAGCCTGGGGTTCAGCGCCGCGACGTGGTCACGGTCGTAGGGCAGCTCGCGGTGGAAGTGCGCGGCCTCGAAGAGGTCGTAGCCGACCCGGCCCGCCGTGCCGAGCTGGGTGAGCGCGGCCCGGACCCGCTCCGGCGCGAGTCCGGAGCGTTCGGCGAGCAGGCCGAGCTCCAGGGTGGGCTCGAAGTCGAGCAGGATGCCGACCAGGTCGGCGTCGCCGGCCACCACGTCTGAAGAAAGATCGTCCAGGACGGCTCCCTCCCCGGAGAAACCGCGCCAGGCCTGCGGAGAAAGCACCAGCGTGTACCGCATACCGGGCAGTTCCAGCTCCCAGGCGCTCGCCCCGGAGCCGTCCGCCGGCCCGTACACCCGCAGAGCCTTGGTGAAGCGCAGCGACGGCATCATCGTCGCCAGCCTGCCGGTCCCGGCCAGATGGACCCCACCGGGTACGGCCCGCTCCGAGAGCCTCAGTTCCCTGCCGGCGGGGACCGCCCACACCTCGGCCGTCGCCCGCTTCGGCAGTCCTCGCAGGAACCTGACGGCCTGCGGCCCGGCGAGTTCGGCACGCAGGTCGAACCCGGACGCGATCACCTGGACCTCCGCGAAACCGCGCAGCCACCGGTCGGGCAGCGGCACCTTCTTCTCCACGACCGCGCCGTCCAGGGTGGTCACGGTGAGCTCGTCGGGGCCGACCCCGACGTGCAGCGGGTCACGGGCGCCGACCCTGGCCAGTGCCTCACGCAGCGGGTTGTTGACGTCCACATTGGTGGTGCCCCGGTCGAAGATCTCACCGTCGAGGGCGGGGCCGAGCACGTCCAGCCGGGCGTAGACGCCGCCGCAGGCGGAGAAGGACTCGAATCGAAGACGGTCGCCACCGCAGGTCACGACCGGATCGCGGGTGAACCCCGGCTGCGGCCGGTGGTAGCGGGCCAATGCCACGTCGGCGACCGCGAGCAGGCCGGTCGCGGCCGGTGCGGCCTGGGTGAGCACCCCGCTGAAGAAGCGGGGATGGTCGAGAAAACCCGACGTGGTCCGGCCACCGGATGTCGACAGGCCCAGATGTCCGTCGGCGAGCGCGGAGGGACCGGCATAGGCGTAGGCCTGCACTGCGTTTGTCATGAGCCGGACGGTAGAGATCGCTACCGACAAATCCGATCTCGTCCGCAGGGGAGGTGTCGGCCACCGACGCCGAGGACTCCCGCTGAGACTCCCGGGGCTCCGGAGCGAAGGGCCGAGGGTTCGGGAGCCCGCCCGAGGCCCGGGACCGCCGGACCTCCCGGTCGCCGGGGTGGGGCGGGCCAGGGGGCGGAATCCCCGGTGACCACGTCCGGGCGATCCGGTGATCGGGCCGGACGGCCGGGTACCGGACCCCGAGTGTCCGGCCGAACCGGGAACGCCGGGATCCGGTCAATACGCCTATCCGATCTCCGATCGGTTCGCGAACAATTCGGGGAACGCCGCCTGATTGATCCGGGTGATGGAACGGGCCAATGTCGACCAAGGAGCAAACGACCGCCGACGTCTCCCCTCCCCCGCAATGCGAGACGCCCGGAATCATACGGTCCGCAAGGCGAGTCTTGCCTTACCTGAGAGTGTCGAGATCACACCTCAATGTGATCGGCAACGTACCGGCGGGCGTCTTCGAAGGCGCCCGATACCGGACACCTGAAACCCGTGGACGGGCGGCACGCATTCCGGGGGCGGGGAAGTCATTTGTCCTCCGGAATCCCGGAACGCGCTCGGTTACGAACTTCCGGCGTGCGTGAATTGTCCGCCGAGCGTCCGGCGCGACCCGCGCGAAGCCTCTCCTTCCGCCTCTCCCGGCCTGGCCCACCCCTCGCCCCTTCCGTGCGATCTCGGTTTGACAGGTACCGTGAGCAGCGAAAAGGGAACGAAAGAACCTGTCTGCGGGCCGAGATGACGGCCGCGGGAGACCGGCGTCTCCGGTGCCGCGGAGCCAGGGAAACGAACCGCGGCGGAACGATGGACCGGAGTGGCCCGAAGTGGTGGAAGTCGATTTTTTTCCGGGCGGCCAGGATGGAAACCACCCGGAGGTCACGAAACTCCAAAGTGCCCCGGCACTCCTTCGGGAAAGCCCGCCGGGGCAGCCGACAGAGCCCGGCATACAAGGCGCCAAGGGGTCCCGGTGTCGTCGTCGTTTTTAATGCCCCGCGAACGGGAAGCATTTACCAATGACGTGGAGGCGCCGGAGTCCGACCTTGAGTAATTAACCTGAGAGAGTGGATCTCCGGCGAACAGAGGTTTCCTGAGCGCGACAACGAAAGGAGGGACTAGAGTTTTACGCGCGGGGAAGAGACGCGGGACCATCGTCGGCCGGGTTCACAGCCGCACGCTCCGGCGCCAAGATTAAGGAGTCACACAATGGCACGTCAGCAAGTCGTCACGTTCACCGATGACATCACCGGCAAGAAGGCCGACGAGACCGTCTCGTTCGGCCTCGACGGCACCGCCTACGAGATCGACCTGAGCTCGAAGAACGCCACGAAACTTCGCGAAGCCCTCAGACCGTTCCAGTCCGCCGCCCGCAAGGCGAGCACTTCCATGGGCCGCAAGGGCAGGTCGAAGAGTTCCGGCGGCAACCGTGAGCGGAGCGCCGAGATCCGGGCGTGGGCGAAGTCCCACGGGATCGAGGTGAGCGAGCGCGGACGCATCGGAGGAAAGGTCGCCGAGGCGTTCGCCGCGGGCGACCCCAGCGTGGCGAAGGGCTCGACCAAAAAAACCCCGCAGACCGCGCACAGCGAGTGAGGCCGGGCTCCCGGACCCTGGAGGGGTGGCGGCGTCATAGCCGACCGGGAGTGCTCGAAACGACCACATAATGACCACATGGGGTGCTATTTCCAACCCGGAGGGGTATGCACCTTTTGATCAAAAGCTTTGGGAATCTGGCTCCGGGGGCGTTCTTTGATGAGCGAGGTCGCGCAGATCTGTTCGGATCTGATCAGATTCGACACCACCAACCCCGGTACCGGTGAACGTCCGGCGGCCGAGCACGTCGCCACCCTGCTGTCCGACGCCGGGATCGAGCCCGTGGTGTTCGAGTCGGCCAGCCGCAGGACCAGCGTGATCGCCAGGATCCCCGGCGACTCGCCCGAGGCCCTGCTGATCCACGGCCACCTCGACGTGGTCCCCGCGAGGCCGTCCGACTGGCGGATCCCCCCCTTCTCCGGCGAGGTCTTCGGCGGATGCGTCTGGGGCCGGGGCGCGGTCGACATGAAGGGCACCCTCGCCATGACGCTCACCCTGGTCCGCGACTGGGCCCGGCGCGGAGTACGGCCGGACCGGGACATCGTGCTCGCCTTCCTCGCCGACGAGGAGGCCACCGGCGAGTACGGGGCGCGCCACGCGGTACGGCACCACCGCGAACTGTTCGACGGCTGCACCGACGCGATCAGCGAGTCCGGCGGCTACAGCGTCACGGCCGGGGGCACGCGGATCTACCCGGTCGCGGTGGGCGAGCGCGGCACCGCCTGGATGCGGCTCACCGCGACCGGCGTCGCGGGCCACGGCTCCCGCCCGCCGGTGGACAACGCGGTGGCCGAACTCTGCCACGCCATGTCCAGGATCGCCTCCCACCGCTGGCCGGTGCGGCTGACGCCCGGAGTGGCGGCGCTGATCGAGGACCTGTCGGCCATTCTCGGCGAGCGCATCGATCTCGACCGGCTGGAGGAGGAGGCGCGGCGGCTCGGCAGGATCGGTGACCTGTTCGGGGCGCAGATCCGCAACTCGGCGAACCCGACGATGCTCCAGGCGGGCTACAAGGTCAACGTGGTCCCCGGCACCGCCGAGGGGCACGTGGACGGGCGGTTCCTGCCGGGGCATCGGGAGGAGTTCCTGGAGACGATCGACCGTCTGCTCGGCCCCCGGGTGACCCGGGAGTTCGTCAACATCGAGGACGCCCCCTCCGCCCCGATGGACTCGCCGTTCTTCGACCGGCTCCGCGCCGCCCTGGTGGCCGAGGACCCGTCGGCGCGACCGGTGCCTTACGTGATGTCGGGCGGTACGGACGCGAAGTCCTTCGCGGGGCTCGGCATCAGGGGCTACGGCTTCGCCCCTCTGATGCTCACCCCGGATCTTGACTACTTCGGCATGTTCCACGGTGTGGACGAGCGTGTCCCCGTCGAGGGTCTGGAGTTCGGCGTCCGCGTCCTGAACCGCCTCCTCACCTCCCGCTGAACCGCGTCCCGGAACCTCGGACTCCATCCGAACCGCGTTCCGGCCCCCTCCCGGCCCCCTGACGTCCCCGGCTCCCGGCGTCCGAACCGCCGCGAAAAGCCCTGGCCTTCCGGATCCTCCGGCTTCCCCGGGCCTTACGGATCGCTCCGATTCCTCCCCCACGCGCCGAGCCGCTCGCGGCGGCATCGGTGATCTCAGCCACTCCCGCTCATCCCAATCCCTACGAAAGCAGGGCAGCCTCTATCACAATCAAGTCCTGCCTGGGACTTCCGTATACATGCCGGACACGGCCCGCCGGAAACTGGGGCATCATGACTCACGTGCCGATTCTCATGTACCCCTCGGTGACCGGCAGGTCTCGCGACGAGACGCGAAGGCCGGTGACGTGCCCTTCCGTCCCCGTCGACGAGACCACCGCCCCACCCCGCCCGAGCGATTCGCGGCGCTCCCGCGCCGCCTCCGGGAACGGCGCGGATCGGAGAGACCGGCGTGGGTGAGCACGGCACCGGCCGGCACGCCAGGCCGGGGAGCGGCGTCCCCGCGCCGGACAGCGGGCCGGACATTCTCGGGCCCGGCGCGAACACGGCCTCCGGTCTCCGGACAGCCGGTGGCAAGGTCGATGCAAGCGACCCGGCCGATGATGGCGGCGTGACGCGCGACGAAGGCGAGCGGGCGACGGGCCGGACGGCCACCGAGGCACGCGGGACCGGCCTGATGGACCGCCTCCGCAAGGACCTCAGGAACCCTCTGTTCCTGCAGGGCTACGCGCTGATGATCAACACGGGGATCACCGCCGTGCTGGGGCTCGGCTACTGGTTCCTCGCCACGCACCTGTACAGCGCCACCGCGTTCGGTGAGGGACAGGCCCAGATCAGCGCGATGCGGCTGTTCTCCTCCCTGACCGGGCTCGCCTTCGCGGGCGCCATGGCCAGGTTCATCCCGGTGGCCGGGCGCCGCACCGCCGAGTTCATCCTGCGCGGCTACGCGGTCGCCGGAGCCACCGGCCTGGTGGCGGCGCTGGGGTTCCTGCTGACCTTACCGCTGTGGGGATCGGTCTACGCCGACCTCGGCGGGCTCGGTCCCGGCCTGTTCTTCCTCGCCTCGGTGCTCGTGTGGACGATCTTCACCCTCCAGGACGTGACACTGGCCGGGCTGCGCAACGCCGTCTGGGTGCCGGTCAACAGCCTGGCGTTCGGCCTGGTCAAGATGGGCCTGCTCATCGCGCTGGCGCACGCGCTGCCGCAGGGTGGCGTCTTCGGCGGCATCTTCGTCTCGTGGATCGTGCCGACGGCCATAGCGCTGATCCCGATCAGCTGGCTCATCTTCGGGGTCATCATCCCCAGGCACGTCAAGAACACCGAGGTGACCGCGGCGAACCCGCCGCGCCTGCGCGAGGTGGGGCGCTTCCTCGCCGGAGACTTCCCCGGCGCGTTCTCCATCCTGCTGATCCTTTATCTCGTCCCGGTCATCGTCGCGGGCTGGCTCGACGACGCCCCGACGTTCGGCTATTTCTCGATAGCGCACACACTGGGCTCCATGGTCGGGCTGCTCGCGGCCAACATGGCGGTCTCGCTCACCGTCGAGGGCTCCTTCAACGCCGCCCAGCTGGGACAGAGCGTGCGCAACGCGCTGCGGCGCACCTTCCTGATCGTCGGGCCGGTCGTCGCGGTGGTCGTGATCGGCGCGCCGCTGATCCTGGGCGTGTTCGGCCCGGGGTTCGCCGAGGCGGGCACGCCGCTGCTGCGCCTGATGGCGATCGCCGTGCTCCCCCAGACGGTGATCGAGATCTGCCTCAGCATGCTGCGCGCCCAGAGCGAGGCACGCAAGCTCGCCCTCGTCCAGATCGGGATGGCCGTCCTGGTCCTCACCTCGATAGCGGTGCTCTTCCCCCACTTCGGAATCGCCGCGGTGGGCTACGCCATGCTCGGCAGCCAGCTCCTGGTCGCGCTGCTGATCTTCCCAAACATGCGCAGAGTGATGAAACATGGCAAAACATCCCAGGTGGCGACCGGTTAGGGCGACACGACCCTTCCGGTTTGCGGTCACGATGTCGTACGTGATATCTGGTCTCCGGTGACTCCTGAGCACATAGTGGCGAAGCGGACTCATCGCCTCTGCCTTCCGCTGCCCTCCAACCGCCTTGGCCTGTATCTGGCCCTGCGGCACTGGTGCAGCCCTGGTCAGCGACTGCTGATGTCACCGCTGTCGGCGGACGAGATCCTCTTCCTCGTGCTCGCGGCCGGGCTGCGCCCGGTCATCGCCCCTCTCTCCCTTGACGACGGCAACATCGACGCCGACGCCGTCGACCTCGACACGGTCGACGCGGTGCTGACCACCAACCTGTACGGCCTGCCGGACCGGGTGGCCGCGTTCGGCGGCAAGATCCTGATCGAGGACGTCGCGCACGCGATCGAGACGAGCGTGAACGGCAGGCCGATCGGCACCTTCGGGGTGGCCGGCGTGTTCAGCCTGTCCAAGCACGCGGGAGCGGGCTCCGGCGGGGTGATCGCGGTCGAGCACCTCTCGGATCTGCGTGCCCTGGAGCGTGAGCGCGACCGGCTGCTGCAGCCCGGTGTCTTCAAGAAAGAGATCCACAGTGTGCTGACCTCCGCGGGCCGGCACGCCGCGCTGCGCCTGAACATGGTCCGCCCGGCGCTGAGGGCGATGCGTGCCCTCGGCATGGAGGAGGAGCGCGAGGGATACCGCATCGCACCACGCCCCGAGGATCTGCACAGGGCGATGGAGTACGCACCGCAGCAGTTGCCGGCGTTCGACTCCTGGGTCCGGGCCGACCTGCACGACTACCGGGCCAGGCGGGGCCACCTTTCTCGCTGGTACCAGTCGAGGCGCCTGCACGCGCTGCCCCGGCAGCGGTCACGGCGGATCGCCGGCGTCTCGGTGCTGGCCGCGCTGCCCACCGTCGCCCCTGCCGTACGCCGCCACCTGGACCAGCCGCTTTTCCGGGTTCCGCTGCTGGTCTACGGCCGTGACGCGGCCATCGCCGAGCTGGAGCGGCACGGGGTCGCCACCGGATACCTCTACGACCCGCCGTACGACGGTTACCTGCCCGAGTTCACCGACCCCTCACCCGAGCCCGAGGTGGCGCGTTGGTGGGCCCGGCACGTGCTGCCGGTCGACCCTCTGTACGCCCATCGCGCCCTGCCGGTCATCGAACGGCTCATCCCCGCGCTCCCTCCGATGCCGCCCAGGACGCCCTCGGGGCCGGCCTCCTTCGACGTCGCGTAGCGAGCCTGCCGCATTAATAAACGAACTATCTCGTTACTAAGCGAATAGGGCGATATCCCGATAGATTCAGCGCATCGGGCGGTAATTCGGGGGAACAGCGGATCGGGGGATCCGCAGTTCGGGAAGTCGGGGAATCCGCGGATCGGGAGATCAGCCGCCGCCTGGTTCCGGGCTGGTCTCCACGTGCCGTGACGCACGTTCCGCATGCCCGCCGTCTGGACCTCCCCCTGCTCCGACGACGTCCAGTTGCCTGGTCCCAGGCTTCGAGAAAGGACCACCGGCCTCGTGAACGGTAGGTTTGCGCACACCGCCGGTCACCCCGGCGCGACGGGGGACGGCGCATGAGAATCAGCGTCATCCGGCCCTCGGAGTTGGGCACGGCCGATATCTCGGCATGGCGCGGAATGCAACGTTCCAGCTCACACCTGGACAATCCCTTCCTCAGCCCGGACTTCACGATCGCGATGGGCGAGGTCCGCCCGGAGGCGCGGGTAGCGGTGATCAGCGAGTCCGACGGGCCCGTCGGGTTCTTCCCCTTCGAACTGCACGGTGGCGGGGTGAGTGCCGCTCTGGGCGGGTGGGTGTCGCTCTCCCAGGGGGTCGTCCACCGCCCGGGCGCCGAGTTCGACTCCGACGCCCTGCTTCGGGCGTGCGGGCTGAGCGTGTGGGAGTTCGGCTGTCTGGTCGACCACCAGCCGTGGTTCAGGCCGTTCGAGACGCTCAGGCAGGAGGCCGTGGTCCTCGACTTCGCCGACGGCTACCACGCCTTCCTCGACGAGCTGCGCGAACGCTCCCCGAAGTTCCTCAAGTCCACCCTGTACAAGGAGCGGAAGCTGAGCCGCGACGTGGGCGAGGTCACCTCCGAGTTCGCGGTGGACGACCCCGAGAGCTTCCGGCTGCTGCGCCGGTGGAAGTCCGCCCAGTACCAGCGGATGGGCCGCGCCGACCGCTTCGGCAAGGCGTGGGTCGTGGAGCTGGTCGAACGCCTGCACGCCGCCGACACCGACGACTTCGCGGGGCCGCTGTCGATGCTGTACGCCGACGGCAGGCCCGTCGCGGGCCACTTCGGGCTGCGCACCGGCACGACGATGATCGGCTGGTTCCCCGCCTACGATCCCGAGTACGCCAGATACTCCCCCGGCCTGATCCAGCACCTGCGCATGGTCGAGGCCGCCGCGAAGCTCGGGATCACCTCGCTGGACCTGGGCATCAGTAACGGCTCGGAGTACAAGGACGCGCTGTGCAGCAGGACCGTTCCGGTCACCGAGGGCATCGTGCGCCGCCGGTCGGTGGGCGCGGCGGCGCACTGGCTGCGTACCGAGCCGGTCCGCCGGGTGCGGCGGTTCATCCTCGACAGCCCGGTCCTGTACGGCGCCGCCGACAGGGCCATGAAGCGGTACGGTCGGCTGCGCACCGGCAGGAGGAGTCGATGAGCCCTCGGAAGGAGGCCCGATGAGCGCCCGCCCTGCCACCTTTGACCACGCGGACGGCCGCCGCGCGCTGGAGGCGGTCATGCGCGACCGGATCGGCCGGGAGTGCCTCCACGTGCCGTCCGCCAGGTTCGGCCTGCTCATCGCGCTGCGCCACTGGTTCAAGCGCGGCGACAGGGTACTGATCTCGCCGACGAACTGTGAGACGGTGCTGTTCGTCGTGCTCGCCGCCGGGCTTGAGCCGGTGATGGCGCCGGTCTCCTGGCGCGACGGCAACATCGACGTCCCCGCCGTCGACTGGACCGGCCTCGCCGGTGTCGTCACCACGCACCTGTACGGCCAGCCCGACCGGGTGACCGAGCTGCGCGCCGAGTGCGACCGGCGCGGCGTGATCCTCC
Source organism: Streptosporangium sp. NPDC006930 (assembly GCF_040635605.1). Taxonomy (NCBI): domain Bacteria; kingdom Bacillati; phylum Actinomycetota; class Actinomycetes; order Streptosporangiales; family Streptosporangiaceae; genus Streptosporangium; species Streptosporangium sp. NPDC006930. The sequence continues at coordinate 135,043 of NZ_JBEYID010000004.1, read as the reverse complement.
TCGACGACGCGGCGCACGCCATGCAGACGACTGTGCAGGGCCGCCCCGCGGGTACGTTCGGCACGGCCGGAGTGTTCAGCCTCGCCAAGCACGGGCGGGCGATGTCCGGCGGGTTCCTCACCGCGGAGGACCCGGCCGTGCTGCCCGAGCTGGCGCGTGCCAGGGACGAGCTGCTGCTTCCCGGAGGGGCGCGCGCCCAGTTGCTCGGCACGCTGCGGCCCGTGCTGCGCGAGACGATCTACCGCACCGGGCTGGTCAGGCCGATGTGGCACGCCCTCAAGGCGCTGGGTCTCGTGCGCTGGACCGGCCACCGCTGCCCGCCCCGCGAGGAGGAGTTGCGCGCGGTCGTCGCCGCCGACCCGGTCGACCCGCGCGCCATGGACCACTGGCTGCGGATCGACCTCGACGACTGGCGGATGCGCCAGGGGGCGCTGCTTCGCGGATACCACCGCTCCCGGTTCCGGGTGATCGACCGCGAACGGGAGCGCCGGGTGGCCGGGGTCGAGCTGCTGCGCACCCTGCCCTGGGCGGCCGACGGCGTCCGCGAGGCGGCGCCACTGCCGCTGCTACGGGTGCCCCTGCTCGTCGAGAACCGCGACGAGGTCGTCGCCCGGCTGGAGAGCCGGGGCGTGGTGCCCGGTTTCATCTACGACCCGCCGCTGGACGACTATCTGGACCGGGTTCCCTCGGGGCCGACCCCGGAGATCGCCCGCTGGTGGACCGGTCACGTCCTGCCCGTCGACCCGCTCCGCGCCGCCCGCATCGCCGGGCTGCTGGCCGAGCTGGACGTCCGCCCGGCCACGCGGCCCTCCACGACGCCGTGACGGCCGAGCTGAGCGAGGAGGCGCTCCCGCAACCTGTACCGCCGGGACTACCGGGCGGCGGCCAGGCTGCCCGTGCGCAGGTCGGCCGTCTCCAGCTCGAACCAGACCCTGTTGGAGCCCGCCTCCCTGACCATGCCCCAGCGGTGGGCCAGCGTCTCCAGCATGGGCAGGCCCCGGCCCCCTGTCGCGTCGGCCGAGGCGCGGCTCGCGGTGGGGGCCTGGCAGGAGCCTTCGTCCTGGACCGAGACACGCACTCCCGCCGGCGAGCGAACCACCGTGACGGTGAACGCCCCGCCGTCCCCCGACCTGGAGTGGATCACCGCGTTGGTGGCGATCTCACTCGTCAGCAGGACGCAGTCGTCGTGGAGGGGGTGGTCTCGCCCCAGGATCACCGAGACCAGGTGGCGAGCTCTCGCCACCTGGTCCGGGGACCCCGCCAGGCGGAGAACCCATTCACTGCCGTCGTACTCCGACGAGTCCATACCGCCCCCTCCGATGACGTTTCACTTCTGGGAAGACGCGGAGGTCGGCGGGGAAGATGTCGCGGAAAAGTAGGAATGTGATCACTTACCGGATAGACAGGTGAGGCTTGCCAGAGCGGCTTTCACCTGCGTGTCCGCACCTGGCGTACCGTGCGGCTCCATCCGTCACAGACGGCGCCAGCGAGCCTCGAAGAAACAGTAGGCCGCGAACAGCAGCAGACCGATCGCGATGACACCGAGCAGCCACGGACCGACAGGGGTGTCGGCGAGCGAGCGCAGCGTGGAGTCGACGCCCTTGGCCTTGTCGGGGTCATAGGTGATCGCGGCCTGGATGACGAAGACACCGGCGGCCACGGCGATCGTGCCTCGGGCGATGAAGCCGGCCATGCCGAACTTCTCGGCGAGGTCTCGCGCCTTCGCGGGCATCTCTCCGGTGCGCAGGTCCTCAAGGAACTTCTTCTTCCAGCCCTTGTGGATCCAGTAGCCTCCCAGGGCGATCAGACCCAGCCCCATCAGGCCCACCAGGAACTGCCCGGCGGGCAGGTCCATCAGCATCGCCGTGATGTCCTTCGACTGGCTGTCCGACGAGGAGGCCGAGTCGCCGCGCAGCAGCACGCTGAGCAGCGTCGCCACGACCAGCGAGTAGACCACCACCCGTGCGGCGGCCTCCACCCTGTCCTTGGTCTGGCCACGGCCGATGATGGCCTCCGACAGCTGCCAGGCGACCAGCGCGACGAACCCGACCACCATGAGCCAGAGCAGGAACGTCCCGAACGGTTGCTCGGCCACCGTCTCGATCGCGCCGCTGTTGTCGGCTTCCTTGCCTCCGCTTCCACCGCCGAAGGCGATCTGCAGGGCGAGGAAACCGATCAAGCCGTAGAGGACACCGCGGCACGCTATGCCGACGCGTGCCAGCCTGTCCAGCGTCTGACTGTTGGCCGCTTTACGAGCGGCCCCTTCCACGTGAGCCTGAGGGGTGTTCATAACCACCCGCTCTTACCTGTGAGCGCCCTGGCAAACCTTACCGTTCGGGCATCGCGTCCAGCCGCCGCAGAATCACTCCCTCGCGCAGCGCCCAGGGGCACACCTCCAGCTGGCTCACCCCGAACAGGTCCATCGCGGCGTCGGCGACGATCGCCCCGGCCGGCAGTTGCGGCGCCCGCGCCTCGGAGACCCCGGGCAACTCGGCGCGCTGCCCGGTGGTCATCTTGATGAGCCGGTCGGTCCACCCGACGAGGTCGGTGTGCCTGAGCACCCGGCGCACGGACGGTCCCTCGTTCGAGGGAGCGGCCCCGGCGATCCTGGCGAGCTGTCTGAACGTCTTGGACGTCGCCACCGCGTGGTCGGCCTGACCGTACCGGGACACGTTGCCCACCGTGCGGGCGATCTCGGTCCGTACGTGCCTGCGCAGCGCCCGCACCTCCTCGGCGGGTGGCGGGTCGGCGGTGAAGCAGTTACGGGTGAGCCGGCCCGCCCCCAGCGGGAGCGACACCGCGACATCGGGCTGTTCGTCGATGCCCGAGGCGATCTCCAGTGATCCCCCGCCGATGTCCAGCACCAGCAGCCGCCCGGACGACCACCCGAACCAGCGGCGCACGGCCAGGAACGTCAGCCTCGCCTCGTCCTGGCCGGACAGCACCTCGATGTCGACCTGCGTGTCGGCCTTGATCCTGGCGAGGACCTCCTCGCCGTTCACCGACTCCCTGACCGCGGAGGTCGCGAAGGCCATGAGGTCCTCGACCCCCTTGTCCTCGGCGAGCCGCAGCGCCTCCTCGACGAACCCCTGAAGCCGCGCGGCGCCTTGCGCGGACAGGCGGTCGCCGTCCTCCATGTGCTCGGCAAGCCTCAGGTCCACCTTGTGGGAGTACGCTGGCAGCGGCCGGGCTCCCCGGTGCGCGTCCATCACCAGCAGATGGACCGTATTGGAACCGATGTCGAGAACGCCCAGTCGCATGGGACGAAGTTACTACCCCTGCGGGCCCCGTCGGTCCGGGGTGCGCGTGTGAACGCTCACCGCGTATCCGCCGCCGTCGTAGGGTGCCCCCTCCCACGTGGCGAGGCGCCTCAGCGGGGAGAGCCCCGAGTCCCGGCACCAGCCGTCGTAGTCGGCCAGGGTGACCGTCGCCGAGGCGAGCGGGAGGTGGGCGGCGTCCAGCCCGAACCCGCTCACCAGCAGCCCGCCGGGCCGCAGCAGCGCCGCGAGGCCCGCGACGGTCCGCGCCTCGGTCCCGGGGGCGAGCAGGGGGATGACGTTGCCCGCGGCGACGACCATGTCGAAGCTCCCGCCCTTCTCGCCTCCCTGAATAGAAGTATCCCGTTCATCCCGTACGATCCGGTTCTCCTGATCCGTTCGGTCCGCGAGCGCCACGGGATCGCCAAGGCCGCCGAGATCACCGAGATCGCTGAGGTCGGCCAGTATCCAGGGCAGTCGTGGCGCGACCCTCCGGGCGACGGCGAGCATGGACGCGTCGAGATCGACGCCCACGCAGTCGTACCCCAGCTCGGCGAGCCGGATCGCCACCCGCCCGGTGCCGCACCCGGCGTCCAGCACCCGGGCCGGCGGCGGCAGCAGTTCCTCGCACAGCCGCGCCTCACCGTGCATGTCCGCCCCCGACTCGGCCAGCCGGGCGAACCTCTCCGCGTACCGCTCCCCGGCGTCGCCCCCCGCGATGTCCGTCCAGCGGCTCCTCGGTTCTCTCATCGCACCAGGGTCTCACCCCCGGGGGAGCCCTCCGCGACGGCCGGCGCGAGGGCGTTCCGGCTCTCCACGCCCCCACCGCGCGTACGAGACCGCCACGCGGCGAGCGGATGGCGGGACATCAGCGGCTCCCGGCGCGGATCGCGGACGGGCCGGTCTCAGCGAGACCACCGCGCGGCGCCTGTCCATAGGACTGTCCGGATCCGGCCACGATAAGAAATACTTCTTGTCAATATGGGCGATTACTGCGAATACTTGCAATTTGTTATTATTCGTGAGGAAGGCCCGCAATGAAGCGTGTTATTGTTCACAAGCCTGGCACCATCGCACTCAGTGGCACCGCCAGCCCTAAACACATCGGCTGAGGCGGAATCGTAGATCCGGCGTCCAGCGATGGGCGCCGGCTCCCCGGTAGAGTCATATCACCAAATATCGACTAATCGAGTTAAAGGAGTCCGGTGAGTCGGGGACAGCAACCGCAAGGAGACCCGCCGCCCCCCACGGTAGACACAACGGTGGACACAGTGGACGCGGATCGGCGCCTGCGCGGGCCGTACACCGCCGGGAGCGCGATCGTCTCCGCCCTGCTGCCCGCCGCCCGGCCCGAGCTCGTCTCCCGCTACGACATCGAGTTACGCGCCGTCGCGCCTGACCTGCGCGATCAAATCCCCGCCCGGCGCCGGTCGGTGGCCGCGAGCCTGCCCGCCGCGGAACGGATCCTGGTACACGCCCCGCGCCGCACGCTGCGCCTGGCCAACGGCCTGGCCGAGTTCGTCCATGAGCACCTGTCGGAAACCGGGGCCCGCACGTTCGTCGTCGAGAACACCGACCTGGCCGACCCCACCGACCTTGAGCTCCTGACGGTGCTGCGGCGCCGTGTCCCCGGCAAGCTGCTCACCGTGCTGACCCGCGAACGTGCCGTTCCCGAGGAGAGCCTCGGCGCGGAACGGCACGACGCCCTCGCCGACGAACTGGAGAGGGAGGGGACACTCGGCGCGCGACTCGGAGCGATCCCGTACCACCGCGAGCGCGGCGGTGACCCGTCGAAGGCGGTGGAGGCGCTCCTGTTCGCGGTGCAGTGGTGCCTGGACGAGGGCTACCACGACGCCGTGGTGGATCTCGGCGAGCGTGCCCTGCGCCTCACCCACCCCGACGACGACCCCGCGACGTGGTGGCGGCTCCTGCACAGCACCGCGACCGCGCTGGCCGCGCTGGGCCGCGAGGACGACTCGGAGGCCCTGTTCGACCTGGCCAGGCGCGAGAGCCTCTCCCCCGTCGTCCACGCCTCGGCCGCCTACGCCACCGGGATGCTGAAGGTCCGCCACCGCGACCCGGCACGGCGCGACCCCGACGCCGCGCTGGCGCTGGTGAACCAGGCGATCGCCATCTCCTCTCTGCTGCCCGACCCTCGCGAGCGGGCGTTCAAGCTGGGGTTCGACCTCAACGGCCGGGCGCTGGTGGAGGTACGGCGGGGCCGTCCCGCCCAGGCGCTGGAGCTGGTCCAGCAGGCCGTCGCCCTGGCCGATCGCGACCTGCCGCCCGGCGAGCACCCGATACACCGACTGGTGCTGCTGGCCAACAGGGCGCAACTCGCCGTGATGCTGGGCCGTCCCGCGGCCGCGCTCGACGATCTGAACGCGGTGATCGCGGCCGACCCCGGCTATCCCGACTACTACATCGACCGGGGCAACCTGCTGCACCGCCTGGGCCGGACGGACGAGGCGGTCGCCGACTACGAGACGGCGATGCGGGTCGGCCCTCCCTTCCCCGAGCCCTACTACAACCGGGCCGAGATCCGTTTCTCCGCTGGTGACCATCGAGGCTCGCTCGCCGACCTGAACCACGCGCTGGAGCTGGACCCGGAGTTCGTGGACGGCCTGGCCAACCGGGCGGGGCTGCTGGCCGCGCTCGGCGAGTACACCGCGGCCAGGGCGGACGCGGAGACCGGGCTCGCCATCGATCCCGTCAACCCGTACCTGTTGTGCGCGCTGGGCCAGGTGGAGACCGCCGAGGGCCGCTACGACAGGGCGCGCACCGCCTTCGACCGCGCCCTGGAACTCGCCCCCTCGCTCGCCGCCGCCTGGGCGAACCGAGGGCTGCTGGCGTTCGAGACCGGCGATCCCGAGGGCGCCGTCGCGGACTTCACCCGGGCACTCGACGCCGGGGACGATCCCGCCCTGCTGTTCAACCGGGCGATGGCGCTGCGCGCCGCCGGACGCGACCAGGCGGCGGTCGCCGATCTCACCCGCGCGCTGGAACTCGCCCCGGACGACGAGGACATCCGGCGCGAGCTGAAGTCCTGACCCCGTACGGCCCCTCACCGAGCACGGCGAAGACGCCGAAAAACATTCCGGATTCAGAGATTGGAACCAGAAAGTCACGGTCGGTAAGGTGTCGTGCCCATACGAGAGAATCCCGCTATCCGAATATCCATCACACACACAGTGATGTGCGTGTGCCGTCTCGTATTCGCCTCCGGTATTTCAGGGGTCGGAGGCGGGTAGGGGCGATTTCCCGATTCCGGACGCGCGATCACCGTGCGCCACGCCGCCGGACACCCCGTGCCCGAGTGCCGCGCCCGCGAGGGACGGATGGTGACGGATTCGGGGCCCGGCGAGCGCGGGCGGTGGACGACGAGCGGCCGACCGGCGTCGACCGGGTGGTCGACAAGAAGCAACCGGGCGGTCGGAAGTCGGGAAGGCGACGGGCAGCCGACGACAGGGTCAGCGGAGCAAGCCGCCGAGATGGCGTTCCGCCAGCTCGCAGGTGCCCTCGGTGTAGCCGGCGCCGAGTTCCGCGGCGATGTCGGCACCGGTGTGGGTGCCGATCCAGGCGACGAGCAGCAGGCGGCGGAACATTACGAACGTCCAGATCTCGGCCTCGTCCTCGGCCGGAAGGTCCAGGACGGTCCGGTATCCCCGCACCCACGCGTCGATCAACTCGGGAACCTCGGGACGGTGCTCGACGAAGCTGACCGCGGCGGCCAGGTCGTAGAGGTACCAGCCGAAGCCGCAGTCGTCGAAGTCGATGACGCCTGGCGGGTTCTCGCCCTCCACGAGCAGGTTGGCGGCGCGCAGGTCGGCGTGGATCAGGCCGTAGCGTCCGGGGGCGCGGCCGAAGCGGTGGAGCCGCTCGCGCAACTCCTTGTCCAGCCGCCCCAGCACGGCCCGCGCCTCGGTGTCCATCCCCAGGCCGTCCTGCCAGCGGCCCCACCGCGACTCGGCGCCGAGAGCGGCCTCGTAGTCCCAGTGGAAACGGGTGAATCCCTCGGGCGGGGACCACCCGCGCGCGTGCCGGTGCATCCGCGCCGTGAGGGCGCCGAGCCGCTCGAAGCCGGGCAGCGGATCGTCCTGGGGCGGCTCTGTGCCGGGCAGGAACTCGAACATCACGCAGTCGCGCGGCTCGGGACCGGGGACGGTCAGCACCCTGGAGCCGTCGGGAGCCGGGATCACCCGGGGGGTACGGATCCCCGCCTGCTCGCGAAGCGCCTCCAGCCAGGACAGCTCGGACAGGATCGCCGGGGTGGAGTGATAGCCGAGCCGGTGCACCCGCAGGATGGAACGCGTGCCCGAGACCGGGTCGTCCACCCGGTAGGTGGCGTTCTCCGACACGTTGACCAGGGTGACCTCGGCGTCGGGCAGGCCGTGGAACCGCGTCGCCGCGCGGGCCACGTCGTGCACACGGGCCAGCACGTCACCCCCGGCGGACAGGTCGTGGACCCGCATCGGCTCCTCCATCGTCGGTCGGATCGGGCGCGCGAGACGCCAGATCCTATCCAAGATTCCGGTGTCGCCCCGCGGTGCCATTTCCCTTCCGGTACGACGCTCCCGGCCCGCTCCGGTCCTCCGAAGGGCTCGCGCGGGCGTCGCATCGTTATGACACCTCACATCACCAGAACGGCGGCGCACGCGCACCCGGCCGTCCATGCCGACGACCTTCGAGACGGTTTGGCGACGGTGGGGAGACCGGTGAACCTGGAACTCGCGCTGCGCATGTGTGAGGCCGCGGTGAGGCAGGCCGCGCGGGAGGGCGCGCTCATCTCGGTCGCCGTGGTCGACGCGGGCGGGGACCTGGTCGCGTTCCAGCGGATGGACGACGCGCGGATCACCGGATCCGTCCTCGCCCCCGGCAAGGCCTACACCGCGCTCGCCCACCGCATGCCGACCGCCGACCTCGCGCCGCTGGTCCTGCCGGGAGGCGAGTTGTACGGTCTGGCGGGTGATCGGTACGTGTGCTTCGGCGGGGGTGTGCCGCTCGGAGGGGCCGGCGACGGGTACGGGGCGGGCCGGGCGAGCCGGGTGGTGGGCGCGGTCGGCGTGAGTGGCGGCACCGTTGCCCAGGACATCGCCTGCGCCGAGGCCGCCGCAGCCCTCTGGGAAAGCGCATAAACGGATATATCAATAAAAAAGGGACGGCGGAAATCGCCATTCCTGTGAAACAGAAGCGCGGCGTGTTACCTCCGCCGACCGCGGGGCAGTGAGGGCCTACCCCGGACGATGATCGTCTGGGATGACCCTTTGGAGGATTCTCGTGGACGTTCTCGTGCTGCTCGCCCTGGTCTGCTTCCTGGCCGCCACGATCTGGTCCGCCATCAGCCGCTCCTGGCCGATCGCGCTGCTCGCCGCGGGGGCGTTCCTGCTCACGCTGTCAGAGACCTCCCTCATCAGCGGCTAGGCTCCCGTCGATCTCGGCGCGGGTGGGCATAGAGGTGCTGGCACCCGCGCGCTGGACGGACAGGCCCGCGGCCGCGGTGGCGAAGCGGACGGCCCGCTCGACGGGCTGCCGCTCGACACGAGCCGCGGCGAGGGCTCCCACGAAGGTGTCGCCCGCGGCCGTGGTGTCCACCACGGCCACCGTGGGAGCCTCGACGCGCACCACGGGCCCGTCGCCCGAGGCGGTGAGCACGCCGCGCGCCCCCAGGGTGATGATCACCCATCCGACCGAGCCCCTCAGTTTCTCCAGGGCTCGCTCGTGGTCGGCCAGGCCGGTGATCGCCGAGGCCTCGTGCTCGTTCGCCACCAGGATGTCCACGGCCTCCAGCAGCTCCGCGGGGAGCGGCTGGACGGGCGCGGGGGTGAGGACGACGGTGGTCCCGGCCGCGCGGGCGGCCCTGGCGGCCGCGGTGACGGCCTCGATGGGGAGCTCCAACTGCAGAAGCACCATGTCGGAGCGGGAGATGACCTCGATCTCGGCCGCCGAGGGGGCGGTCACGGTCCCGTTGGCGCCGGGGACCACGATGATCGAGTTACCGCCGTCGCCGTCCACCACGATCTGGGCGATGCCGGAGGGGCCGGGGACCGTGCGCAGGTGGGTCGCGTCGACCCCCGCCTCGGTGAGCGTACGCCGCATCTCGGTCCCGAAGGCGTCGTCGCCGACCGCACCGAGAAAGGCGACCCCGGCTCCCGCCCGCGCGGCGGCGACGGCCTGGTTGGCGCCCTTGCCGCCGGGCACCGTGCGGAAGGCGCGGCCGGTCACGGTCTCACCGAGCGCGGGGGCGACGTCGACGTAGGCCACGAGATCCATGTTGGCACTGCCGAAGACCGAGATCACTGTTCCTCCTCGCGGTCGGAAGCGCGGGTGTGCGGGCGGGTGTGAGGGCGGCGGTACGGGAACACGGGTCAGGAACGCAGGTAGGCCAGGACCGCGAGGACACGGCGGTGCTGGTCGCCGTCCTCGGCGTACAGGCCGAGCTTCGCGAAGATGCTGCGGATGTGCTTCTCCACGGCCCCGTCGCTGACCACCAACTGACGGCCGATGGCCGGGTTGGACCTGCCCTCGGCCATCAGGCCGAGCACCTCGCGCTCTCGCGGGGTGAGCTGGGCGAGGGGATCGTCGCGGCGGCGTCGCACCATCAGCTGTGCCACCACCTGGGGGTCGAAGACCGTACCTCCGGCCGCGACCGTGCGCAGCCCTCCCATGAAGTCGTCCACGTCCACGACGCGGTCCTTGAGCAGGTATCCCACCGCGCCCCTGGCGTCGGCGAGCAGATCGTCGGCATAGGACACCTCCACATACTGGGACAGGATCAGCACCGGCGCGCCGGGAACCCTCCGGCGCGCCTCCACCGCCGCCCGCAGCCCCTCGTCGGTGAAGCCGGGCGGCATTCGTACGTCCACCACCGAGACGTCGGGCCGGTGCTCCGCGACGGCCTCCACCAGCCGGTCGCCGTCACCCACCGCCGCGACCACCTGGCAGCCGAACTCCTCCAGGAGCCTGATCAGGCCTTCCCTGATGAGCACCGCGTCATCGGCCACAACTACCCGCACGGAACCTCCGCCACTATGACCGTCGGCCCTCCGACGGGTGAGTCGACCGCCAGCTCGCCGTCCACCGCCTTCAGGCGGTCCCCGAGCCCCGACAGGCCATGTCCCTTGGCGACATGGGCGCCGCCGACCCCATCATCCCCGATTGTCAGCATGAGGAAGTCCCCCGTCCTGCTCAGCGTCACGGTACAGATCGTGGCCTGGCTGTGCTTGGCGACGTTGGTGAGGGACTCGGCGACGACGAAGTAGACGGTGTTCTCCACGGCCGCGGGGAAGCGCCCCACCACCTGGACGTCCAGCTCGACGGGGACGGTGCAACGGCCGGCGAGCGCGGCGAGCGCCGGGGCCAGGCCGCGGTCGCTGAGGATCGGCGGGGCGATACCGCGCGAGAGGGCGCGTAGCTCGTCCAGGGTGTCGCGGGTGGAGGTGATGGCCTCGCCGAGCATCCGTTCGACGGCCCCCGGGTCGCGCTTGAGCTGGCGCTGGGCCCGCGACAGGTCCATCGCCAGGGAGACCAGGCGCTGCTGAGGTCCGTCGTGGATGTCACGCTCCAGCCGGCGCAGCGCGTTGGCCTCGGCCGACACCGCGGCGGCCCGGCCCTCGGCCAGGTCGTCGATGCGCTCGTGCAGCTCGGCCACCCCGGTCAGCATCGCCCTGCCGAGTCCGGCCTGGACGAGCGCGGCGCCCCGCACGATCGCCGGGAGGGTGAGGGCGAAGAGCACGCCGATGGTCGTGTTGATGATCACATCGACCCACAGGCTGTCACCCAGGCCGAGGAGCCTGCCGAGTCCTCCGTCGTTGCCGGGGATGGCGTAGATGATCCACCCGTAGAGCGGGTAGGTGAGACCGACGATCGTCCCGACCCACCAGACCGTCGCCAGCACGAAGGTGACGATGGAGATCGGGAAGACCACGACGCCGTAGAGCAGGTCGAGCCACGACTGGCCGTTGGTGAGCGGGTTGATCATCCTGCGGAACCATCCGGCGCCCTCCGGGGCGGGCAGATATCTCGGCCGCGCCACGGGACGGCCGAGCACCTCGGGCAGCCAGCGCCGCTCGACGTCGGCGAAGCCCCTGGCCACCAGGAGGGTCGTCGCGAGGATGGGCAGCCCCACGAACACGACGGTCGTGCCGCTCCCCGCGGCGAAGCCGGCCACCATCAGGACGAACCAGATGGCGGAAAGCGGGAAACCCACGATCAGATAGCGGGTGTCGGTGCCGATGCGGCCGAGGAGGGTTCTCATGGCGCCAACGCTACGAGGGCCGGCCCCGTCGATCGACCCTGTGTGCCCGCGTACCGGGGTAGGGCCAGCACTACCCGGGACGGTGGGGAGATCGGGCGAGAAGACTGCTGCGGGCGTCACTGTGCCGCCGGGCTCCTGGCGGGAGGCTTTTCACATCGTCACACCTGCGATTTTCGTCCTCCTTCCCGGAGATCGCCCTCCCTGAGAATCGAGATCCCCTTGACCGCCGTGATCCCTGTTTCGGCAGCGCCTCCCGCAGCGCCTTCGTCGGTGACTCCGACAGCGCCGCGACCCGTGACCGCGGCGGCGACCGCACTGTCGGCTCCCGCGGATTCGGTGGCGACTCCGCCCGTGACAGCCGTCCCGCTCCCCCGTACGGCGCCTCGCCCGGCCTCCGCGCGCGCCGCGCGCGATCCGTTCGTCGACGTGCTCCGCGTGTTCGGCATGGTCCTGGTGGTGCTCCAGCACTGGAGCATGCCGCTGCTCTCCTTCGCCGACGGCCGGATCTCCACCGGTAACGCGCTGGCCGCGGGGAACGGATGGATGATCACGTGGTTCAGCCAGGTGATGCCGCTGGTGTTCTTCGCGGGGGGCGCGGCCAACGCGATCAGCCGCCGGAGCGCGGCGAGGCGCGGCGAGGCGACCCCCGCGTGGCTCGCGGGGCGCCTGCGCCGCCTGGCCTGGCCGGTGGTCCCGCTGGCGGCGGTCTGGCTGCCGTTGCCCCACCTGCTCCTCGCGCTCGGCGTTCCCGAGCAGCCGGTCATGACGGCCTCACGACTGGCCGGGCAGCTGCTCTGGTTCCTCGCGATCTATCTCGTCGCGGTGGCGGCGACGACGCCGATGCTCAGGCTCAACATGGTGTACGGCTGGCGGGTGCCGGTCGCGCTGGCGGCGGGGGCCGTGGCAGTGGACGTCCTGCGCTTCACCAGCGGCCTGGACATCGCCGGTTTCCCCAACATCGTGCTGGTCTGGCTGGCGGTGCACCAGCTCGGCTTCCTCTATGTCGACGGCCGGCTGGGCCGCCCCTGGGTCCTGGCCCTGGCCGGGTACGGTCTGGGCGCGGCGCTCACGGCCTTCGGCCCCTACCCGCTCAGCATGATCGGTATGCCGGGGGCCTCCGTCTCCAACATGGCACCCCCCACGGTCGCGCTGCTCTCGGTCGGGGTGGGCCAGATCGGGCTCGCGCTGGCGCTGCGCCGATGGATCGTCTCCTTCGCGGAGTGGCCGGGGGTCTCGCGGGCTCTGGACTGGGCCGGCTGCCGGATGATGACCCTCTACCTGTGGCACATGAGCGCGCTGTTCGTCATCGTCTCGGTGGTCGTCGTGGGTCTGGGCATCTCCACCCCCAAGCCGGGCACCCCGGCCTGGCTGTCCGGCTGGCCCCACTGGTTGCTCATGCTCGCCCTGGCGATGTGGCCGCTGCTTCGGGGGTTCGCCAGGTTCGAGACGCCTCCCGCGACGGGGCCGTACACCGGCGGGCCGGTCAGGATCCTGCTGGCCACCGTGCTGGTGGGGCTGGGGCTGCTCACGTTCACGGTGACCGGCTTCGTCCCGGGGACGGTGCCCCTGCTCGGGGCGGGCGCGATCGTGGCGGGCCTGGCGCTCACCGGCTCCTCCCGCCGCACCTCCCCACCTCGCCGGACCTTCCCGTCTCGCGGGCACCGGGGCGTACCGAGCGTGCCGGGCCAACGAGCCAACGGCGTGGTCGTCTAATTTGATCAGCATTCCTGCCGGAAAAAGCAGCCATAACTACACAAAGTTACGCACTTTACCTGGAATGTAAGGTGATCCGCGACCGCCTCCGGTCCGACCACCTCAAGTTCTTCGGCAGTATTGAACCGTGAGCCTTGTAGACCGCCTGCCAGAAGAGATCGACGCCGACCCCGACACCATCTTCGACGCCTTCGTCGAATGGAACTCCGAGCGAGGGCTGACCCTCTACCCGGCGCAGGAGGAGGCTCTTATCGAGGTGGTGTCGGGAAACAACCTGATCCTGGCCACCCCGACCGGCTCGGGCAAGAGCCTGGTCGCCGCCGGAGCCCATTTCACCGCGCTCACCAGGGACGTGCGCACCTTCTACACCGCGCCGATCAAGGCGCTGGTGTCGGAGAAGTTCTTCGACCTGTGCGCGGTGTTCGGCACCGAGAACGTCGGGATGATGACCGGCGACGCGAGCGTGAACCCCGGAGCGCCGATCATCTGCTGCACCGCGGAGATCCTCGCCAACGTCGCGCTGCGCGACGGCGCCGCGGCCGACATCGGCCAGGTGGTGATGGACGAGTTCCACTTCTACTCCGAGCCCGACCGCGGCTGGGCCTGGCAGGTACCGCTCCTGGAGCTGCCGAACGTCCAGTTCATTCTGATGTCGGCGACCCTGGGAGACGTCACCAGGTTCGAGGAGGACCTGACCCGGCGCACCGGCAGGCCCACCGCGGTGGTGAAGAACGCCGAGCGCCCGGTCCCGCTCGTCTACTCCTACCGGCTCACCCCTCTCCACGAGACGCTGGAGGAGATGCTCACCACCAACCAGTACCCCGTCTACGTCGTCCACTTCACCCAGGCCGCGGCCATGGAGCGGGCGCAGGCGCTGATGAGCATCAACATGTCGACCAAGGCCGAGAAGGAGGCGATCGCCTCCATGATCGGCCACTTCCGGTTCACCACCCGGTTCGGCAAGGCGCTCTCCCGGCTGGTGCGGCACGGCATCGGCGTGCACCACGCCGGGATGCTCCCGAAGTACCGCCGCCTGGTGGAACGCCTCGCCCAGGCGGGCCTGCTCAAGGTCATCTGCGGCACCGACACGCTCGGCGTCGGCGTCAACGTCCCGATCAGGACCGTCCTGTTCACCGCGCTGTCGAAGTACGACGGCAACAAGGTGCGGCGGCTGCGCGCCCGCGAGTTCCACCAGATCGCCGGGCGGGCCGGGCGGGCCGGATTCGACACCATCGGCTACGTCGTCTGCCAGGCCCCCGACCACGTCGTGGAGAACGAGAAGGCCCTGGCCAAGATCGGCGACGATCCCAAACGGCGGCGCGGTTTCGCCCGCAAGAAGCCCCCGGAGGGCTTCGTCGGCTGGAGTGAGGAGACCTTCGAGAAGTTGCAGGCCGCCGAGCCCGAGCCGCTGAACTCCCGGTTCAAGGTCAGCAACGCCATGCTCCTCGCGGTGATCAACCGTCCGGGCGACTGCTACGCGGCCATGCGCCACCTGCTCACCGACAACCACGAGGACCGCAAGTGGCAGCGGCGGCACATCAGCCAGGCCATCGCGATCTACCGGTCGCTGCTGGCCGGAGGCGTGGTGGAGAAGCTGAGCGAGCCCGACGAGCACGGCCGGATGGCCCGCCTCACCGTCGACCTGCAGGAGGACTTCGCGCTGAACCAGGCGCTGTCCACCTTCGCGCTCGCCACCCTGGAACTCCTCGACATGGAGTCGCCGAACTACGCCCTGGACATGGTCTCGATCATCGAGTCCATCCTCGACGATCCCCGCCAGATCCTGTCCGCGCAGCTCAACAAGGCGCGCGGCGAGGCGGTGGCACTGATGAAGGCCGACGGCATCGAGTACGAGGAGCGGATGGAGCTCCTGGCCGAGGTCACCTATCCGATGCCGCTCGCCGACCTGCTGCTGGGCGCGTACGAGACCTACCGGCGCGGCCACCCCTGGGTGGGCGACTACACGGTGAGCCCCAAGGGCGTCGTCCGCGACATGTACGAGCGGGCGATGACCTTCGCCGACTACGTGCAGTTCTACGAGCTGACCCGCTCGGAGGGCACCGTACTGCGCTATCTCGCCGACGCCTACCGCACCCTGTCGCGGACCATCCCCGAACACCTCAAGACCGAGGACCTGGTCGACCTCATCGAGTGGCTCGGCGAGCTGGTCCGCCAGGTCGACTCCAGCCTTCTGGACGAGTGGGAGCAGCTGCAGAACCCGACCGGGGAGCTGGAGGCGCCCTCGCTGGAGGAGAGCACCAAGCCCGTCACCGCCAACACCCGCGCGTTCCGCGTGCTGGTCCGCAACGCGATGTTCCGCCTGATTGAGCTCGCCGCCCTGGAGAACGAGCAGGAGCTGGAGCAGCTGGCACCCGACGTCGACTGGGGCGCCGCGCTCGACGCCTACTACGACGACCACGAGGAGATCGGCACCGGCCCGGACGCCCGCGGCCCCGGCCTGCTCCGCATCGAGGAGGAGAAGGAGTTCTGGCGCGTCCGCCAGGTCATCTCCGACCCCGCGGGCGACGGCGACTGGGGCATCGACGCACAGGTGGACCTCGCCGCCTCCGACGAGGAGGGCCGCGCGGTGGTCCACGTCATCGGCCTGAACCGCCTCTGAACCGCCTCTGAACCGTCCTCGCCACGTCCCTGCCGGCGCCGGCAGGGGCGCTCAGCGTAGGAGACCGCCCGTGCGCGCAGAAATATCAGGCGGGACCGACAAGAATGACCGGATGAGCGACGAAGCGATCAGGCAGGTGCTGGGCCTGCTGTACCAGGAAGACACGTTGAGGGTGCTGGCCGCCCTGGTGCTGGGCGGCAAGCCGGAGGAGGAGTCCGGGCTCGACAGGGAGGCGGTCAGGCGCGCGCTGGACCGCCTGGAACGCGGCGGGCTGGCCGTACGGGGAGAGGGCGGCGAGTGGGAGGTGCGGCGCGAGCGCTTCCGTGAGCTGCTGCACGCCACAGCGAGACCCGCCACCCCGGCCTCCCCCGAGGAGAGGGTTCTGCAGTCCTTCCTCGTCGAGGGACGACTGCGGGCGATCCCCACCAAGCGCGACAAGCAACTGGTCGTGCTCGACTACGTGGTCCAGGTCTTCGAGCCGGGAGTCCGCTACCCGGAGAAGGAGGTCAACGTCGCGCTGCGCGCCTTCCACGACGACTACGCGGCCCTGCGCCGCTACCTGGTCGACGAGGGCATGCTCAGCAGGGAGAGCAACGTCTACTGGCGCAGCGGCGGCTCCGTCGAGGCTTGAAGTCGGGCGGTCAGCGTCCGGATGTGGTCGATCAGCTCTGGCGGCTCCCGTACGGTGAAGTCCAGGCCGAGCTGCCCGATGGTGAGCGCCAGCCACTCCAGCGAGTCGCCGCCGGTGCGCAGGCGGTCGATGCGCGCCCTCAGGGGGCGCAGGTGACGCGGGCGCGAGACCAGGAGGTGTTGGCGTACCCCTTGGGATTCCACACGTGCCGGGGCGATTCCGGCTGGGTGGCACCGGCGCTGTCCCACGCGCGGGCGACGATCACGGTCTCGCCCTCCCCCAGTTCGACGGTGGTGTGCCAGTGCCGCCACGCCCAGGGGCCCACCTGCTCGCCGAGGTCGGCCTGCATCCAGGTGTCGCCCCCGTCGAGGGAGACGTCGACGCGGGCGACGGTACGGCCGTCCCCGGCGTAGGCGTAACCGGTGATCCGGGTGAGGCCCGGCCACGTGCGGGCGCCGTCGCCGGGGCTCAGGATCGCGGTGTTGAGGACGACTGGTCCCAGGGAGATGCCGTCACCGGGCCCCGCCTTGGCGGGGTCGGCCTCGGGGGGCAGGAGACGGTAGGCGGTGGCCTGGAAGTAGTTGTCAGAGGGCTCCTCCCGCGCGGTGACGCGCTGAAGCCATTTGACGCTGCGGGCGCCGATCCAGCCGGGGACCACGACGCGGAGCGGGGCGCCGTGTGCCCGGGGCAGCGGCCGGTCGTTCATGGCCCAGGCCAGCAGGACGTCCCCGCCGACGGCCTTGGCCACGGGGATGGAGGCACCGTAGGGCTGGGGTGGATCGGCGAGTTCGGAGACATCGGGGGCGGCGAAGGCGATGTGCGCGGCCCCGGGAAACAGCCCGGCGCGGGCGAGGACCTCGGCCAGGCCGACACCGCTCCAACGCGCGGTCGAGGTGGCTCCGGGCCCCCACGGATCCTCACCGGGAATGTCGCGGACCTCGACCAGACCGGCACGGCGGTTGCCCGCGCACTGCAGGGTCGCCACCAGCGTGACCTCGGAGAACTCGGAACGCAGCTCCTCCAGCGACAGCGTCAGCGGGCACTCGACCAGGCCGTCCACCCTCAGGCGCCAGGATGTCGGATCCAGGTCGGGGACGGGACCGTGGTTGCGGCTGTAGAAGGTGTCGAGCGGGGTGAGGATGTGATCGGCCAGGGCGCCCGGCGGAGCCTCGGCGTTGTACGGCTCGCTCCCGTGGACCACCATGTCGTCTCTCTTGCCCCACATGTTCACATGACTCGGAATACCCGGGAACGGGGGCACGACACGGCTTCGGGCCGAGACGGGAGGCGGCTGTGGGCCTCCCGGTGCCCCGCGTGGCGCGCGGCACCGGGAGCAGGCGCGATGGGCGGTGGCGGGGGCGCCGATTGGCCGTCCCGTACGGAGTCCGGCGGCCACCCGGCCCGGTGGCCCGGCGCTCCGAGCGCCGCCCCGGCGCCGTCAGCCGCCCGAGGTGTCGCTCTCGGCGTCGGCGCTGGGAACCGCGAGATCATAGGGATCGTCCAGCCACCCGGCGGGCAGGTGGACGCGGTCGCGCGGGTTGGTCTTGCCCCGGGGGGTGTCCACGCCGTCGGGCCACGGCTGGGCGGCGTCGAGTTCGGCGAGACCCTCGCGCAGGTCCGACAGGCTCTCCGAGGTGGCCAGGCGGCGGCGGAGGGCGGCACCGACGGTGAAGCCCTTGAGATACCAGCCGACGTGCTTGCGGAAGTCGACCACCGCGTGCCGCTCGCTCTCGAAGCACTCGGCCATCAGGGTCGCGTGCCGGTCCATCGTCGCGGCGACCTCGCCCAGCAGGGGCCTGCGCCGCTCCTCGCCGCCCTCGCACATGGTCGCCAGGTCCGCGAACAGCCACGGGCGCCCCAGGCAGCCCCGGCCCACGACGACGCCGTCGCACCCGGTCTCGTCCATCATGCGGCGCGCGTCGGCGGCGCTCCAGATGTCGCCGTTTCCGAGCACGGGGATCTCCGTCACGCTCTCCTTGAGCCGCGCGATCGCCTCCCAGTCGGCGGTGCCGCCGTAGTGCTGGATCGCGGTGCGGCCGTGCAGCGCGATCGCGGAGACGCCCTCCTCGACGGCGATCCGCCCGGCGTCCAGGTAGGTCAGGTGGTCGTCGTCGATGCCCTTGCGCATCTTCACGGTCACCGGCAGCGTCCCCGCGTTGCCCACGGCCTCGCGCAGGATCGACCGGAACAGGTTCCGCTTGTACGGCAGCGCGGAGCCACCGCCCTTGCGGGTCACCTTGGGCACCGGGCAGCCGAAGTTGAGGTCGACGTGATCGGCCAGGTCCTCCTGCGCGATCATGCGGACGGCCCTGCCGACGGTCACCGGGTCGATCCCGTACAGCTGGAGGCTGCGGGGGCTCTCCTCGGGCTCGAACCGGATCATCTTCAGGGTCTTGGGGTTGCGCTCCACCAGTGCCCGCGTCGTGATCATCTCGCAGACGAACAACCCGCCGCCCTGCTCCCGGCAAAGGGTACGGAAGGGCGCGTTGGTGATCCCGGCCATCGGGGCGAGGACGACCGGCGGCCACACCTCCAGCGATCCCAGCTTCAACGACTCCACCTGGCTTTTCTACCGCACCGCGACGAGCAGGACGAATCATCGCTGGGTATTCTGTTCCTGCGTGGATCGACGTGACATGGGAGGCCGCGGATGCTGCTGCGACTGCGGATCGCGCTGCCCGACCAGCCGGGCTCGTTGGGGAAGGTGACCCGTGTCCTCGGTGTCGCGGGCGCCGACATCACCCAGGTGGTCGTCCTCGACCGGGGCGAGGGCCAGGCGCTGGACGACATCACCGTCTACTGGCCCGACTCAGCCTCCAGGGAGAGCCTGGTCGAGGGGCTGGAGAGCGTCCCTGGGGTGAGGATCGAGGGCATCTGGGGCACGCGAGAGGCGCCGGGGACCTATCCGGAGCTGGAGATCCTCAAATACATCACCACCGCGGGCGACCGCGCCCTCGCCACCCTGATCGACTCCATGCCCGTGCTGTTCAGCGCCGACTGGGCGGCCGCGGCGACCGAGAAGAGCCCGCGCACGGTCGTCCACTCCAGCTGGCGCGCCCCCGAGCAGGTGCCCTTCCCCGACGAGACCCCCGTCCGCCCGACGGCCTTCACCCTCGACTCCGGCCTGCACGTGATCGCCGCCCCGCTGCCCCCTCTCGCCCTCACCTTCCTGCTGGCCCGCACCGACGGTCCCGCCTTCCACCGCATAGAGGTGCACCGCCTCACCCGCATCCTGGAGATCTTCCTCACCCTGCCCGCCGTGGAGCGCGTGGTCACGCGCCAGCTGCGCCGCCCGGCCGAGCAGGACGGCTGAGCAGGACGGCTGAACGAGAGGGCCGAACGCCCGGCCTGGATCCGCACCGTGTGGGAGCCCGCGGACGGGTGCCGCCGCACGGGTGCCGGCGGGCGGATTCACGCGACGGCCACGGGGTCGGCGGCTGAACGCGCGGTTACACAACCGCCGGGAAAACCCGCTAGAGTTCTCTCGTCGCCACCGGGTACGAAACCCGGAGGAAACACGCGGAAGTGGCTCAGTGGTAGAGCATCACCTTGCCAAGGTGAGGGTCGCGGGTTCGAATCCCGTCTTCCGCTCGAAGGGTCTTCGGGCTCTCACTCCGGTGGAGTGGCCGAGAGGCGAGGCAACGGCCTGCAAAGCCGTCTACACGGGTTCAAATCCCGTCTCCACCTCTGGTCCTTCCCATGCGGACGATTAGCTCAGCGGGAGAGCGCTTCCCTGACACGGAAGAGGTCACAGGTTCAATCCCTGTATCGTCCACCATCGCCCATGGTATCCATGGGCCGATCACATCAAACGGCCGCCAAAGTCCCAATTTGGGGGCCTTGGCGGCCTTCTGCCTTTCGGGCCGATATCCGGTGTTTCGGCTCTCACACCGGCTTCTCGGCGACGACGATGACGTAGTCCAAGCCGGCGAACTTCTGCCGCATACGCGTGTCGTCGGTCAGCTCGCGATGCAACCAGCGGCGGTAGACCCAGGTGACCTTCTGCTGAAATGCCTGGTCGTCCAGCTTCTGTTCCGCCCATTTGCACCACGGTTCGTACACGTGGTCACGAATGGAGGTCAACTGGACATGGGCGAACCCGGCGGCCCGGAGGCGGGCGACATACTCGTTGCCGTCGTACAGGTTTTCCTCGGGGACCGAAGTGGAGAAAAGCTCTCGGCGGCCGCCGTTGTCGACACTCAACGGCACGACGTCCGCCGTCGCGAGCACCCCGCCGGGTCGAAGGATGTGGTGAGCCTGGCGGAAGAATTCGTCCCTGGTCCGGAAATGCAGGGCCGACTCCAGGGCGACCACTCGGTCGAAGCTGCCGGGCTCGAACGTCATCGCGGTCGCCGACCCCTCCTGGAAGATCAGCCGATCGTCCAGACCGCGGGCGCGGGCCTTCTCCTGAGCGATCCGCACATGCGTCGGCGTTACGTTCAATCCAACGATCTTCGCTGGATTGTGCCGTTCCAACCACATGAAGTCCTGGTCGCCGTATCCGAATCCGGCATCAAGAATGCGATCGCCCTCCCGAAAGCCCGCGGCGTCCCCCAACTTCTTCGCCAGCGCCTCGCACGCGTCGTCGAGCGTGTCGGCCCCATCGCGCCAGTAACCGAAATTGAGGTACGAGCTGTGCTCGTTCAGGGCGGTCCAGGTGCTCGGCGGAAAGATCTCGTAGGCACGTTTGGCACGGGTCTCCGGCGACGACATGCTGAGCCTGATACTTCGGCTAACGGCGAGCACGTCATCCCAGAGTGAGATCCGCTGCGGGGTGGTCATAGGGGACCTCCTGGGTGTGCTCATGCTTCAGGTACGACAGGGCGACAGCCTTGATACTGGGTACACCGGCGCTAAGGATTTCCACAGATATCGAGTTGCCCCGCATATCGGTGGGCTGGTTACCGGCCTTTGTCGGGCGGTGCGGCCGAGGCCGGGAAAATTCGCGGTGAGCCGGTGAGCCCCACGGACGACCGCTCGGTCACCAACTCGCCATGGGGAGCGCCGAGCCGTCCATCGGGCCTTGCGGACTGTAGACAACGCACATGACGTCGCGGTCGCCGTCGGCCCAGGTCTTCCTGGTCGGCATGACCGGGTAGAAGTCCAGGCCCGAGGCCGAAGCGCCGCTCCAGTTGCTGTCGAACCCCCGTCCGCAGCTCTCCTTGGCGAACACGGTCAGCGCGGCCGGGTCCCATTCACCGTCGGGGGCGTGCACGAAGCCGTACGACTGGTTGGCCGCCCGCTCCTTGCAGGGTGTGTAGAGGACGATGACCTCGGCCGCCTCCGGAGAGTAGGCCGGGTCGGTGAAACACTCCCCCGCCTCGATGTGCAGAAGCCCGCCGGTCTCCGCGGTGACGAAGGTCTCGTCCTTGATCGTCGGCCCCGCCGAACCCGCCGTGGACGACGGCAGGAAGAGCGCGCCGAGCACCACGAGGCCGGGGAGCAATGTCCGGCGGGCTGACCGCCGGTCACCCGCCTGCCGGGGGCCGATCATCGAACACCTCTCGTTCGGGAACGTCGGTCTCGCCCCCTTTCGGGAGGAAACGCGGCACGACGCCGCGTACCGGACCCGTCGAAACCCCGGGCGAGGCCACATGCCGTGTGACGCGGGTCGTGAAGCGTGCGCACACGTTCCGCCTCCGTCAGAGCCCGCTCGCCCGAGGTTAGGGGTGTTCCAGCGAACGCGAGGACAACGGAAGGCGTCGAGCGCACGACCTTCTGGCGACATCAATGGGGCTTTTGGTGCCAGAGATACAGAAGAGGAGGTATTCATCCTTATGTAACGCTCCATATGGGCTTTTGTCCTTCTTTTTTGGATCAATGTCGACGTCCACCGCACTCCCTCGGTGGAATGCGATCCCTCCCTGGAGAAGAGCTCATGATGGGCGAAGCCAAACTGCCCCGATCCGCCGGATCCCGGCGTACCAGGCTGACGGCGGTGAGCGCGGGCGTGCTGATCGCCGGCGGCCTCGCGTTCAGCCCGGTGGCGTTCGGCGCGGCCGCGCCGCCGAAGTACCCCGCCGCCGATATCCACAAGCCCTCCCCCATGCCCGACCGGGTCATCCTCACCCCGACCACCACGCCGGCGGCCAGCCAGAAGGTCACCTGGCGGGCCGTGACCGACGCCGAGTCGGCTCAGGCCCAGATCCTCGAGGCCCCGCGCGCGCTCGGCGACGTCGCGCCGTCCGCGGGCGCGGTCACCACCGTCAAGGCGCTCAGCACCACCCCGGTCAACACCACGCTGGGGTACGCCTCCGTCTACCACACCGTCGAGTTCACCGGCCTGAAGCCGAACACCCGCTACAGCTACCGGGTCGGCGACGGCATCAACTGGAACGAGTGGAGCGACTTCACCACCGCGGCGGCCGACCTCCAGCCGTTCTCGTTCATCTACTACGGCGACGCGCAGAACTACATCGACTCCGCGGTGCCGCGCGTCTTCCGCCAGGCGTTCGCCGACCGCCCGCAGGCGAAGGTGATCGTCAACGCCGGTGACCTCATCGACAACGCCAACAACGAGGAGCAGTGGGGCCAGTGGTACAAGGCCGCCGGCTTCATCGACAGCCAGGTCAACAACATCTCGATCCCCGGAAACCACGAGTACAGCGGCGGCCTGTCCACCTTCTGGCGTCCGCAGTTCCCCTATCCGGACAACGGACCGGGTAACCCGGAGCTGAAGCAGACCGCCTACACCGTCGACTACCAGGGCGTGCGCTTCATCGGCCTGGACACCAACGTGCAGAGCAACGCCACCCTGATGGCCGCGCAGACCACCTGGCTGGAGGGTCTGCTCAAGGACAACCCGAACAAGTGGACCGTGGTGACCTTCCACCACCCCGTCTACTCCACCACCGGCACCCGCAACAACCCCGCCGTACGCGGCCAGTGGGGCCCGCTGTTCGAGAAGTACGGCGTGGACCTGGTCCTCCAGGGCCACGACCACTCCTACGGCCGAGGCAACGTGGCGACCGCCCGCAAGTCCGTCACCGTCAACAACGGTGTCGCCTACGTCGTTTCCGTCTCCGGCGGCAAGATGTACGCACTCAACAACGGCGAGAACTGGACCGGCAACGGCGCCGAGGTCGTCAGCAAGAGCCAGAACACCCAGCTCTACCAGCTGATCGACATCGAGGCCGACAAGATCACGTTCGAGGCCCGTTACGCCAACGGCGAGCACCACGACGGCTTCGTCGTCCGGAAGAACGCCAAGGGCGAGCGCACCGTCAACGAGGTCCGCACCGCGGAGAACACCGTCGGCGAGCAGGTCGTCGTCGACAAGACCGCCGTCGAGCACCGCGGCGAGCTCACGATCTCCGCGTACGGCTACGACCCCGCCGAGCAGGTGTCCGTCGTCATGAGGAAGGCCGGCGACGACGAGCGCGGAAAGGGGAACGACACCGTCTCCGTCGGCACGCGGGAGGCCGATGAGCTGGGCCGTCTCACCCACACCTTCAAGGTGCCGAGCAGGCTGAAGAAGGGCGAGACCTACGTGGTCCACCTGGACAGCGCGAACCAGAAGATCACCAGCCCGGCCGTCACGGTCACCAAGAAGTAGCCCCTCCCGGGGACGGGGCCGCCGTCACGGCGGCCCCGTCCCTCGGGCGTACCGGAGCCCCGTCGGACAGGAAACGCATTGAAAATCCACGCCCGTACGCTGGCGGGCGCGCTGCTCGTCGGCGCCCTGGTCGGCTGGGCCGCCCCAGCCTCCGCCCATCCCTTCGGACCGCCGTCCACCGCACGGATCGGGGCCGACGGCTCGCAGGTGACCATCTCGTGGCTCCCCGCCGAGGATGACTGGGTCGCGCTCGGCCAGTCGCTCGGCGCGTTCGAGGACCCCTCCACCGGCACGGTCTCGACGGAGCTGACCGGTGAGCAGAAACTGGGGCGCTCAACGGCCCTCCGCGACTACCTGCTGGAGAAGATCACGGTCGCCCAGGCCGGCCGGCCGTGCCAGAGCCGGCTGGAGGAACTCCGGGCGCTGCTCGTCGACGGCGCCCGGTTCGTCTTCGACTGCCGGAGTCCGGTGACCGAGGTGGAGGTGACCGTCGCCGCCCTCACCGATCTCAACACGGCGTACCGGACGATGCTCATCGCGGACACGCCCGCCACCCCCGAGCAGACCCTCTTCACCGAGGCGGTCAGCACCCAGCGCCTGAGCTTCTCCGGCACGGCGGAGGGCGGCACGTCCTGGCAGACGACAGGTGTCGCCGTCGGCGCCGCGGTGCTGCTGGCCGGATCGGGCGCGTTCACCATGCTGCGGACCCGGCGCAGGACAGGCACGACGAGTACGACAGGTAGGCGACCATGACGGAACTCAGCGGCTTCGAGAGCCGGTTCATCTCCCTCTTCGACAACAGGGGCGTCTTCTGGGCGGTCCTCGCCGTCGCCCTCGTCGCCGGAGCGATGCACGCGGTCGCCCCCGGGCACGGCAAGAGCGTCACCGCGGCCTACCTGGTCGGCACCCGGGGCACCTACCGTGACGCGCTGCGCCTGGGAGTCATCGTCGCCCTGATGCACACCTTCTCGGTGCTTGTGCTGGCGTTCGCCTGGGTGGGGCTGAGCAGCGCCGCGAGTTTCGGCACGAAGAGCGTCACCGCCTGGATGCAGGTGCTGGCCGGCGTGATCACGATCTGCGTCGGCATCCACCTGACCTACCGCCACCTGCGAGGACGTCGGCTTCGGGCGCAGGCCCAGCACGGCCACGGCCACGGCCACGGCCACGGCCACGGGCACGGGCACGGGCACGGGCATCAGATCGAGGAGGGGCCGGATCCCTGGTCGCGCCGGGGCCTCGTCGCGCTCGCCCTCTCCGGTGGACTGCTGCCCTCGCCGTCGGCGTTCGTCGTCCTGATGAGCGGGCTGCTCACCGGCCGGGCCTTCGACGCCGTCACCCTCGTCGCCGCCTTCGGCGTGGGGATGGCCCTCACCCTGACCGGCGTGGGCATCGTGACGATCCGCGGCCTCACCCTGCTGACCCACGGAACTCACCGGTGGTCACTCGCCTCCACGATGATGGCCTGGGCTCCGGCCGCCGCCGGCCTCGCGGTCTCCTCCGCCGGAGGCCTCTACCTCGTCGCGGCCCTCGGCACCATCACCGGCTGACAGCCCCGCCGCCCATCAGGGTCCCTCCGAACCGGACCACGGCGAAAAAGATCGTTCTCGATGAGCTCGCGGCCAAACGGCTGGACATGACGCGTCCGGCGTTGCTAACTTGCGCCTATGTCCAGCCCCGAGGCATCCAGACACTAGCCACCGGTCGTCCGGTGGCCGGCCACCGTCGTCGCGTTGAGGCCTCGCGGCCAATGAGGCCGCGCTCACTGCCGTCCGCGACCACCGCCACCGGATCGCCATAGCGCAGGCTGTGCTCGACCTGGACCGAACGTCACCTCCGTGACGTCGGCATGGTCTCTCGCGCGGTGGCCGCACCCCGATCGGACGGTTCCTCTCTCCGACACCGGCGCGGCCTATCGCCTCCTTATCGATCCACAGTGTGGTCGCGGAGTTTTGTCATGCCATTCGTTGTTCACCTGCTCGGACTGGCGGTCTTCGCCCAGGCGACGTCCGAGTTCATGCTGTCCGGCCTCGTGCCGGGCATCGCACGGGACCTGCACGTGTCCATCCCCGCCGCGGGATTTCTGACCTCGGCGTTCGCGGTGGGGATGGTCATCGGCGCGCCGCTGATGGCGATCCTGAGCCTGCGCCGGTCGCGACGTCGCCGCTCCTCACCTTCCTCATCACCTTCATGCTCGTCCATGTCCTGGGCGCGGTCACCACCGACTACGGGGTGCTGCTGGTCTCCCGGGTCGTCGGGGCGCTGGCGTGCGCCGGGTTCCTGGCGGTGGCCCTGGCGACCGCGATGAGCCTGGTCGCACCGAACGCCAAAGGACGCGCCACCTCCGTCCTGCTCGGTGGGGTCACCATCGCCTGTGTCGTGGGCGTTCCCGGCGGTGCGTTGCTGGGTCAGCTGTGGGGGTGGCGCTCGGCGTTCTGGGCGGTGGCCGTCCTGTCGGTGCCGGCCATCATCGCGATCCTGCGGTCGGTACCGGCCGACGGCCCCGAATCCAACCACACGAGCGCGCGCGGTGAACTG
Source organism: Streptosporangium sp. NPDC006930 (assembly GCF_040635605.1). Taxonomy (NCBI): domain Bacteria; kingdom Bacillati; phylum Actinomycetota; class Actinomycetes; order Streptosporangiales; family Streptosporangiaceae; genus Streptosporangium; species Streptosporangium sp. NPDC006930. The sequence goes on along the minus strand of NZ_JBEYID010000004.1, from coordinate 108,478 downwards.
CGCTCGCTGCGCGATCGGCGGCTTGTGGTGATCCTGCTGCTGGGATGCCTGGTGAACGGCGCGACGTTCTGCTCGTTCACCTACCTCGCGCCGCTGGTCACCACCGTCACCGGAATCGAATCCGCATGGGTGCCCGCCGTACTGGCCCTCTTCGGGCTGGGTTCGTTTCTCGGTGTCACCGTCGGCGGCCGGATGGCCGACGTACGACCTGTCGCGCTCCTGGTGAGCGGCGGGGTGGCCCTGCTCGTCGGCTGGATGGTGTTCGCGGTGGCCGCGGGGAGCCCGGTGGCGACGACGGTGCTCGTCCTCGTCCAGGGAACCCTCTCGTTCGCCGTCGGGTCGACGTTGATCTCGCAGGCACTCTACGCGGCGACCGGGGCACCGACCCTGGCCGGTGGGTTCGCCACGGCCGCGCTCAACGTGGGCGCCGCGCTCGGTCCCTGGTTCGGTGGAATCTCCATCGGCGCGGGACTCGGTTATCGCTCGCCGCTGTGGGTCAGTGCGCTGCTGGTGGCCCTGGCACTCGCCACCGCCGGTGTCGCCTGGGGGATTCGACGCGGGGCGGCCGGCTTCCGCGAGGAAGGCGTCGCGTCGTAGCCGACCGGGATCGAGGCGGCGCCGGGTCGAGCCGGTCGTCCGGCGGAGGAGCATGAGGGAAGCCCCCGGCCCGGCCGCCTCCTGCTTGTCCGGCATCGTTGTCCGGTGCCGGACAAGCGGGGCGCGGAGCTCGAAAACGAATCGGGCAACGGAGTCCCAGCCGGCCGGAGGACTGGTTTCCCCAGGTCCTGGGGTCGGATAGCGAAGGAATAGGGGGCCGATGCCGGGCCTTCCTAAGTTTCGGACATGAGCACTCCGATCTTCGCGCTTTGCGATGAGTACGTCACCCGCTGGGCGGCACTGGACCCGATCGCGGCAGGTGCCGAGGGCATCGTGTCCGACTTCGTAGCCGCCACCGACCACAGTCCCGCCGGGAGCGCCGCCCGGGCCGAGATGATCCGCTCGACCTTGAAGAGTCTCGACGAGCTGGTCCCGACCGGTGAGCCGGACATCAGGGCGGCCACCCACCTGCGGGAGCGGCTGGAGGCCGAGCTCGCCTGGCACGACACGGGCGAGCCGCTGCGCTGGGTGGCGGCGCCCTACGGGCTGCCCTACCGGGTGCGCTCCAGCGTCGTCCTCCTCCCCCACGGCAACGACGACGAATGGCGTGATGTCGCCGCCCGCCTCGCGGCGATCCCGGAGATGCTCGCCGGGTGGCGGGAGAGCCTGGAGACCGGTCTGGCGATGGGGCTGCGGGGTGCCCGCAGGCAGGCGCTCGCCATGGCGGACCAGGCCGACCAGTTCTCCGGCGCCGGCGGGACTCCCCCGGCCCACGACGCCTTCGTCGCCACCTACGGTGAGGGTCCGGTCAAGGAGGAGCTGCTCAGCGCCGCGGCGGCGGCCCACGCCGCGTACGCCGACGCCGGGCGCTACCTGCGCGAGGAGTACGCCCCGAGGGCGGACGAGGCCGACGCGGTGGGCCCCGAGCGCTACGCGGTCGTCGCCAGGATCAGTCTGGGCGCCGACATCGACCTGCGCGAGGCGTACGAGTGGGGCTGGGCTGAGCTGGAGCGCATCGGAGCCGAGACGGCCGCCGAGGTCGAGCGGATCAAGCCCGGTGCGACCATCGAGGAGGCGACCGCGATCCTCAACGAGACCCAGGCCGTCGACTCGCTCGAGGAGTACCAGGCGTGGCTGCAGGAGCGCCACGACCGGGCGATCGAGCAGCTGAACGGCACGCACTTTGACATTCCCGAGCCGCTGCGGCTCATCGTGGCCGAGGTCGACGTGAGCTCCACCTCCGGCGCCGCCTCCTACAACGCGCCCAGCGAGGACCTGTCGCGGCCGGGCCGCACCCTGTGGCCGGTCGGGGGCCGGACCCGCTTCGCCACCTGGAGCGAGCTGACCACGATCTTCCACGAGGGCGTGCCCGGCCACCATCTGCAGTTCGGTGCGATGCGCATGGCCGGCGACACCCTGTCCAGGTTCTCCAAGGTCTCCTGGGTGGACGGCCACGGCGAGGGGTGGGGCCTGTACGCCGAGCGGCTGGCCGACGAGCTCGGCTGGTTCACCGACCCCGGTACCCGGCTGGGCATGCTCAACTGGTCGGCGCTGCGTGCCGCCCGGGTCGTCATCGACCTGGGCGTCCACCTCGATCTTCCGCTGCCCGACGGTTCGTCGTGGACCTTCGAGAAGGCCTGCGAGGTGCTGCGCGAGCAGGGCCGCTGTGAGCCGCACCGGGTCGAGGCGGAGGTGGTGCGCTACTTCGGCTGGCCCTCCCAGGCCATCTCCTACAAGCTGGGCGAACGAGCGTGGGTGCAGGCCCGCGAGGAGGCCAAACTGCGCCTGGGCGACGCCTTCGACCTGCGTGCCTGGCACACCGCCGCGCTGGAGCTGGGGCCCGTCGGCCTGTCCAGTCTCGCGGAGGCCCTGCGCCGCATCTGCTGAGCACCGGCGATCCGGCGGCGCCGATGGTCTCGTGACCGGCGGCACGACCGGTCACGACCGCCCGGAGAGGTCCCTCCCGGACCTCTCCGGCGGTTCGTCGCTCACGTCTTCGGAGTTCGCCGGACCGTCTCCGCTCCGGGCCGTTCGGCTCAGGGCACCGGCATCCATCCACTTTCGACCGGGTCGGGCTCAGGACACCGGCGCCCTCGCCCTCAAGGCGCTCAGGAACTCGGTGCCCTCGGCCGTACGGCGCTCAGGATCTCGGGATTCGACCGTACGGGGCTCAGGACGCCGGGACCTTCCGTGCCCGGTCGTGCGGGCGTGCCTGACGGGGCGAAGGAAGGTTCTCCAGCTGGGCGCGCACCCTGGCGGCGATCGCGGGGGGCATCGTGTCCGCCAGTTCGAGCGCCTCCTCGGAGACGCTCCGCGCCGCCTCCTCCTCGTCGACGGCGAGGTAGGCCGCGGTGAGCATGACCAGGACGCGCACCTGGTGGAGCGGCGCGTTGATCTTGTGGAACAGGCCGAGGGCCTGGTGGAAGCGGCCGATCGCCTGTTCGGTCTGGTCGCAGGCGAGCGCCAGCTCACCGAGCCCGAGCACGACCCTCGCCTCGGCGAGTCTCTCCCCCGCGGTACCCGCCACCTCCAGGGCGTTCTGGAGGGTGGTCTCGGCCTCCTGGAGGTCCCCCTGGCGCAGCTTCGTGATGCCCAGGCCGTGCAGGGCGTACGCCTCGCCGGTCGGGTCGCCGATGTTGCGCACGGTCGTGAGCGTCTGCTCGAAGACCTCCGCCGCCGACGCGAAATCCTCCAGCCTGAGGTAGGTCTCGCCCAACCGGTGCAGCACCTGCGCCTCCACCCTGCGGCTGCCACCGACCCTGCTGAGTTCCAGCGCCTCGCCCAGCAGACGTCTGGCCTCTTCGAGTTCGTCGCAGTCGAGCCTGATCTGGGCCATGCTGTGCAGCACGTAGGCGGAGGCGACCTGGTCGCCGGTGCCGCGGAAGATGCCCAGCGCGCGGTCGTAGCGTTCCACCGCGTCGTCGAGTTGGCCGCTCATCCGGTCCAGGAAGGCGATGTTGCGGATGACGAGGGCCACCCCCAGGTCGTCCCCGGCCTCCTCGAACAGCTTGGCCGCCGACTCGAAGTCGCGCCGCGCGTCCCCGAAGCGCTGCTCGGCGATGTAGAGCGACCCTATTGAGTAGAGCATCGCCGCCTGCCCCCGGCGGTCCCCGGCCTGCCGGGCGGCTGCCAGCGCTATCTGGTGGGTCTCCCGCCAGTCGTCGAAGTAGATTCTCGACTCGAACAGGGTGACCGCGCTGATCGCGAGATCCCAGCACAGCTCGACGAACCCGGCCTGCGCCGCCTGGCGGATGCCCGAGACCAGCGTCAGCCGCTCGCGTTCGTACCAGGGCAGGGGGGCCATCACCAGCTTCTCGACCAGCCGTCCCGGCAGCGGCCAGCGCGGCGCGTCGCTGTGGACCTGCACGTAGTCTCCGCCGTACTCGCGGCGGTGCGCCTCACCGGTCAGGAAGAGCAGGCCGCCGAGCACTCTCTGCAGCGCTGCGTTGCGGTCGGCGACCGCCTCCTCGCCGGCGAGGCGCTCGCGGGCGAACACGTGGATCAGGTCGTGGAAGCGGTACTGGCTCTGCACGCCGTACCCGGCGTCGGTCGTCTCGACCAGCTGGGCGTCGGCCAGGTCGTCGAGCAGGTCCTGCGCGTCGGAGGGATGGCAGTCGAGCAGCGCGGCGGCGACCCAGCCGGAGAAGTGCCGGGACTCCAGGATGGCGAGGCGCCTGAACAGGCGGCGCGCGTCCTCGCTCACGCTCTCGTAGGTGAGGGAGATGCTCGCCCTGATGCCCAGGTCGCCGTGTTTGAGCTCGTCGAGCCTGCGGGTCTCGTCCTCCAGCCGTCCCACGAGCTGGTCGATCGACCAGTGCGGGCGGGCGGCGAGCCGCGCGCCCGCGATGCGCAGTGCCAGCGGCAGGTGGCCGCAGAGGTCCGCCAGCTCGGCCGCCGACTCCCGCTCCGCCTGCACCCGCTCGATGCCCGCGATTCTGGAGAGCATGTCCACCGACTGCCTGGAGTCGAAGAGACCGACGTCGAGGTGGGCCGCGCCCGGCAGGCCCGCGAGCCTGCTGCGGCTGGTGATGATCACCGCGGCCTCGGGGTTGCCGGGCAGCAGGGGCAGCACCTGGCTCTCGCTTCTGGCGTCGTCCAGGACGATCAGCATCTTGCGCCCGGCGAGCAGCGCGCGGTACATCTCCGCCCGCTCGTCCACCCCGTCCGGGATCGCGTTGCCCGGCACGCCCAGCGCGCGGAGGAAGCGTTCGAGCACCTGCCCGGAACCGATCGGATGGGACTCCCCTCCGTGCAGGTCGGCGAAGAGCTGGCCGTCCTCGTAGCGTCCGGCGACGCTGTGCGAGACGTGCACCGCGATCGTGGACTTGCCGATGCCCGGTTTGCCGACGACGGCGATGACGGGGACGGCGAGCCGCTGACGGTCCTCCGCGGCGAACGTGAGCTGGCGGCGGATGGCCTCGACCAGCTTGATCCGGCCGGTGAAGTCGGCGATGTCGGTGGGAAGCAGGCGGGGAACCGTCCGGCGGGCGGCCGGCGCCTCCTGCGGCTCCGCGTGGCGTTGGGAGGATTGCTGTTGCTGCTGTTGCTGCTGCTGTTGCTGTTGCTGCCGCCCCGGCGCGTCGATGCTCTCGTCGGAGGTGAGGATGGCGTACTCGAGCTGCTGGAGGCTCTCGTTGGGTTCGATGCCCAGCTCGTCGATCATCGTCTGGCGGGCACGGCGATAGACCGTGAGCGCCTCGGCCTGGCGTCCCGAGCGATAGAGCGCGAGCATCAGCAGGCCGCGCAGCCGCTCCCTGAGCGGGTGCTCCTCGACGAGCTCGCTGAGTTCGCCCACCAGCTCGTGGTGCCTGCCCAGTTCCAGCTCGATCTCGACGCAGTCCTCGTTCGTCGTGATCCGGCGCTCGCTCAGCCTGCCGACCGCGGCCTGCACGAGCCGGCTCTCCTGGCCGTCGAGGGCCGGCCCTCGCCAGAGGGCGAGCGCGGCCCGATAGTGCCTGACGGCGTCCTCCAGGTGGCGGTCGTCGCGAGCCTGGCGGGCCTGGTTCAGCAGGCCCTCGAAGTTCTGGGAGTCGAGTTCCCCCTCGGCGACTCTTAGCGTGTATCCCTGGGAGTGGGTCGCGATGACGTCGGGCCCGCCGTTGGCGGCGAAAAGCCGCCGCAGCGAGGAGATACAGATCTGCACCTGCGCGCGCGATGTGCTGGGGAGATCCTCTCCGTAGATCGCGTCTGTCAGCCGTCCGATGGTGACCATTCGGTTGGCCTCCAGCAGGAGGCAGGAGAGGACGACCTGTTGCCGAGGCGCGCCCAGATCCAGAGGGCGAGCGTCGGCGAGGACCTCCAGGGGGCCGAGGATTCGATACTCCACCGAATCTCCTTACAGAATCGCGGCCTGACCAGGAATTCTCCGCACGGTTGGTGTAAGAGAGACATCAGGGATCTAACCGCTGCCTTAAAGCAGGCAACAATAGACTCAACCCCACCTCTCCGCGATCTTCGGACATATAACCCGACGATCACGGCGAGCAATTTTATATGCATGAAACGTGGTCTGTCCGGGATCATACAACGTCACTGATGGGAGAACCAGTGGGGTTTGTGAAGGTCTGACCCAACTTGCGACTAACGTGCGGGTTTGTGACATGAACAAGCGGCCGGGCCCTGGAAGGCTCCGACCGCTCCGGTGAACTCCCACCGCCGGCGACCCGCCGGGTGGGTGTGTGCTTCAGCCCCAAGGGGTGTTGCTGGCGAGCACGGTGGTCTTCGCGGCCCCGTCGGCGACCGAGGGGACAACCGCGGCGAGACCGAGGCATCCGAGAACCGCGATGGCGGAGACGATGATCCGGAGGGTGTTGATGCTCGCGAATTCCCGCATTTCCTGTACCTCTTCTTCGTGTCTCGCAGGCCGTTCACTGCTGTCCGCCTGTCTGCTTCAAAACGTAAACAGCCCCCCTATCCGCGCCTTATCCGATCTCTTCTGATCCGATATCCGGCACGAAAATGGGCTCGGGTAGCCGATGGATAGCGGGCCGAAAGCGGACGGATAGCCCTCCCGTGGAGCCTGATAGGGCCGAGGTCGCGCGATACAGGTCACGCGGCCCCGAACCAGAAGATGGGTATCCTCACCATGAGCATCGCCACGCAGGCACTTGACGGCGTCTATGGCCGATCCGCGGCCGGTGTCCGAGCTCGCCTGGAGCGCGCCTCGGGTAACGGCTGGGAGCCGGTATCCGAGGGCGAGACCGACATCGACGGAAATGTTAAAGAATGGGTGGACGAATTCATGGAGCGCGGGCTCTATCGTCTCATCCTCGCCACCGACCACTATTTCGCCGGGCTCGGCATGACCACCTCCTACCCGGAGATCACGGTCATGTTCAGAATGCACGACGATCGCATGCCTTATCAGGTCCAGGTCGTACTGGCTCCGCACTCGTACTCGACGTGCTTCGGCGTCCGCGGGTGAGTCCGCGAACGGCGGAGTCCGTCCTCCCAAGGGAAGCGAACATGCCCGTTCAACAATTGGCGAAAGCCGGCCCCCACAACCCCGGGCAGGACGAGGGCACCCCCTCGGTCATCGCCCGATGCCTGAGCAACTTCCGCCTGGAGGTCGACGGGCAGGCCGTCTCACACTGGCGTGCCGGCAAGTCGCGGGCCCTGTTCCAGTACATGCTGGTCAACCGTGAGCGGTTCGTCCACAGGGACCGGTTGCGCGAGGTGCTGTGGCCGGAGCGGGAGGGCCACCCCTCCAGCTCGCTCAAGGTCGCCGTGCACGGCGTGCGACGGGTGCTCAACGAGTTCGAGGGGAGGGACGGCTTCTCCCTGCTCCACCAGGACCGCGGGTACGTGCTGCGGACGAACAGCGCGTGGGTGGACATCGAGGAGTTCCAGCGCGCCTTCGACCGAGGCCGGAGCGCGTGGGTGGCCAAGGACTACGACACCGCGATCGCGTGGTTCCAGCGGACCGCCGACCTGTACGTCGGGGACTTCCTCTCCGGCGAGACCGGCGACTGGATCAACGAGCAGCGGCAGTGGATGCGCGCGACCGCCCTGCGCGCCCTGACCTCGCTGCGCACCGAGGCTCTGGAGCGCGAGGACTGGCCGGCCGCGATGCACTGGTGCCGCAGGGCCCTCGACGTCGATCCCCACCACGAGACCACCTACCAGACCCTGATGATGATGCACGGCGAGCTCGGCGAGCTCGGCCGCGTCCTGAGCTGGTACGAGGTGTGCCGCCACCGGTTGCGTACCGACCTCGACGTCGAGCCGAGCGAGCGCACCGAGCGGCTGCTGGCCACGCTCATGCGAGGCCGGAGCCGGCCGCCCCTGACGGGTCAGCGCCTGTGACGGCGCCCGTGAGGGAACTCGCGACCTCTCTCGGCCGGGGGCCCGACCTGGAACGCCTGCGCGCGGCGGTCGGCGAGTTCGCCCGCTACGGCGCGGCCGACAGGTCGTGGGAACGGCTGTTGCTGGCGACCGGGCCGCAGGTCGACCCCGCGCTCGCGGCCCATCGCCGGGCACTGCTCGCCTGGTTGAACGCGTGGGGGTGCCGGCTGCGCTATCCGCGTGACGGCGAGCCCGACGTCTTCGGCGCGGAGACCGCGGCCTGGTGGGAGCGCTGGAGAGAGCACCTGCCCGGCCAGGACGCCACGCTCGCGACGCTGGGCGACACGGAGATCGACGTGCTGGGCGGGTGTTACGCGGACCTGTCGGCGATGCGGGCGACCCCGGGGGCCAGACCCCGTTCGCTGGGGCCGACCGCCGCGACCAAGATGCTGCACGCCCTGCGCCCGGGGGCGCTGATGCCCTGGGACGCGGCCATCGCCGAGGCCCTGCACGGGGCGCGTACGGCGGACGCCTACCGTGCGCACCTGCGGATGGGCCGGGACTGGGCACGGCACCTGCTCAAGGAGACGGGTCTCGGCGAGCGAGAGCTGGCGGTGGAGCTGGGCCGCCCCGGGCGTCCGCTCGCGAAGATGCTGGACGACTACTGCTATCTCGCGTTCACCGCGGCGACCTGACAGGCCCTCGCTGCGACCGGCGAACCCGCCAACTGCCGCGGAGACGAGCAACCCCACCGGACTCCCCCTCACCGCGGCGTTCACGACCGGCGACCCCGCCGGATGGCCGCTGAGACAGGCGCCCCCACCGGGCTCCCCCTCACCGCGGCGTTCACGACCGGCGACCCCACCGGATCCCGTCTTCGGAGCGGCGGGGACGCGACCCGCACGGGCCGCGTCCCCGCGCTCAGCGCAGCGACCTGACCAGGCTTCGCGCGGCCGTGCGGCTCGCGGCGAGCACGGTCTTGCCCGCGCCGCCGCTCCCTCCGGTGAAGGTGTAGACGCCCTTGGCCAGGGGACGCAGCGACAGCCCTCCCGTGGGGTGGTAGCACTCGACCGCGGTGACGGCCTTGACCGACCCGTCGGCCGGCCGGTATCCGATCCTGGCCTCGGCGACGTCGAGGATCCTGCTGGTGAGCACGGGGTCGGTCGGCACGGTTCCAGGGGTGATGTCCCATCTGTCGGTCGGCAGCCCGAGCAGGACCCGCCCCTCGGCGTAGGACCTGCCGTACAAACCGGACGTCTCGTCGACGAACGCGTTGGGCCCCCTGCCCGAGGTGGGGCCGAGCACGTACTGGATCACCTTGGTGCGCAGCCCCGCGTCCGACAGGCCCGTACGGGCGAGAAGGCTCTGGGTCCACGCCCCGGCGGCCACCACGACGGCGTCGAACCTGGCCGGGCTGCCCTCGGCCGGCCGGACCTCGGCCTCGGCGGTGATGCCCTCCACCTGCCCGTCGGTGACGAAGGCGCCCGACCTGGCGAGCTCCACCAGGAGCCGGTCGCGGAAGGCGTTCGGGGAGAGGTGTCCGGCACGCTTCTCGACGACGGCCACGCTCCCCTCCGGCAGCTCGCGGAACGTACCGCGGCTGCTGAGCTCCTCACCGCTGACCAGGGAGATCGAACCGGGCAGGCGGCTGCGTACCAGCTCCACCAGGCCCTCGGTGCCCGGCCCGAGGCCGGGCAGCAGGTACACCGAGCCGGTCTCCCGGTAGGAGGCCCATTCCCGCAGCTCCCGGTTCGAGTGGAGCTCGGCCAGACTGTCGGCGGCCTCCAGGCACAGGGCGGGGTCGGGCTCGAAGGCCCTGGTCAGGCCCCCGGAGGCGGCGCTGGCGTCGGCCCTCCTGTGCGGTTCTCCGGTGTAGAGGTGGACGGAGCTGCCCCTGACGACCTCGCACAGGCGCCAGGCGAGCATCGCCCCGGCGATCCCACCGCCCACGACGGCGATTCTGATCATGTAACTCCTCCGTTCATGTCGCCGAGGCGGTCGCGGTGCGCGACTCGTCGGCCTTGTTCGGGTCCCGCATGCCGATCAGGCCCGCCACGGTCGCGATCGCGGAGAGCAGGGCGGCCCACAGCCACACCGAGCGCCCCACCTGGAACCACACCAGGGTGCCGATCACCGGCCCGATCGCGGTACCGAGCCCGAAGACGCTCTGCATGGCGCCGATGTAGCGTCCGCGGAGCCGCTCGGGGCCGGCCAGGGCGGGGTAGGCGAACGTGGTGGGTCCACCGATGATCTCCGAGAGCGTCCAGACCAGGGTGCCGAGCATGAACCAGATCGGGAGCGGGGAGATCGCGTAGATGGCGTAGCCGACCGAGACGAGACCGAGGCCGAGCAGCGCGGTCAGCCGGATCGGCCACTTCTGCACGACCTTCGTCATCGCCAGCTCGCAGGTGATGACGATCAGGCCGTTCAGCGAGACGGCCGCGCCGTACCACCACAGGCTGAGGCCGGCCGCGGAGATGTCCAGCGGGAGGGTGGCCGTGTACTGGCAGTAGACGATGGAGGTGAGCAGCATCGCGAGCAGGTAGACGCTGTAGCGCCAGTCGGCGAAGACCGCGAGATAGCCGGAACGGCCCTCGGCGGGCGCCGCCTTCGCGGCCTCCGCCTCCGCCAGCTTGGCCGCGGCACGCACGGCCTTCGGCGCGCGCCGGGGCAGCGCGAACATCACGATGCCGCCGAAGATCAGTGCCGCGGCGGCCTCTCCCCAGAAGAGCGCGTTGTAGGAGACGGCGAGCAGCGCGGCGCCGATGAGCGGGGCGGCGGTCATACCGAGGTTCAGCCCGAGCCGGTACATCGCCGTGATCATCACGACCCGGTGTCTCGGGGTGAGCTCGGTGAGCATCGTCTGGGCCGCGGGCCGGTAGAACTGGCCGACCGTGCTGACCATGAAGACGGCGGCCAGAAGCAGGGCGTAGGTCGGGGCGTAGAGGATGGACACGATCAGCAGGGCCGAGCCGCCCATGCTGATCAGGGTGACCGCCCGGGCGCCGAGCCGGTCGGAGAGCGAGCCTCCGGCCAGCGAGCCCACCACCGCGCCGGCACCGTACACGCCCAGCGCGAGCCCCGCCTGGGTGGCGGAGAAGCCCCGGTCGGTCAGGAACAGCACCAGGTAGATCTGGATGAACGCGGCCAGCCTGCTGATGAAGCCGCCGAAGAGCAGTGCCTTGACGGCGCGCGGGGCCTCTCGCAGGGTGACGAAAACCCCGTCGTCCTGCTTGCGCGGGGGTGTCCCGGACAGGTCGTTCTCGTTCTCGATAACGGCGGTCATGCGGCTGCCTTCACCTTCAGGTGTGCCTCGGCTGCGTCCAGCGCGGCCCGGCACTCGTCGACGGTCGGGGATAGCGCGGTGGCGTAGGCGATACGCCCCCACAGGGTGCCCTTGGGCGGTGGTGAGACGGTCGCGCCCGCGGCGACCACCGGGACCGCCCGGTCGATCTCCGCGGGCAGGCCGGCCTCGTCGAACTCGATCGACTCGATCGTGGTGTCGTCCTCGGCGACGTAGAAGAAGCGCACGCCGCCGACGAGCTTGCGCTCGGGGGCGATGTCGGGGGTACGGCCACAGGCCACCGCCGCGGCGGCGAGGCCGGGGTCGATCCCGGTGGTGATCATGCCGAGGTAGGGGATCATGTCCCCGCCCAGGCGCGCGTTCACCTCGATGACGCGCAGTCCCCTGGAGGAGAGCTTGACCTCGGTGTGGGTGAAGCCGTCGGTGAACCCGAGCGCGGTGTGCGTGTCCTGCAGGACGCGGCAGAACTCGGGGTCCTGCAGGAGCTCGTCCTGGGCGTCGACGAAGTGGCCCACCTCCTCGCAGTAGGGCTCGTAGCCGAGGACCTTCCTGCCGAGGAAGAGCGGGGTCACCACGCCGTTCTGGACGACGGCGTCGACGCTGACCTCGGGTCCGTCCGCGAACTCCTCGACCAGGACGGGGATCTCGAACGTCGCGCCACCGGGGACCCTCAGGTCGTGGACGAAGGCGAACCGCTCCGCCAGTTCCTCGGGGTCCTCCACCTTGATGACGCCCAGGCTGCCGCCGAGGCCGCGCGGCTTGAGGATGGCCGGATAACCGACCGTCTCGGCGGCGCGCAGGGCCTCGTCGAGTGTGGAGACCGCGAGCGACCTGGGCTGCGGGACGCCGAGCGCGTCGAGCGCGACGCGGGTGAGGTGCTTGTCGCGGCAGCGGCGCACCATCTCGGGGTCGCCGCCCGGCAGGCCGAGGGCCTCCGAGACGTGCGAGGCGGCCAGGATCGTCGCCTCGTCCCAGCAGAGCACCCCGTGCACGGGCTCGTGGGCGGCGAGTTCCAGCGCGGCGGCCGCCAGCGCGGGGCCGTCGGCCAGGTCGGCGACGACGGTCCAGCCGGTGACGTACTCCCGCTCCCAGCCGGGCTCGGCGGTCATCATGAGGTGGACGCGGTACTCGGTGGCGATGGAGCGCAGCAGGTACTCGCGGTAGTGCCGCATTCCCGTCGCGACCACGAGGAGCAGCGGCCTGGTGTCGGTGATCATGTCACGCCTCCTTGGCGGTGGTCACGAGCTGTCTGTCGGTACCGTCGGCGCCGTCGGTGCCCTGCAGGGTGTCGAAGAACTCCTCGCGGACGGCCTCGTCCTCGGTGGGGGCGATCCTCGCCGCCGCGAAGCGCAGCAGGGGCGGCGCCATCATCGAGGTCACGACCGCGACCAGGACGATGACCGTGTAGGACGCGGTGGTGAGCACGCCCAGGCGGAGGCCCACCATCGCGATGATCACTTCGATCACGCCGCGGGAGTTCAGGCCCGCGCCGAGCGCGAGGGCCTCCCAGCGGGTCCTGCGGGCGATGCGCGCCCCGAGGTAGGCGCCGCCGAACTTGGCCGCGATGGCGACGGTGAGCACCACGATCCCGGCCACCAGTACGGGCGGGTTGGCCAGTTCCGTCAGGTCCATCCGCAGGCCCGCCGTCGCGAAGAAGATGGGCGCGAGCACCGCGGCGACGAGCGTCTGCAGGGGGGCCAGCCTGGCGACCTTCAGGTCAGGAGAGGAGCCGACGAGCGCGCCGCAGACGAAGGCGCCGAGGATGGCCTCGAACCCCATCGCCTGGGTGGCCGCGGCCGAGAGCAGGATCATGATCGTCACCGCGGCGATCGTGGTGACGCTCCCGCCCCTGTCTGCGAGGCGCAGCACCTTGGCGACCACCCTGCGGCCGAGCAGGACCGACACGGTCACGAGCCCGACGAGCAGCGCGATCGCGGTGAGCGCGGCCTGCCCGGTGCGCGCCCCGGCGGTGGCGAGCGCGGAGACCACCGAGAGCAGGAGCCAGCCGACCACGTCGTCGATGACGGCGCTGCTCAGGATGAGCTGGCCGATGTCGCGGTGCAGCAGGCGCATCTCCATCAGTACCTTGGCGATGACGGGGATGGCGCTGACGCAGAGCGCGACGCCGAGGAAGAGGGCGAAGACGGTGTGGTCGACGCCTTCGGCGATCATCTCGGCGGGGGCGAGGAACCCGATCCCGACGCCGAGGACGAGCGGTACGGTCAGTCCCGCACCGCTGATCACGGCGGCGGTCTTCCCCTGGCGGCGAATGAAGCCCAGGTCGAGGTGCATGCCCGTCAGGCCCACCAGCAGCAGGACGCCGACCTGACCGACCGCGTCGATCATGTGGAATCTGGCCGGGTCGGTGGGCAGCAGCCAGGCGGAGAACTCGGGGGCGACGTTGGCGAGCAGCGAGGGCCCGATCAGGATTCCCGCGCTGAGCTCACCGAGCAGGGCGGGCAGGCCCAGCCGGACGGAGAGACGGCCCAGGACGGTGGCCAGCCCCAGGAGCAGCCCGAGCTGCAGCAGGAGGATCATGAGGTTCTCGGCGGGGATGACGGCGACGGGAGCCATGGCGACCGGCACGGGGATCGGCATGGGGATCAGTCACCGTTCTCGACGTAGTACCAGTTCTCCGGGCTGATCATCCCGAAGGGGTTGATCGGCTCGAAGCCGCGGAGGTTGTTGGCCACCTCGAACAGCCGCAGCGAGAAGTTGGGGATGAAGATGACGGGGACCTGCTCGGCGATGTAGTCCTGGTACTCGTAGAGCGCGGCGGGGTCGTCGCTGGTCAGGGTGCGGTCGATGAGCTCGTCGGCCTTCGGGTCGGTGTAGTGGCCGAAGTTGCCGCCGGCGTCGGTCCGGAAGAGGATCTCGCCGCTCGGGTAGTGGTAGACCCAGCCGCCGCCCCAGGTGCTCAGCTCCCACAGGCAGGGACTGTCGGGCCCGACGACGCAGGGGGCGTCCTCGGCGACCAGGACCGAGCCGTAGACCTCCTGCAGCCGCAGCTCGATGCCGGCCGCGACCGCGTCGTCACGGAACTGCTCCATCAGCCGGGTGAGGGCGGGACGGCCCTCGGCGTACCTGAGCGAGAAGCTGAGCTTGGTCCCGCCCGGGATGCCCTCCCCGGCCTGGCCGGGGCCGGTGCCGGGGTTGACGCAGACGGCCGGCGTCGTGCTGGTGTCCCAGCCGTTCGCCTCCAGCAGCTCGCGGGCCCGCTCCGCGTCGAAGGGCAGGATCGGCGCGCCCTGCAGGGTGGGCGAGACCAGGTCGCTCACCGGGTAGCGGGGCACCGGCCCGTCCTGCCGGTAGGCGTAGCCGTGGTAGATGTCGCGGGCCGCCCGGTCCTGGTCGAGCGCGTGCTGCATCGCCTGCCTGATGTAGGTCTGGGCGAGCATCTTCCCCGCGACGGTCGGGTTGTTGTAGTTGAGCGGGATGTAGCGGATGCAGAAGGCCGCCTGCGGGACCAGCGTGTAGTTCTCACCCAGCGGGTTGGGGCCGCCCTTGGTGGGGTCGTCGGTCGGCTCGGTGCTGAAGCTCAGCGGGAGGTAGCCGACCTGGATGCCGTCCGGCCCGTCCGGTCCCTCCAGCAGCTTCTGGTACTCCTCCCCGTCGGACATGAAGGGGAGCTGCCGGAACTCGTCCAGGTGCGGCTTGTTCGGCCCGGAGTAGTGCTCGTTGGGGACGAAGGTGACGACGCCCTCCATGGTGTAGCTCTTCAGCCGCCACGGGCCGCTGACCACGCTCCACACCGGGCTCGTCGCCCAGTGCACCCGGTCGGAGTTGTCCTCCTCGATGACGCCGCCGTTCTCGCCCATCAGGAAGTCGTAGACCGCGGCGACGTTCTCCAGGCTGTACGAGGCGTCGGAGGGCCCGTCGGCGGTGCGGTCCCAGGCCTTGGGCATCGGGGTGATGGTGCTGAGCTGGTTCATCAGCACCCAGCGCTTGGAGTAGACCTTGTCGAAGGTGAAGTAGACCTTGTCCTCGGCGAGCTTGCCGTAGGAGACGAGGTTGTCGGGGAAGCAGCCCGGCACGTACTCGCCGTAGCGCTCGCCCTTGACCGCCATCATGTTCACCCAGAACAGCACGTTGTCCGCGCAGATCGTCTCGCCGTTGGACCATTTCCAGGGCTTGACGGTGACGGTGACGGTGAGGCCGTCCTCGCTCCACTGCGGGGGCTCGCCGATGCTGAGGTCGTAGTCGACCTCGGGGGTGCCGTGGGTGCCGAAGAAGTAGAGCGGCCGGTACATCAGGATCTGGAACTCGAGCAGGTTGCGGGTGCCGAAGCGCTCGGGCGGGGTGAAGGGGAAGATGATCGAGGGAGGGAATCCGGGGGCGCAGGCCCAGGTCACCGTGCCGCCCTTGACGGGCCGCTCAACGTTCGGACGGGCAATGGTGTTCAGGGTCATGATCAGCTCTCAGTCCTCTGGTGGGGCAGGGCAAAGGTCTCGGGATCGATCTCTTCGAGCAGGGAGACACCGCTGCTCGCGTGGGCTCCGTAGCGCTCCCACGTCTCGTGGAGCAGAACGCGGCCGTCGGGGAGGAGTTCGGGGGTGCTGCGGCAGTGGCCCGACACGACGGCGCCGGTGTCGAGGACCATGGTGTAGGCGAAGTCGAGGGTGCCGTCGGAGGCGCAGAGCCCGGTGAGGGTCCCCCGGCGGGCGTGGCCGCCGGAGAACTCGCCCCACAGCAGGTCGCCGTCCTGGCGGTACAGGGCGATCGGGTGCTCCTCCCCCGCCGGGACGCCGCCGGTGGTGAAGCGGCGTCCGTTGTAGTCGATCATGAGCGGGCCGCCCGGAGTTCGAGGGTGCAGCACTTGGCGCTGCCCCCGGACTTCAGCAGCTCGGAGAGCTCGACGCCGATGGGCTCGTAGCCGCGCTCGCGCAGCTCGCCCATCAGATGGGTGGCCGCGGGCGGCAGCAGGACGTGGCGGCCGTCGGAGACGGCGTTCAGCCCGAACACCTCGGCGTCGGCCTCGTTGGCGATGATCGCGTCGGGGTACAGGACGCGCAGCACGCCCTGGCTCTCCCTGGAGAAGGCCCCCGGGTAGTACATGATCTGGTCGCGGTCGAGCACCGCGAGCGCGGTGTCGAGGTGGTAGAAGCGCGGGTCGACCAGCCTCAGCCCCGCCACGGGCATCCCGAAGAACCTCTCCGCCTCGCGGTGCGAGCGGATGTCGGTGCGAAAGCCGGTGCCGGCCAGCAGGTACCTTCCCGCGTGCAGGTAGTCGCCCTCGCCCTCGTTGACGAAGACGGCCTCGCGGGTCTGGTAGCCGCGGGCGCGGAACCACTCCAGGTAGGCGGGCCCCTCGGCGGCCCGCTCCTCGTGGCGGAACCTGGCCGACAGCACCTTGCCGTTGATGACCGTCGCGCCGTTGGCGGCGAAGACCATGTCGGGGTTGCCGGGCAGCGGTTCGATGAACTCCACCTGGTGTCCCAGGGCGCGGAAGGCGCGCAGCAGGCCGTCCCACTGGAGCCTCGCCAGCGCGCCGTCGACCGGTTTGCCGGGGTTCATCCAGGGGTTGATGGAGTAGACGACATCGAAGTGGGTGGGAGGGCACATCAGGTAGCGGCGGGTGCGGGCGACCCTCAGGGTCCGCTGTGGCGCCTCCTCGGCCAGCTGCGTCATGACAGTTCTCCGTCCCGGACGAACGTGACGTTGATCTTGGAGGCGTAGTCGAGCATCGTCTCCCTGGCGTCCTCCAGGGAGGTGCCGGTGGTGCCCAGGAAGCCGAGGATGCTGTTGCCCTCCGGCGGGCGCCGGACGACGTCCCCGGGCTTGGCGGTGATCTTGAGGAAGAAGACCCGCTCGGACTCGGAGACCTCGGCGGGCACGTCGATCGCGGCGATCTTGCCCGCGTCGCACATCAGGCACATCGCGGTGATGTGGACGCCGGTCGGCCGGTAGTGGCGCACCCTCGGCGCGGCACCGCGGGCCACGTCCATCACGGCGCGGATCGGGTTGTGCGCGGCGGTGATCCCGGCGATGAGGTCCAGCCCGCCGCCACCGGGCCTGATCGCGATCTCCAGCAGGTACGGCTCGCCCTGGTGGAAGCGCACCTCGGCGTGCAACACGCTGCGGCGCAGCCCCTGGGAGTGCGCGCCGGCCCTGACCACGCGGTGGACCGCGTTCACCTGCTCGGGGGTGAGGGCGGTCGGCCCGTGGTGCACGTCGTCGTCGAAGGTGCCCCCCTCGACGGTGATGCGGTCCACGATGGAGCCGAGGTAGACCTCGCCGTCCCAGGCCACGGCCTCGATGAGGAACTCGTCGCCGTCGAGGAACGCCTCGACGAGCAGGCCGTGCGGGCCGAGGTCGAGGCCGTGCGCCTCCATCTCGAACCACGACATCCCCTCGATGCCCTCCAGCGCCTGCGGGAACAGCTCCGCCATCTCCTCGGCATCGTCGACCTTGAACACGAAGTTGCTCGCGGCGCCGAGGGTGGGCTTGAGGATGACCGGGTAGCCGAAGTCGCCGGCCGCGCCGAGCGCGGCCTCCAGGTCGGTGACGAAGCGGAAGCCGGGGTGCGGAGCGTCGTATTTGCGGTGCGCCTCGCGCATCAGCAGCTTGTTGCGGCTGGTCCTGGCCGCCTCGACGCCCACGCTCGGCAGTCCGAGCGCCTCGGCGACGGCCGCGACCGTGGTCACGGCCGACTCCGAGAAGGTGATGATCCCGTCGAAGCGCTCCTGCTCGTGCCACTCCTTGGCCTCGGTGATGAGGTCGTCGATGTTCTGGGAGCCCACGACGCGGTAGCGGTCCTCCGGCCAGAAGTCCGGGGTGCCGATGCCGTTGAGGACGTAGAGTTCCGCGCCGTAGTCCTGAACCTGCTGGTAGCGGGAGTGGTAGTAGGTGGCGTTCTGGCGTGCTTCCATGGCGAGGAGTTTCATCGGGGGCTCCCGGGCAGTCGCGGTAGCGTGAAGGCGTCGATCGTCTCCGCGGAGGTGTCGAGGGTGAGCTCGACACCGGCCGCCTCGGCCTCGGCCGCGACGTCGATGAGGATGGGGGCGGCGCAGGAGAGGAAGGCGCGCACCTCCATCAGGAGGTCGCCGGGCTCGTCGCGCTCGGCGGTCAGCAGCCTCGCGAGCTGGGTGACGATGTTGTCCGCCGCCCGGGTGAGGCTGAACGAGGTGAGGTCGTAGCAGAGCCGGAACCTCTCGACGACCACCGTGGCCCGGCGGCGTCCGGCGTCGGTGACCTTCAGCTCCTCCCCCGGGTCGGTGACGAGGGCGTCGAGGCGGTCGGCGAGCGCGTTCCACGGCTCGCGCAGCCTGCGGGAGGTGACCTTGTCGAGCCCCTCCCTGGTGAAGTTGGCCCGCTGGTCCTCGGGGCAGGTCAGGGCGAGATAGAACCGGACGAGGTCGCGTGGCACCTCGGCGACCAGGTCGGCGCCGCGGATGAGGTGGTTGCGGCTGGTGGAGAACTTCTCGTTCTCCAGCTCATAGAACTCGTTGCAGATGTTGGTGTCGGGGGTGATGTAGCGGTCGCCGTGGGCGAGCAGCATGACCAGGTCGACCATGCCCCAGAAGTAGACGTTGTCGAATCCGTGGAAGTAGACGAGGCTGTTGCCGCTCTCGGCGCGCCAGGCCTGGTCGACGGGGCCCTCCGGCTCGCCGGCCGCCTTCCAGGTGCTGTAGATCGAGGCGGGCATCGCCTCGACCCACGGGTAGAGGATCTGGCCGGGCGTCTCGGCGAAGGGGGCGTCGATCCCCCAGCCCGGCGAGGGCACCGTGATCGGGATCTCGGGAAGCGGCCTGGCCAGGATCTCGCGGATGAGCTGCTTGCTGTGTCCCCGCCAGGTGCTCTCCCGGGCGGCGTAGTAGGCGGTGAGCTCCTTTCGGTAGTTCTCGATGGGCAGGACCAGGACGGTGACCTCCCGCGAGGTCACCGGGTCTGCGGGGTCGAGGACCGAGCGCGGGTCGCCCAGGTCGTCGAAGTGGTTGGGGTGGCCGCAGCCCTCGCACGACCCGCCGCAGCTCTCGGTCAGGCAGGCCGGGCACTCGCCCTTGACCAGCCCGTCGAACAGGTAGGTTCCCGCGTTCTCCGCGTACGGCATGCGCACGGTCCGCGTCTCGAACCGGCCCTGCTCGTGCAGGGCGGTGACGAAGTCGAGCACGGTACGCCGGTAGACGTCGTCGATGGGCGGCATCGGGGCCAGCGAGATGCCCATCGCCTCGACCGACCGCTGGATGCGGGCGGTGGACGTCGCGCACAGCTCGGCCGGCGTGGTGCCGTGCTTGTGGGCGGTCGAGATCATGTACGACTGGCTGTCGTCGGTGCAGGTGTTGTAGTTGACCTCGCGGCCGTCGGCCCGCAGGTAGCGGGCGTAGACGTCTCCGGCGACGTAGGGACCCGCCATGTGACCGACGTGCAGGTCACCGTTCGGCGTCGGCGTCGCGGCGATGACGATCGTCTCCGTCATCTCTCCTCCTGGTGGCGGTTCTCGAACGTGCGGGTCATGTCGTGGTCCCACCAGATGCCGTACATCTCGAAGCTGGCGGTGCCGTCGTTGACGACCCGGTGGTCGGTGCCGGGCGGGAAGTAGACGACGTCTCCGGCGGAGAAGGGGGTGCTCTCGCCCTCGCTCTCCAGAACCGCCTCGCCGGAGACGGCGATGAAGATCTCGTACTCGTGGTGGGCGTGCCGGGTCGAGGCGGTTCCCGGTTCGATGACGCACCAGGCGCCCTCGAAGGGGGCGTTCAGCGTCTCCCAGGGCAGCAGCCGCTTGGCGAGCAGCCCGTTGTCCTGGCGCAGGTGGGCGGGGTCAAAGGTACGGAGGTCCACGGGGGTTCTCCTCGAAGGTTTCTGAGAGGCTCGGCAGGGGTCAGGAGGCGATCGGGAGGGCGAACGGCGTGAGGAGCTCGGCGGCGGCGTTGTTGCCCTGGATGTCGTAGACGATCTCCTCCGCCCGGTTGGCCAGCGTGCTGAGCAGGGAGTCGGCGATGCCGTGCGTGTCCTCGTTCACGCCCTGCAGGTAGCAGGCGGCGCCCGAGCCGGTGGGCAGCGACAGCTTGTAGAAGCGGTCGACGCCGATCTCGCCGAGGCCGGCCTTGGTGGCGAGGTCGCGGATCAGCGTGGGCATCCGGCGGTCGAAGCCGGTGCCGAGCAGCAGGACGTCGCAGGTCAGCTCGTCGTGGTCGCCGCTCTTCCTGTCCCGGAGGGTGAGGACGATCTCGTCGCCCTCGATCCTGGCCCGGGCGATCTCGGCCATCGTGATCATCCGGATCCTCTCCTGTCCGGCGAGGCGCTCCAGGTAGATCTGCCGGTAGAGGTTTTCGAGCAGGCCCGGCGACAGCCCGGCGTAGTTGGTACGGTGCATCTCGCCGAGGAGCTGGCGTCGCGCCTCGGGACGCGACCGGTGGAACTCGTCGACGAAGGAGGCGTAGAAGAGCTCGTTGGTGAACTTGCTGCTCTCGTAGCCGGTGAGGCCGATGGAGCGCATGATCATCGTGCACTGGGCGTTGGGCATGCTCTGGTGGGTGGACCACAGCATCTCGGCCGCGCTCTGCGCGCCGCCGATGACCGCGACCCGGTGCGGGGCGTCGTGGTCGATCTCGGCGATCACCTGGCTGTACTCGGTGCTGTGGATGATCCGTTCGCGGGGGAGCTCGTCGAACACCTCGGGGATGTGGGCGTCACGGCCCGCGCCGACCACCAGGGTGCGGCAGCCGATGGTCGAGCCGTCGGCGAGCCGGACGATCCACCGTTCGACGCCGCCGTCCTCGGCCATGACCGGCTCGACCGCCACGCAGCGCCGGCCGTACTCGATGCGCACCTGAGCGAGCGACTCCGCCACCCAGAGCAGGTAGTTAGAGATCTCCGTTCTGTACGGGGTGAAACTGCCCAGGTTGACGAATTCACTGAGCCTTCCCACGGAGTGCAGGTGGTTCACGAAGGAGAATCTGCTCTGCGGGTTTCTCAACGTGACCAGGTCCTTGAGAAAGGAGACCTGGCTCTGGGCCCAGGGCAGCAGCATTCCCCGATGCCAGACCACGTTCTCGTGCTGTTCTATGATCAGCGTTCTTGTGGCCAGTTCCGGAGCGAGCTCTTCGAGGGCCACGGCGAGGGCGAGGTTGGACGGCCCTGCGCCGAGAGCGAGTAACTCGACTTCCTGGTGCTTCACGATGGTCGCCTCCCGGACGACTTCTCGGGCTCGGTGCCCGTGACGAATGGTTTTCTGGGTTTCTCCTGGTCGGCTCACTGCCAGCCGGCGCCGCCCGCCGGGGTGCGGGCCGCGGTGGCCGTGAGGCCGGCCCTCATCCCGGGCACGGCCGCGGCGACGAGAAGGGCGGTGAGAGAACGGGCGCCGAGTGCGGGGGCGATGCGACTGACCGTGGTGCTCATTGTTCTTCTTTCCTTTCGACCGGCGATTCTCGGCGCCCTTTTTCTGTTTCACGGGTGATCTCCGAATTACGTTTCCGGATATTTCCCGCTTCGTTCTGACACTTTGATTCTTGAGCGATCGTGGTTGCTTGCGGAAGCCCTGGAGCCTGTCAGCGCGCTGCAATGGCAGGACGCTGACAGGCCTCCTCGTCGAAGGACTCAAGACGCCCGAGTGCGAGGTCGAGGTCGGTGCCGCAGGCCACCAGCGACCACCCGGAGAGTTCGGGCACGCTGCGGAGAGCACGCAGACACAGTCGGGCCGCGGCGCTCTCGGCCTCGTCGAGGGTGGGCCTGCGGATGAAGAGACCGAGATGGATTCCGGCGGGATGCTGCTCGCTGTAGATGTGCTCTATCCCGTCGGCGGACTCCGCCAGCACCAGAAGAAGGTGGCGGAGCTCACGCGCGGGCATCCACCCACCGTCCGGGGCCAGGTGGCCTTCGATCTGGGGGGCACGCAGGCGCGCGTTGATGAGATACATGAATCGACCGTGGTTCGCGCGCGGCGAATCCACCAGGTATTTCCCCTGTCAGGTCCATGGCGTGGCAGCATCATGCCAGCGCGCCCCGCTCCCGCGGCCCGATGCCGGCGGCCCCGCACGACGCCCCCGCAGACCCCGCGTCCCACCCCGGCAGGACCCCCGGACGACGTCCCGCCACACCCCGCGTCCCACCCCGGCAGGACCCCCGGACAGCGTCCCCGCAGGCCTCGCGCCCACCCCGGAAGGCCCTCGGAGGACACCCCGCCACACCCCGCGTCCGAAGAAGGATCCCAGCGGACCGGCACGCCCCGGCGGGGGCGGGGGCGATCGCGTAACCCGGTCATCACTGCGCCCGGCTACTTTTCAAGCTGTGATCGTCGTGGGTCCCGCCCACCGGATCGTGTCTCGGTCATGCTCGAACCGTGGAGGAGTCGTGCTCATGCTGCTTGGCATCGGGTCCGCCGAGGAAACCGTCTACCGCACCATTCTGGAGAACCCCTCCTTCGGGGTGACCGAGCTGAGCCTGGAGCTGGGATGGCCGGTCCACCGGATCCGCGCCACCCTGGACGAACTGGCCAAGTTGTCACTCCTGCGCCCCTCCTGGGAGGAGCCGGACGTGCTGCGCCTGGTCCGCCCGGAGGTGGGACTCTCCGCGCTGCTGGCCAGGGAGGAGGCCGCGCTGCTGGCCAAGCAGCAGGAGATCGAGCGGAGCCGGACGGCCGTCGCCCAGATGATCGCCGCCTACGGCGACCACCACCCGGCGCGCTCGGACGGCGACTCCGAGGCGCTCGTCGGCATCGACACGATCCGCGGCAGGATCGAGGAGCTGGTCGACGGGTGCCGGCAGGAACTACTCGGGTTCGAACCCAAGAGCGCCCAGACGCCGGAGAACATCCTGGCGAGCCGCCCGCTGGACGAGACCCTGCTCGACCGTGGCGTGACGATCCGCATCATCTACCCCGACAGTGTCCGCAACGACCAGGCGACCACCGGATACGCGGCCTGGCTCACCGGTAAAGGCGGCCAGGTCCGCACCACCCCCGGACTCCCGCTTCGCATGCTCATCTTCGACCGCCGAACGGCCCTGCTGCCTACGGACCCGGCCGACAGCAGCGTCGGAGCGGTTCTGCTGCGCGGGGCGGGCGTCGTCGCCGCCCTGGTCTCCCTGTTCGAGCAGACCTGGGGGACCGCCGGCCCTCTGGGCGAGGAGCGCATGCGCGACGAGAAGGGCCTCAGCGACCAGGAACGCGAGGTGCTCCGCCTGCTCTCGACGGGGTTGACCGACGAGGCGGTGGCCCGCAGGCTCGACGTCTCGGTGCGCACCCTGCGGCGCGTCACCGCCGAACTGATGGAACGGCTCGGGGCTCGCAGCCGGTTCCAGGCGGGGTGCCTCGCCGCGGCCAAGGGATGGCTGCCCTCCTGCCCGTGACGACGCGGGCCGCCCCCGACGTACGGTGATCACTCAGGCCTCGCGGCCATCTGGGTGAAATGTGCCCGAAAGGGAAGGTTCATGTGAGGTACGGCCCCACGGAGGAAATGCGTTAACCCCGTGCACGTAGGCTGTCCCGGGCCCACAGGGCGCGTACACATGGGGGAAGCCAGTGATTCCGTTACCGGTCGGCACCGGCATGCCGTCGCGAGCGCTCCTGCCCGGAGGGGCCGCGCCGCAGGTCAGGACGTTGCTGGACATCCTCGACCAGACCACGCGACGGCACCCCCACGCGCTCGCCCTGGACGACGGTAAGACCCGTCTCGACTACACCGGGCTGCGGGCCGAGGCGAACCGGATGGCCCTGGAGATGCGGGCGGCCGGGATCGGGCGCGGGGACCGGGTCGGGGTGCGGATTCCCTCGGGCACCGTCGGCCTGTACGTCGCGATCGTCGCCGTGCTCACCGCCGGGGCCGCCTATGTGCCGGTGGACGCCGACGACCCCGACGAGCGGGCCGACCTGGTCTTCGGCGAGGCGGGGGTCCGCGCCGTCATCGGCGACGGCGGGAAGATATCCCCCTACGGCGACCCGTACGAGCACCTGGACGCCTCCTCTGGTGACGCCGCGGCCGGCCGCGTCGGGCACCTCGGTGAGCTCTCCGGTGAACCCTCCGCCGAGCAGGGTGTCGAATGTGAGATTCACCACCTTCACGGCCCCGAGCACCTCGCGCCTGAGCCCCGGCGCACCGGCGGCTCCGAGCTCGACTACGCGGCCGAGCTGCACGGCGGGGGCCCGTACCACGGGCGCGGTGCAGACGCGACGGGCGGGAGAGCGGGCGAGGAGCGAAGGCGGGTCGGCGAGCGCCCCGGCCCCGAGGACGACGCGTGGATCATCTTCACCTCCGGCTCCACCGGCAGGCCCAAGGGGGTGGCGGTGACCCACCGCAGCGCCGCCGCGTTCGTGGACGCCGAGGCGCGGCTGTTTCTCGTGAAAGAGCCGATCGGCCCCGGTGACCGGGTGCTGGCGGGGCTGTCGGTGGCGTTCGACGCCTCCTGCGAGGAGATGTGGCTCGCCTGGCGTCACGGGGGTTGCCTGGTGGCGGCGCCGCGCGCGCTGGTGCGCACCGGCATGGACCTGGGGCCGTGGCTGCTGGACATGGGCATCACGGTGGTGTCGACCGTACCGACGCTGGCGGCGCTCTGGCCCGTCGAGACGCTCGACGACGTACGACTGCTGATCTTCGGTGGCGAGGCGTGTCCCCCGGAGCTGGCCGAACGGCTGGCCGTGCCGGGGCGCGAGGTGTGGAACACCTACGGTCCGACCGAGGCGACGGTGGTGGCGTGCGCGGCGCCGCTCACCGGGGAGGGCCCGGTGCGGATCGGGTTGCCGCTGACGGGCTGGGACCTCGCCGTCGTCGGCAAGGACGGCGAGCCGGTGGCCATGGGAGAGACCGGCGAACTGGTCATCGGCGGAGTCGGGCTCGCCAGATACCTGGATCCGGTCAAGGACGCGGAGAAGTACGCGCCGCTCACCTCGCTCGGCTGGAAGCGCGCCTATCGCAGCGGCGACCTGGTGAGGGCGGAGCCGGAAGGGCTCATCTTCGTCGGGCGGGCCGACGAGCAGATCAAGCTCGGCGGGCGCAGGATCGAGCTGGGCGAGGTGGACGCGGCGCTGCAGGCGCTACCCGGGGTCGCCGGGGCGGCCTCGGCGGTCCGCACGACCGGCGGCGGACACCAGTTGCTCATCGGCTACGTCGTGCCCGGCGAGGAGTTCGACCGGCGGGACGCCGGAGACCGCCTCCGCCACTCCCTGCCCGCCGCGCTCGTCCCCAGGATCGCCATCGTGGACGAGCTCCCGACGCGCACCTCCGGGAAGATCGACAGGGACGCCCTGCCCTGGCCGCTGCCCGGCAGGCCGGGGACGGCGGAGACGCCGGACTCCGGCGTGCCTGACGTCGACCCGTGGGTGACCGAGTGCTGGACGGACATCCTGGGCGGCGTCGAGGGCGACTTCTTCGCCGAGGGCGGCACCAGCCTCGCGGCGGCGCGGCTGGTCTCGACCCTGCGGACCCGCTACCCGGCGGTCACCGTCGGCGACGTCTACGACCACCCGACGCTGGCCGGGCTCGGCAGGCACCTGTCGGCGCTCGACGCGCCGGAGATCGTGACCACCGACCGGATCGTCACGCCGATGCCGCGCCGCGCCGCGATCGCGCAGGCGGCGCTCACCGTGCCGCTGCTCAGCGTCGGCGCGCTGCGCTGGGTGGTGGCGCTCGCCGCGCTGAACAACCTGGCCGGATCTCCCTGGGCTCCTGCCGTCTCGTGGTGGTGGGTGCTCGCCGGCGCGCTGCTGTTCGTCAGCCCCGCCGGACGGATCGCGCTGGCCGCGGGCGGCGCCAGGCTGCTGCTGCGCGGCCTTGAGCCCGGCACGTACCCCAGGGGCGGCGGCACGCATCTGCGGCTGTGGTTCGCCGAGCGGCTCTCCGAGCGGCTCGGCGTGGGCGAGGTCTCCACCGCCCCGTGGCTCACCCACTACGCGCGGGCGCTCGGCGCCCAGGTCGGCGACGACGTGGACCTGCACTCGATGCCGCCGATCACCGGGATGCTCAAGCTGGGCAGGTACGCGGCCGTCGAGCCCGAGGTCGACCTCAACGGCTACTGGATCGACGGCGACCAGGTGCGTGTCGGCGAGATCAAGATCGGGGCCTCCGCCACGGTCGGCGCCCGCACCACCCTGTTCCCCGGCACGAAGATCGGCAAGAACGCCCAGGTGGCGCCCGGCTCAGCGGTGGCGGGCTCGGTGCCCTCCGGGGAGCGCTGGGCGGGTGTGCCCGCGAGCCGGACGGGCAAGGCCCGGCCCGCGGCCGTCGACCGCCCGCCGCGCTCGTGGCCCTGGGCGACGGCGTACGGGCTGTCCGCGCTGGTTCTGAGCCTCTTCCCGGTGATCGCCGCACTGCCGGGCCTCGCCATCCTGCTGCGCGACGGCGCCCCCTCCCTGCTCTCCGTCCTGTACGGGGTGCCGCTCGCCACCCTCGCCTCGGCGGCCACCCTCGCCCTGCTCACCGTGGCCTCGGTGCGGCTGCTCTCGGTCGGCCTGCACGCCGGGCAGCACCCGGTGCACAGCCGCCAGGCCTGGCAGGCGTGGGCGACGGGCCTGCTCATGTCGATGGCGCGGGTCTGGCTGTTCCCGCTGTACGCGAGCATGGTCACCCCCGCCTGGCTGCGCGCCCTGGGCATGAAGGTCGGCCGTGACGTGGAGCTGTCGACGGTGCTGGCCCTGCCGTCGATGACCTCGGTCGGCGACGGCGCCTTCCTCGCCGACGACACGATGGTCGCGCCGTACGAGCTGGAGGGCGGGCGGCTGCGGGTCGGCCACGTGCGGATCGGCAAGCGCGCGTTCCTCGGCAACTCGGGGATGACCGCGCCGGGGCGCAAGGTGCCCAAGGACGGGCTGGTCGCGGTGCTGTCCGCGACGCCGAAGAAGGCCAAGGCGGGCTCGTCGTACCTGGGGATGCCTCCGGTGGAACTGCGCAGGTCCGCCGAGGAGGGCGATCGGAGCCGTACCTACGACCCGCCGCCGAGGCTGAGGTTCGCCCGCGCCGCGGTCGAGGTGTGCCGCGTGGTGCCGGTGATGTGCACGGTCGCCGTGGCCGTGCTCGTCGCGGCGGCCGTGGAGTGGCTGGCCGGGGCGTACGGCTTCGCGGTGGCGGCGGCCCTGTCGGGCGTGGCGGTGCTGGGCGGCGGGGTGCTCGCCGCGGCGACGGCGACCGTCGCCAAGTGGGTCCTGGTGGGCAGGATCGCGGTGGGCGACCGGCCGCTGTGGAGCTCGTTCGTGTGGCGCAACGAGCTGGCCGACACCTTCGTGGAGGTGCTCGCCGCGCCCTGGTTCGCCCAGCGCTGGCTGGGGACGGCTCCGCTGAACCTGTGGCTGCGCTCCCTGGGGGCGCGGGTGGGCAGGGGCGTGTGGTGCGAGACCTACTGGCTGCCGGAGGTCGACCTGGTCAGCCTGGGTGACGGGGTGTCGGTCAACCGGGGGTGCGTGTTGCAGACGCACCTGTTCCACGACCGCGTGATGAGCATCGATACTGTCGTCATGCGGGACGGATCCACACTCGGCCCCCACGGGGTGGTCCTGCCCGCGGCGACGATCGGGGAGAACACCACGGTCGGACCGGCGTCCCTGGTGATGCGCGGTGAGTCCGTGCCCGCCGGGACCCGCTGGTTCGGCAACCCGATCGCGGCCTGGGCCCGGCGAGGATAGCGCGCGAACAGAGGAAGCCGGTGTGGCTTTGAGCACGACCTCCACCCTCCAGCTGTACTTCCCCATGCACGGCGACGACGGCTACCGGGTGGAGCACTACGACCTCACCCTCGACTACCGGGTGGGCCCCAACCGCCTGGGCGGGGTGGCCAGGATCTCCGCGGTGGCGCTGCGGCCGCTCACCCGGGTCGCCTTCGACCTCGGCGCCCTGCGGGTGAGCGGCGTGCTGGTCGACGGCGCGCCGGCGCGTTTCACCCACCGCGGCGGCAAGCTCCACCTGTCGCCCGCCGGGCTGCGCCCCGGCCGGTTCACCGTCGAGATCCGCTACGCGGGCACCCCCCGCCCTGTGAGCAGCCACTGGGGCGGGCTCGGCTGGGAGCAGCTCACCGACGGCGTCATCGTGGCCGGCCAGCCGATCGGGGCGCCCTCGTGGTTCCCGTGCAACGACCGGCCGGACGACAAGGCCACCTACCGGATCTCGGTCACCACCGCCTCGGTGTACCAGGTGATCGCCAACGGGGAGCTCGTCTCCAAACGGCGGGCGGCCTCGACGACCACGTGGGTGTACGAGCAGGCCGAGCCGATGTCCTCCTACCTGGCGAGCGTGCAGATCGGCCGCTACCAGCAGGCCGAGGCCGGTCCGGGGACGCGGCTGGTCTTCCCCGCCGGATACGCCACGCGGGTGCGCCACGACTTCGGGCGCCAGGAGCGGATGATGGAGGTCTTCCGCGAGCGGTTCGGCCCCTACCCGTTCGGCTCCTACACCGTGGTGGTCGTGGACGACGAGCTGGAGATCCCGGTCGAGGCACAGGGTATGTCGATCTTCGGGGTGAACCACGTGGACGGCAAACGGGGCGAGGAGCGGCTGGTGGCGCACGAACTGGCCCATCAGTGGTTCGGCAACAGCCTCACGGTGGCCGACTGGAGCGGCATCTGGCTGCACGAGGGGTTCGCCTCGTACGCGGAGTGGATCTGGTCGGAGAGTTCCGGCGGCCTGTCCTCCGACGACCACGCGCACCGCTGGCACCGCCGCCTTTCGGCGCTCCCGCAGGACTTCACGCTGGCCGACCCGGGTCCCCGGCGGCTGTTCGACGACCGCGTCTACAAACGCGGCGCGCTCACCCTGCACGCGCTCCGGCGCACCGTCGGCGACGACTCCTTCTTCGCGCTGCTCAGGGAGTGGACGGCCGGGCACCGCCACGGGACCGTCACCACCGACGCCTTCACCGCGCTCGCCGCGCGCCGCACGACGCGGCCGCTGGACGACCTGTTCGCCGGCTGGCTGCACGGCCGCCCCCTGCCCGCCCTCCCCTGACCTTCGTACATCGGACAACGCGATGGCCCTGATGGAAGATCCCTCCTCCCGCACGCGCCTGCTCGCCGCGCTCGCCGCCGTGGTGACCGTCGCCGCCGGGCTCACCGTCCGCGCGGTCACCGGCGGCTGGTTCGGCAAGTACGCGGGCGACGCCCTCTACACCGTGCTCGTCTACGCGCTGGTGGTGCTGGTGTGGCCCCGGATCACGCCGGTGCGGGCCGCGATCGGCGCGCTGGCGTTCAGCTGGGCGGTCGAGCTGGCCCAGCTGACGCCCGTTCCCGCCGCGCTCTCCGAGGTGAGCGTCGTGGCCAGGCTGGTGCTCGGCAGCACGTTCGGCGCGGCCGACCTCGTGGCGTACGCGGCCGGGGCCCTTCTCGCCGCGTCGGTCCACGCCCTGGCCCGGCGCCGTTCCCGGCGTCGGCGGGAACGGGCGTCCGCCGTGCCCTGAGCATCGCCGCGCGGATCGTATGATTCTCATCAATCATGCCTGAAGGACACACCATTCATCGCCTCGCCCGAGAGCATCGGCGGGCGTTCGGCGGACGGGCCGTGCACGCGGAGAGCCCCCAGGGGCGGTTCGCCGCCGGGGCCCTGCGGATCGACGGGCGGGTGCTCACCGAGGCCGACGCCCACGGCAAGCACCTGCTGCTGGGTTTCGACGACGAGCGGTGGCTCCACGTCCACCTGGGCATCTACGGCAAGTACGCCTTCGGCCCGGTCCCCGTGCCCGCCCCGACAGGGATGGTGCGCCTACGCCTGAGCAACACGGGCGAGTACGCCGACCTGCGCGGCCCCAACACCTGCGAGCTGCTCGACCCCGCGGGAAAGGCCGCGCTGCACGCCAGGCTCGGGCCGGACCCGCTGCGCGCGGACGCCGATCCGGAGATCGCCTGGCGGCGGATCAGCCGCAGTCGCGTCTCCGTCGGGGTCCTGCTGATGGACCAGTCGGTCGTCGCGGGGGTGGGCAACATCTACCGCGCCGAGGCGCTGTTCCGCCAGGGGGTCGACCCGTCACGGCCCGGCCGCGACCTCACCCACGGCCGGTGGGAGGCGATCTGGGCGGATCTGGTGCTTCTGATGGCCGACGGCGTCCGGGTGGGCCACATCGACACGGTCAGGCCCGAGCACACTCCGCAGGCGATGGGCCGCCCGCCCCGCGTCGACGGCCACGGCGGCGAGGTCTACGTCTACCGGCGCTCCGGCATGCCCTGCTTCCTGTGCGGCACCGAGATCCGCACGAAGGTGCTCGCCGGCCGCAATCTCTTCTGGTGCCCGGTCTGCCAGGTCGGCTGACCTCCTCCCCGGTGGGGAAGGGCGCCGAGCGGGCCGCTGACGAGCGCGGGCATCGGAGAGTCCGAAGGATCTCGGAGGATCCTCGGGGTGAGGCGCCGGGGATCGCCTCACATCAGGGTTCTGGCCGTCCAGAGTTCGGGGAAGATCTCCCGTCGCATGCTCCGCTCCAGCCAGCTCAGGCCGCTCGACCCGCCTGAGCCGGGCTTGGCGCCCATCGAGCGGCGCACCGCCATCAGGTGCCGGTAGCGCCATTCGGAGAACTGCTCGGCCAGGTCGGTCAGCGCCTCGGCCAGCGGGGCGAGCGGGCCGCCGTACACCTCGACCCAGACCGCCTCGACCTCGGGGACGGGCTCGTGCTCGGTGGCGAGGTCGCGATCGAGCACCGCACGGGGGACGGCGTGGCCCGCGCGGGCGAGGAAGGCGAGGACCGAGTCGTAGAGGCTCGGCCGGTGCAGGGCCTCCACGAGCTCCTCGTACGCCTCGGGGTTGCGGCGGTGCGGCCGGATGAGCGCCTCGGACTTGTTGCCGAGCAGGAACTCCACATGGCGGTAGAGGGCCGACTGGAAGCCGGACCCCTCGCCGAGCGCGTCGCGGAAGGAGTTGAACTGCGCGGGGGTCAGCCAGCTCAGCGCGGCCCAGGCGGCGTTGAGCGCCTCGAAGTGCCGTACGGTGCGCTTGATCGTCGAGATCGCGGCGTCGGCGTCGTCCTCGTCGAGCTGCCGCTGGGCGAGGTGCCACTCGGTGCGGAGCAGTCCGAAGTAGAGCTCCATCACCTGGGTGGTGACCAGGAACGGCAGTTCCTCGGGAACGTCGGTGAGGGTGCGCTGGATGCCGCGCAGTGCGGCGGTCCCCACGTAGTCGTCGTAGGGCGTGCCCTCTTCGAAGCCCAGCGTCGGCAGCCCCTCGTTGGCCTCGGCGCGCGCCTTACGGTCCTGCTCTGTGAGCTGCTTGATGCCGGTCATCACTCCTCCTCCGCCTGCGTACCTCCATGGTGGTCTGTATCGGTCTGTACGGAAATAATGGAAGAAAGGCGATTATTGGGCTGAGCCTTCGGAACGTAAGGCATCGGGCAGATCAAGTTACGACGTGACGGAGTGTGACCGTGGACGCGATGGATTGGGCGCTGCTGGCCGAGTTGCAGGACGACGCACGTCTGTCGTACAGCGAGCTCTCGCGCCGGGTGCACCTGTCCGCTCCGGCGGTGGCGGAGCGGGTGCGGCGGCTGGAGGAGACCGGGGTGATCACCGGCTACCACGCCCGGGTGGACGCGGCACTGGCCGGGCGCGGGGTGGCCGCACTGATCAGGATGTCGTGCTACGGGCCCCGCTGCGTGCTCCGCGACGAGCAGGCGCTCGCCTGGCCGGAGATCCTGGAGGTGCACCGGGTGACCGGTGACGCCTGCTGCCTGCTGCGGGTGGCCGCCTCCTCGATGACGGCCTTCGAGGAGATGATCGACCGGCTCGCCCCCTACGGCCACCCGTCGAGCATGATGGTGCTGTCCAGCCCGGTCCCCTGGCGCCCGCTCTCCTCGCTCTGACGGACCTCCGACGGACCTCCGACGGGGTGGACCGTGGGTGGTTCCGCCAGGTCGGGCGACCCGGCTCGGTGGGCCTTCGCCGGACGGGCGCTCACCCTTCGGGGCGGGAATCGTTTCGAGGCCGGAATCGCGGGCCTTCTCCTGTCGAGGGACCTTTCAGCGGAATCTGGCGTGGAACCCCGGACGTTTACGCCCGGGAGGAAACGACAGCGCGGGAGGGCCTCCAGGCCCGAACGGTGCCGTGACGGCTGGTTCATGTGAGCAGATCAGTCCGGCCGTTTCTGGCTTTCGATGCACTCCTTGATGATCGACAGCGGGGCGCCGCCGCAGGAGGCGGCGACGTAGGACGGGGACCACAACTGCCCGCCCCACAGATATCGACGCACGTGCGGGCCGAACTCTTTGCGCAGCAGCCGGGCCGAGACGCCCTTGAAGGAGTTGACCAGGACCGACAGGGCCACTTCGGGCGGGTAGCCGACCAGCAAGTGCACATGATCGTGCTCGCCGTTGACCTCGGCCAGGACGGCGCCGACGTTGTCGCATACCTCGATCATGATGGCTTCACCGCGGTGCGGCATCTCGCCGGTGAACACTTTCCGCCGGTATTTGGGGGTGAAGACCAAATGGGCGTGGAGGCTGCAGACGGGCGGTGCGGCCCCTGCGGATATCGGGATCAGGATTTCACGGCGGCGACAGTAGCCGAAGGATAGTGTGTGCGATTGTGAAACTGGTGGTGCGGGTGAAGCTCCTGCCAACGCCCGAGCAGGCGACAGCGCTGGAGGCGACCCTGCGCGCGGTCAACACGGCCGCCTGCCAGGTCTCCCGCCACGCCCACAAGCAGCGCATATTTCGCAACTACGACCTGCGCAAGCACACCTACACGCAGATCAAGGACAGGTACGGGCTGGCCGCCCAGGCCGCGCAGCACGTCGTCAAGAAGGTCGCCGACGCCTACGCCACCCTGCACGCCAACCTCCGAGCCGGGAACCTGGGCAAGGCGGGCTCCGCCCGCCGGGCACGGGCCGAGTCCACACCGATCGTCTTTCGCGCCGACGCCGCCCAGCCGTTCGACGACCGCTGCCTGTCCTGGCAGATCGACGCGCGGACGGTGTCGATCTGGTCGGTGGCCGGCAGGCTGAAGAACCTTCAGTTCACCGCGTCCGCCCAACAGCTCACGACCCTGTCGGCCCACCGCAGGGGCGAGTCCGATCTGGCCTACCGCGACGGCAGGTGGTTCCTGATCGCGACCTGCGAGGTGCCCACCCCCCGCGTCAAGGACCCCGGCGCCTTCCTGGGCGTGGATCTGGGCATCGTCAACCTCGCCACCACCAGCGACGGCACCCGTCACTGCGGCAAAGCGCTGAACGCGGTCAGGCACCGCCAACGCGAGCTACGCCGCCGCCTGCAGTCCAAACGCACCAAGTCCGCCAAGCGGCTGCTCAAACGGCGCCGCCGCAAAGAAGCGCGGTTCGCCGCCAACACCAACCATGTCATCGCCAAGCAGATCGTGACCGAGGCAGAACGCACCGGCTCCGGCATCGCCCTGGAAGACCTCCAGGGCATCCGGGACCGGGTACGGCTTCGCAAGCCCCAGCGGGTCACGCTGCATTCCTGGAGCTTCCACCAACTAGGGAGCTTCATCGGCTACAAGGCGGCCCGGGCCGGGGTCGCCCTCATCCACGTCGATCCGGCTTTCACCTCCCAGCAGTGCTCGTCGTGTGGGCAGGTGGACCGCAAGAACCGGCTCGATCAAGCCTCTTTCTCGTGTACGTCGTGCGGCTTCGCTGAGCACGCGGACGTCAACGCAGCCCGCAACATCGCCGCACGCGGTGAGACGGGCTGGGCAGTGAGTCACGCTGCCTGACGCGGACCGGACCGTCGAAGCCATCGACGGCGAGGAGCTGCAAGCTCGGTCGTTCACGGCCGAGAAGCTGACGAGTCCTTCGATCGGTGGAAGCGCTTCAGGAGGGGGTTCGGTGCTCGGCGACCGCCCCGGCGGTGGCCCGCCAGATCGGTGAGGCGGGGTCGATGACGTCAAAATGATCGCCCGACATTTCGAGATATGTCACTTGATCGCCCGCCGCCTGGGCGGCTCGCGCGTAGCGGCGGCTGAAGTCCACCAGGTCCAGGTCGTCCCCGCCGCCCTGCACGATGAGCTGGGGCACTCCTACCGGAAGCCGTTCCAGCGGCCCCGAACTCCGATAGACGTCGGGCACCTCGGCGAGGGATCCGCCGAGCGCGGCGGCGACCGCGCCGGTGCCCGTGTGCCTGCGATCCCCCTCGGCCAGGTCGAGCACCCCCGCCAGGGAGACGGCCAGGGTGATCCGGTGGTCGTCGGCGGCGGCGCGCAGCGCGAGCTGTCCGCCCGCCGAGTGGCCGATCACCACGAGCGGGCCGTTCGCGCTCTCCGCCGCGAGGGCGACGCCCCGGGCGACGTCCTCGGTGGTCGCGTCCCAGCCGTGCAGGTCGGGGCGGCGGTACTCGAGGTTCCAGGCGACGAATCCGCGCTCGGCGAGGTCGACGGCGAGCGCGTCCATCAGGTCCGCGCCCCAGATCGAACGCCAGAAACCACCGTGCAGCAGCACCGCGGTGGGCACCTGTTCGCCGCTCTCCCCCGGCGCCGCGAGGGCCCGCCCGTCGATCCCGTCCGGCATCTCGTCCGGCGCCGCGGCGACGGGCGCCTGCCCCTCCGCCTCACCCGGCGGAACCGCGGACGCCTGCCCGGCGCTTCCGGGCGGCGACGTCGTGGCGAGGGCCTGCCCCCGCGCAGGATCGTCTCCGTACGGGGAGCGGACCTCCGCCCACTGGTCGGGGTGGTCACCGTAGGCGATCCTGCGCGCGGGCCGGCGCAGGCGATGGACGGCGTGCCTGATCGCCCAGGTCAGTCCCCAGATCCCCCGCCCGTGCATGTGGGTGCCCGACACGGTCCCCGCCGCCCTCGTGGCTCCGGTGGCGCCCACGCCACCGGCGGCCCCCGTGCCGCCCGTGGAGGCCGCGCCGTCCGCGGTCCCGGTGCCCGCCTCGGCCGTCGGAAGGGGCGCGTCGGCCTTCGCCGGGTGGGGCGTCATCGTCAGGTCGAGCCAGACCGCGTCGGGACGCTCGGAAGCCAGGCGGCGGGCCTCCGGATCCGGGCCCGGCAGGACGACCAGGACGTCCGAGGACTCCAGCACCGCCCGGAAGCCGGGCACGTCCGGGGTCGCCGACACCGTACCGGCGACCCCGAGCGCCGCGAACTCCCGGTCGGCCACCTCGGTGAGCAGGCGAAGATCCGCGACCACACCGGGGCCGATGAGCACGATCACATGCGGATTCGGAGGAAGCATCCGCTTATTGTGCCCCATTACACCCCGTTTACGACTAGGGGATATATGCCTTTATCAGTAGTTTCTCGGCGTCGTCCAGGTAGGTCTCCAGGGCCTGCTCGGCCTCGGCCACCCGTCCGGCCTCCATGAGCTCCACCAGCTCCATGTTGCGGACCACGAAAGGCTCGTGGAAGGCGCGGGGGTTCTTCATGACGTGGAAGACCAGGCGGAGCTCGGCCAGCAGCTGACGCATCACCTCGTCCAGGCGCGGGCTGCCGTTCAGGGCGGCGAGGTTCTGGTGGAAGCGGATGTTGGCCGTCCCGACGTCCTGCCAGCGCCCCTCGTCGGCGGCACGGGACGCCTCGGCGACGGCCTCCTTGATGACGGCGAGAGTCTCACGGGTGACGTGCGCGCTGTTTCGCACGGCGGCGCCCTCGATCACCCTGCGCATCCGGTAGAGGTCGGCGACGTCCTCCACCGACAGCACGCGCACGAACACACCCCGGTTGAGCCGATGCTCCAGCAGGCGCTCGTGGCCGAGCAGCCGGAACGCCTCGCGCAGGGTGTTGCGCGAGACTTCGAGCGCCGCGCCGATGCTCTCCTCGGACAGGCGCTGACCTGGGACGAAGAGCCCTTCGGCGATCCGGTCACGGAGGATGTCGGCGACCACCTCCGCCGCACTGCTGCGCCCGAGACGACCGCGATCGCGTTGTAGCGCTGCGGTGACGTTTTCCACGCCCCCAAGAAATCATCAAACAAACCTATTGTCGAATTGTTGAACGATTCTTATGTTGATGGAGACCGCAACACGAAGCGAACTCACGGGAACCTCCCCGACGAGAAGCTAAGGAGCACATGCGATGGCAAGCTCCCAGGCCAGGCGGGTCATCGTGGCCGGACTGGTCGGCACCTCCCTGGAGTGGTACGACTTCTTCCTCTACGGTTCGGCCGCGGCCCTGGTCTTCAACAGGCTCTTCTTCCCCACCTTCGAACCGCTCACCGGCACGCTGCTCGCGTTCCTCACCTACGCGATCGGGTTCGTCGCGCGGCCGCTCGGCGGCATCGTGTTCGGTCACTTCGGCGACCGGGCCGGCCGCAAGAACGTGCTGGTGGTGACCCTGCTGCTGATGGGCGTCGCCACCTTCCTGATCGGCCTGCTGCCCGGCTACGCCACCATCGGCGTGGCCGCCCCGCTGCTGCTCGTCACCCTGCGCTTCCTGCAGGGGCTCGGCCTGGGCGGCGAGTGGGGCGGAGCCGTGCTGATGTCCATCGAGCACGGCGACTCCCGCCGGCGCGGGTTCAACGCGAGCTGGCCACAGGTCGGCGTGCCCGCGGGAAACCTGCTGGCGGCGGGCGTGCTCGGGGTGATGTCCGCGGCGCTTCCCGAGGAGGCGTTCCTGTCGTGGGGATGGCGGGTGCCGTTCCTGCTGTCGGGCGCGCTGGTCGTCGTGGGCCTGTGGATCCGCCTGCGGATCGTGGAGTCTCCGCTGTTCAGCCAGGTCGAGCGGGCGGGCGCGAGGGCACGGATGCCGCTGCTCGAGGTGCTGCGCACGCACCCGCGCGCGCTGATCTCCGCGGGCCTGGCGCGCATCGGCGTGGACGTCGCCTTCTACATCTTCGTGACCTATGTCCTGGCCTACGTGACCGGTCCCCTCGCACTCGAACGCGGGGTCGCGCTGAACGCGGTGCTGATCGGCTCCGCCTTCCAGCTCTTCCTGATCCCGCTGTTCGGCGCGCTTTCCGATCGGGTCGGCCGCCGCCCGGTCTACCTGGCGGGCGTGATCGGGGCCGCGATCTGGGTGTTCGCCTTCTTCCCCCTGCTCGACACCAGGTCCTTCCCGCTGATCGTGCTGGCCTCGGTCGTGGCCCTCGCCTGCCACGCGGCGATGTACGGGCCCCAGGCGGCCTTCATCGCCGAGCTCTTCAGCACCCGCCTGCGCTACAGCGGCGCGTCCATGGGCTACCAGGTCGCCGGAATCTTCGGGGGCGCCCTCGCCCCGATCATCGCCCTGTCGCTGTTCGACCGGTTCGGCGGCACCCTCGCCATCTCGCTCTACGTGGTCGCCGCGCTCGCCGTCACCGCCGTGGGCCTCGCCATCGCGCCCGGAACTCACGACGACGGCCTTCCTGTGGCGCTCGACAGCACGCCCGACCTCGGCGGAGCCCGGGGCGGGGGGTCCGGCGCCATCGGCGACGGCGTTCCGGGAACGCGCACGGGGACCGCTTCCCGGGACGCCTGAGCCCCTCTCGCGGCCACCGTCCCTCTCCGGTGGTCGCGACCTTCTCCGAAGTACCGAACCATCCGGTGAATTCGGCGCGATTCACCGAACTCGCCGAGCCACCGACTCGTTATGAGTCCATACAAGCCCATCGGAGTACGTCAGGAACCGCCAGAGCCCGCCACGAGGGGAAGCCGGGCGGGCCGGTGGCAGGGGACGGCCATCCCCGGCCACCGCCCTCCGGCGCCCTTCCCCCAAAAGGAGGATCGACATGTCCGTCGAAGACGGCGTCGCTCCCTGCGAAGTGAGGCGGACCTCCACGCGAAGCCGACCGCACGGGAGCCGGCCCGTGTCCGATTCCGGACACGGGCGAGACCGTGTCGCCTGAGTCGTGGCACAGGAATCCCGGGCCTGGGCACACACGGAGCCATGCGTATAAGATC
Source organism: Streptosporangium sp. NPDC006930 (assembly GCF_040635605.1). Lineage (NCBI taxonomy): Bacteria > Bacillati > Actinomycetota > Actinomycetes > Streptosporangiales > Streptosporangiaceae > Streptosporangium > Streptosporangium sp. NPDC006930. The sequence goes on along the minus strand of NZ_JBEYID010000004.1, from coordinate 70,638 downwards.
ACTAAAATGATGGTATGTCCGCTTACCGGAAAGATCTCTAGCCGTGAGCGCTCCGAGACGTTAGCGTCTGCGCATGCGCCACGTTGAGATCTCGGGCAAGAGACTCCGGCTCAGGGAAATCACCATCGATGACGTGGACGCCCTGCACGCCGTATACGGTGACCCGACGGCCACCGAGCACCTGCCGTTCGACCCCCGCACGCGCGAGGAGGTCGAGGAAACGATCATCGAGGCGATCGACGCCTCGGAGGTCGAGCCTCGGCGTCTCTACGTGCTGGCGGTGACCGACCTCGACAACAGCGAGGCCTTCGGCGTCGCCCGGCTGCACATCGAGGCCGACCACCCGCACAGCGCGGAGATCGGCCTCGGGCTCCGTCCCGACCACTGGGGCCGGGGCATCGGCACCGACCTGATCCGGCTGATCCTGACGTTCGGCTTCCGCGATCTGCGCCTGCACCGCATCTGGGGCGCCCGCTCCCCCGCCAACACCGCCGCCCAACTCGCGATGCTGGTCGCCGGGATGGTCGAGGAGGGCAGGATCAGGCACCACGTACGAGCCCGCGGGGTCTGGCGCGACTCCATCGTGCACTCGGCGCTGGAGGACGAGTGGGAGGGGCACCGTGACGTCTGACCTGACGGGTTTCCCAGCCGAACACCGCCCACCCACCCACCATGAACCGGTCACTCGCCGACGCGCCGGTCGTGACCCGGTCGCACGCCGGACATGAGCCGACCGCGTACCGGCCGCGAGCAAAGCGCATACCGGCTGTGAGCTGGGCGCACGCCCGGTCACCAACCCGCCCGGAAGCCGGGTTCCCCACCCCTTTCCACAAATGTTGTGACGGAAATGCTGCCGTTTCCGGTCACGGGAAGTGTCAAATGCCCCTAGAGTCCGCGCATGTGAGCGAGAGTCCCATCCTCCCCGTACGAGGGCGCCCGGTACGGCCCTCCGGAAGGCACCGCAGGCCCGTGCCCTCCCAGCTCCCGCCCGAGGCCCCAGCACTCGTGCTGGCCGCGCTCGGCGACGCCTCCGGCACCGCCGCGGAGCTCGCGGCCCTCATCCGGGGGGACAATCCACAGATCCAGGTCCGACTGGCCGCGCTCGGTGAGGACGGCAAAGGACTGACCTCCGAACTGGAGGCGGCGGCGAGGGAGCGCCCCGAGGACGCGACGGCCGCCATCGTGGTTCCGCTGCTGACCGGCCCGCACCCGGTCGCCGACCAGTTGATCTCCGCGGCGGTCGCCTCCAGCAAGGTCCCGGTGACGGTCACCGCCCCCCTGGGGCCGCACCCGCTGCTTGCCGAGGCCCTGCACATCCGCCTGTCGGAGAGAAGCCTGGCGCGGGCCGACCGGATGCGGCTGCTCAACGTCTCCAGCCCGGTCGACGCGGTCATCCTTGCCACCGTCGGCGGCGAGATCGCGGCGGCGGAGGCACAGCCGACGGCGGTGCTGCTGGCCTCGCGGCTCACCCTGCCCGTCCTGGTCGCCTCCCTCGACAGCGCGCCCACCGTGGCGGACGCGGCCGGGCGGCTTCGCGGCATCGGCGCCCAGCGCATCGCCGTCTCCCCCTGCCTGCTGGGCCCTGAGGCACCTTCAGGGCTCGCGAACGCGGCCGCGGAGGAGATCGGGGCCGAGTGCGCCGAGGTCCTCGGCACGCACGATCTGATCGCAGACCTGGCCGCCCGCGCCTACGGAAGCATCCTGTCGGCGGATTGATCGACCCGGTGTGATGGATTCCCTCTGTCGATTATTGACCCGCGCAATCGTCAGAGGGAATAGATCACACTGTCGGGCATCGACCCGCGCAATCGTCAGAGGGGATAGATCATGCTGTTCGGAAAAGAGCATGTGGCGAGATATCAGGCGACCGACGGCGCCGAGGGACACGAGTGGCAGGGCACCACGACCCTGATCCTCACCACCGTCGGCCGCAGGTCCGGCGAGCGGCGCTCCACCCCGCTCATCTACCAGCGCCACGGCGACGACCTCCTCGTGGTCGCCTCCAAGGGGGGCGCCGACGATCCGCCGCTGTGGTACCTCAACCTCCAGGCGGACCCCGAGGTCGAGGTCCAGGTGCTGGGCGACCGGTTCAAGGCCAGGGCACGCACCGCCACCCCGGAGGAGAAACCGGAGATGTGGTCGATCATGGCCGCGGCCTGGCCCGCCTACGACGACTACCAGACGAAGACCGAGAGGGAGATCCCGGTGGTCGTGCTGGAGCGCGCCGCGTCGTGATCGACACCGCGTGACCGGGGAGGGCCGGGCGGGGCCCGTAGGCGACCGCGACCGGAGGGGACCGGGCAGGTCCCTAGGCGACCGGGACCGGCCTTCCCTCCGTACGCGGGCCAGGACCGGGGTGAGGGCTGGTCAGGGCTCCAGCCAGACGTAGCCCGCGAACCTGCCGGTCGTCCCCTCCCCGCGATGGGAGAACAGGTCAGGGCTCTCGATGGTGCAGCGGGTGTCGTGGGTGATCTCCCCGACACCCGCCTTGCCCAGCTGCGAGGTGATCGCGGCCCGCAGGTCGAGGGCCGGGGTGTCCTGGCGGGTGATCGACCACGCCTCGGGAAGCATCACCGCGACCTCCTCACGCATGTCCGCGGGGACCTCGTAGCAGGTGCCGCAGGCCATCGGGCCGATCAGCGCGGTCATCCTCGCCGGGTCCGCTCCGCGCCCGGCCATCTCCTCGACCAGGGCCGTGACGACGCCGGACATGGTGCCGACCCGGCCCGAGTGCGCGGCGCCGACCAGTCCGGCCTCCGGCTCGGCCAGCAGGACGGGCGCGCAGTCGGCGCAGAGCGCGGCCAGGCCGAGGCCGGGCACGTCGGTACAGACCCCGTCCAGCGGCGGCGGGTCGTCGCCGAAGGGCTCTCTGACATAACGGACGTCGGCGCTGTGGACCTGCCGCATGAACACGACCCGCTCCAGGCCGAACTCAGCGGCCGTCCTGGCTCTGTTCTCCGCGACCGCGTCCGGCTCGTCGCCGCACATACCTCCCAGGTTGCGGCTGCGGTACGGACCGGCGCTGACACCACCGTGACGATCGGTGATCCTCATCTGAAAGTTCACCCGCCGACCTTACCCGCCCAGGAACCTGCCCCCCGGGACGTTCGTTTCACAGAGACACAGATCCCCCTACAGATTGCGAACGTCGTGACTCCTCCGCTTCCTGAAGGGAGCGGCTTCTCGTTAAGCCGCTTGCGCGACATCGCGAAGGGCAAGCCCTGCCCTGAGGATGTTGATCGCCGCGTTCACGTCGGCGTGCGCGACGTGTGCGCACCGCTGACAGCGGAACTCGGCTTGGGTGGGGCGGTTCTCCTTCGCAACGTGGCCGCAGGCGGCGCACGTGCGGGAGGTGTTGGCGGGGTTCACCGTGATCACTTCTCGACCGGCGCTTTCAGCCTTGTCCGCGAGGATCGTCAGGAACACCCCCCAACCCGCGTCGAGAATCGAACGGTTGAGGCCGGACTTCTGGGCGACGTTACGGCCGGGCGCCTCGACGGTGCCGGACGCCGAACGGGTCAGGTTCGCGATCCGCAGGTCCTCGCAGGCGATGACGTCGTGGTCGCGGACCAGCGCGAGGGCGGCCTTGTGCACGCCGTCCAGGCGTTGACGACGGACCTTGCCGTGCAGGGCGGCGACCCGCGCCACCGCTTTGCGGCGCCGGTTGGAGCCGCGCTTCTTCCTGGCGAGGTCGCGCTGGGCGGCAGCGAGGCGGTCGGCGGACGCGGCCAGGTGACGAGGGTTGTCCAAGTGCTCGCCGTCGCTGGTGGTGACGAGCGAGGCGACGCCCAGGTCGATTCCGACGGCCGTGCCGGTCGTGGGAAGCGGTTCGGCGGGTACGTCATCACACGACAAGATCACGTACCAGCGCGAACCTTCCCGCTTGACGCCGATCGTCTTGACGATGCCGCGCATGGCGCGGTGCTGGTGAACGCGGACATGCCCGACGCCCTGGAGGCGGAGGTAGGTGGCGGTGGGGTGTTCGGGCTGGGAGTCCCAGCGGCAGCCGTCGCCGTCTTTGGGCCATTCGACGGTGTCGAGGCGTCCGTTGCCCTTGAAGCGGGGAAAGCCCGGCGTGCGCCCGGCCTTGACGCGGGCGAAGAACGCCGCGAACGCCTTGTCCAGGCGGCGCAGGGTGGCCTGCTGGGAGGAGAACGACCACCGGCCCTGGCCGCCCGCGTCGGTGGCGCGGATGTGCTTGAGGTCGGCCGACTGGTCGCCGTACTTGATGCTCACGCCCGCCATGCGGTACGCGGTGCGGCGGTGCTCCAGCGCGGCGTTGTACAGAGCGCGGTGATCGTCCAGGCAGGCGGTCAGCGCGACCTGCTGGTGGGCGGTCGGACGCAGCAGGAACTTCAACGAGCTACGCACGAGCCCCCCCACCGGTGGGGACGCGCTCGTATCGGGTCTCGATGTAGCGCTGCACGGTATCGGCGGACACCGCGCCGGTCGTGGCCACGAAGTACGACCGTGACCACAGCGTCGGCAGTTGGGAGCGCAGGTGCGGAAACTCGGCACGCAGGTGGTGGGAGGTGAAGCCCTTGAACTGATTGGCCACATGCGACGGAGAGTTCTTCGGGTGCGGCTTGACGAACAGGTGTACGTGGTCGGGCATCACCTCAAGCGCCACGATCTCCCGTCCGTGCTCGTCGGCCTTGGCGCGAATCAATTCCTCAAGGAGGTCCTTGACCCGCCCGCCCAGGACCGGGCGGCGGTACTTCGGGCACCACACCACGTGGTATCCGAGGTCGTACGCCGCGCCGGGGGTGCGCACTTGACGGGTCACACGATCACTATGACAGTGCCGTCCATCTAACGTGCGACGATCGGAGATCCCCCATGCGCAGACCTGACCGGCCAGGGCACGCTCGGGCCTTGACGGCCCTCCCGCTCCCGATTCCCCCGTCACCTAAAGGCGACGGCCCCCTAAGGAGGATCTGATGGCTCAGGTTGTGTACGACCGCAAGGAGCAGTACCAGCAGATCGAGAGCGGCCTCATGCCCGGCGAGCAGATCATCGCCGTCTACGACGCCATCGGTACCGGCACCGGTTTCCTGGGGCTCACCGACAAGCGGGTGATCGTGCAGGACAAGTCGTTCGTCGGCAAGAAGATCGCCATCACGAGCATCCCCTACAACAAGGTCTCCGCGGTGAGCGTGGTGAGCAACAAGTCGATCGCGGGCTCGTTCTTCTCCTCGGGGGCCATCGCGATCCACGTGGGCACCCACACCTACGAGGTGGAGTTCCGGGGCGACAACAAGGCGCACCACGTGCACAACGTGATCCTGCACTTCATCACCGCCTAGGACCCCACCTCGTCACCGCCGGAGACCACCGGGGAACCACCGCGGGAGACCACCGCCGTAGGCCCCGCCTCGCGAGAGACCGTCACCCGGCGGAGGCCGGCAACCTACCGGCGGGCGACCTGCCGGTAGAGCTCCATCGTCCGCTCGGCGATGCGCTCCCAGGAGAAGTGCTCCACCGCGCGGATCCTTCCCGCCTCGCCCATCCGGGTGGCGAGGGCTGGATCGGCGAGCAGCCGGTTGACGCGCTCGGCGAGGTCGGCGGCGAAGGCGTCGGGGTCGTGCGGGGTGCCGTCGGCGGCCTGGTCGATCGGGACCAGCAGGCCGGTCGAGCCGTCGGCCACGACCTCGGGGATGCCGCCGGTCGCGGTGGCCACGACGGCGGTCTCGCAGGCCATCGCCTCCAGGTTGACGATGCCCATCGGCTCGTAGACGGAGGGGCAGACGAACACGGTGGCGTGGGTGAGGATCTGGATCACCTCGGGGCGGGGAAGCATCTCCGAGATCCACACGACGCCCTCGCGGTCGAGCCCGCGCACGAGCGCGGTCACCTCGGCGGCGATCTCGGGCGTGTCAGGGGCTCCCGCGCAGAGCACCAGCTGGGCGTCGGGGTGGAAGTCGCGTGCCGCGTGGAGGAGGTGGACGAGGCCCTTCTGCCGGGTGATGCGGCCCACGAAGACGACGTAGGGCCTGCTCGGGTCGATGCCGTGCCGTTCCAGGACGTCGGTGTCCCGGTCGGGGGCGTACTCGCCGGTGTCGATCCCGTTGTGGATCACTGTGACCCTCTCCGGCGAAATCTCCGGATAGCTCGCCAGCACGTCGCGGCGCATCCCCTCGGAGACCGCGACGATCGCGTCGGCGCTCGCCAGCGCGCCGCGCTCGGCCCACGATGACAGCGTGTAACCGCCGCCCAGCTGCTCGGCCTTCCACGGCCGCAGCGGCTCCAGGCTGTGCGTGGTCACCACGTGAGGCGTCCCGTACAGCATCTTGGCGACGTGGCCGGCGAAGTTGGCGTACCAGGTGTGGCTGTGTACCAGGTCGGCGCCCTCACACCCGGCGGCCATCTCCAGGTCGACGCCGAGCACCTGCAGCGCTGCGTTGGCCGTCTCCAGCCCGCCGGGCACCCGGTAGGCCGCGACGCCCTCCTCCGGTCGTGGTGCTCCGAAGCAGCGGACCCGGGTGTCGGCGAGCCTGCGCAACTCCCGGGCGAGGTATTCGACGTGAACTCCCGCCCCTCCGTAGACGTCGGGGGGGTATTCACGGGTCAGCAGATCCACTCGCATGCGATCAGCCTAGTGTTTCATCCCTGTTCATCAGGTTAAGGTCCACCTATGAGAGTCCTCGCGATCGTGCTCGCCGGTGGAGAAGGTAAGAGGCTCATGCCTCTGACAGCTGATCGAGCGAAGCCTGCGGTGCCTTTCGGGGGGATATACCGGCTCGTCGACTTCGTACTGTCCAATCTCGCCAACGGCCACTACCTCCAGATCGTTGTGCTGACGCAGTACAAGAACCACAGTCTCGACCGGCACATCTCCCGGACATGGCGCCTGTCGGCGATGCTCGGCAACTACGTCACACCGGTCCCCGCCCAGCAGCGCCTCGGGCCGCACTGGTTCTCCGGTTCCGCCGACGCGCTGTTCCAGAACCTGAACCTCATCTACGACGAGATGCCCGACCACGTCATCGTGTTCGGCGCCGACCACATCTACCGCATGGACCCGCAGCAGATGGTGCGGCAGCACATCGAGAGCGGTGCCGAGGTGACCGTGGCCGCGATCCGGCAGCCGCTCTCACTCGCCGACCAGTTCGGGGTCATCGAGACCGACCCCGCCGGGCGCAAGATCACGGCCTTCCGCGAGAAGCCGAAGGACGCGGTGGGCCTGCCCGACGCGCCCGACCAGGTCTACGCCTCGATGGGCAACTACGTCTTCAAGACCCAGTCGATGATCGACGCGCTGAGGGAGGACGCGCTCGACCCGACCAGCAAGCACGACCTGGGCGGCAACATCATCCCGATGATGGTGAAGTCGGGCAGCGCGGAGGTGTACGACTTCGCCGACAACATCGTGCCCGGCTCCACCGAGCGCGACCGGGGCTACTGGAGGGACGTCGGAACGCTCGACGCCTACTACGAGGCCCACATGGACCTCATCTCGGCGCATCCGGTCTTCAACCTCTACAACAGCAGCTGGCCCATCTACACCGGCCACGATCCGCTCCCCCCGGCCAAGTTCGTGCACAACGACGGCGACCGGGTGGGCAGGGCGATCGACTCCCTCGTCTCCGCGGGCGCGATCGTCTCCGGCGGGCTCGCCGAGCGTTCCATCCTCTCCCCCGGCGTGGTGCTGCACTCCCACTCCCAGGTCGAGGACTCGGTCCTGATGGGCAACGTGAAGGTGGGCCGCGGCGCCATCGTCCGCAAGGCCATCGTCGACAAGAACGTGATCATCCCGGACGGCGCCAGGATCGGCTTCGACCTGGAGTACGACCGCAGCCGCTTCGCGGTGACCAACGGCGGCATCGTCGTCATCGGCAAGAACGAGATCGTCGAGCGCTGACCCCCGCCCCTCTCGCCGGACACCGAACGTCGGCGGCCTCGCCGAGGCCACCGACGCCGTGCGGGCGCACATGGTGGCCCTCGTCCGCGAGTCGGCCGCCGGAGCGGGGGTCCTGCGGACTCCGGCGGCCCCGGTGGAGCTCCCTGAAACAGAACAAACCGGATGCCCTGGCGCCTGCCTGTCGCCTCAGACCGGATCCGGCTGGTCTCCGTCCCGCTGGGCGAAGCCGTCCCGCTCGCGGGCGTCCCCGCCCAGGCCCCGCGACATGAGCCCCGCGCCCATCAGGCCGGTGAGCGTCCCGGGAACGGTCGCGGAGGGGGGCGGGGTCTCGACCCGGAAGCGGGGCAGCGCCTCGGGATACCTGTCGCGGACGAAGGCCACCATGTGCTCGCGCATGTCGCACTTGAGATCCCAGGCGCTGGCGGAGTCGGCGGCGCTCATCAGCGCGCGCAGCTCAAGCAGCCCGTTGGGAAGGGTGTCGGTGACCTGCAGGGTCCAGTCCTTCTGGTCCCAGAGCGGGTGCTCGCGCAGGGCCCGGTAGAGCTCGGCGCGCAGCTCGTCCACCGGCACCGACCAGTCGACCCGGATCATCACGTGACCGATCACCCGGCTGCTGTGCCGGGTCCAGTTCTCGAACGGGTTCGCCGTGAAGTAGGAGACCGGCAGGACGAGCCGTCGCTCGTCCCACAGCCGCAGCACCACGTAGGTCAGGCTGAGCTCCTCGATTCGGCCCCACTCCCCCTTCACCACCACGACGTCGTCCAGGCGGAGCGCGTCGCTGAAGGCCAGCTGCAGCCCGGCGAGCATGTTTCCCAGGGTCGACTGGGCGGCGATGCCGACGACGACCCCGGCGATACCCGCCGAGGCGAGAAGTCCGGCTCCCAGCGCCCGCACCTGCGGGAAGGTGAAGAGCATCGCGCCCAGAGCCAGCACGATGATCACCGCGGAGGCGACCCTGCGGACCAGGGTGATCTGGGTGCGGATGCGGCGGGCTCTGCGGTTGGCCTCGCCCTCGACGGCGATCAGGCGTTCCAGGACCACGTCGGTGACCGCGTAGGCTGCCTGGATGATCAGCCAGGTGGCGCACCCGATCATCGCCAGGCTGAGAGCGCGGTCGATCACCTGGCCGAGCGAGCCCTCCGCCATGCCCGGTTCGTAGATGGTGTGGGCCGTCGCCACGACGGCCGTGGCGAACCCCGGCCAGGTGCAGCGGTGCACGAGCGGACCGGCGAGGACCCATCTCTCGCCGATCAGCCGCGAGCGCAACACCCGTCGCACCACCTCCACCGCCACGACGGCGGCGACGATGGAACCGATCATGATGATCCAGCTGGACACGTGAGGCGTCCCCCTCGTCGTCTCTCTGCCCCGTCGTTCTCTTCCCGGACCGACAGCTAATCAGAAGGATTCGTCGAACGTGACATTCCCTTCGACGGCTATCTGGTAGGCGGAAACCCGGCGTTCGAAGAAGTTGGCCAGCTCCTGCACGTCCTGCAACTCCATGAACGCGAACGGGTTGGCCGTGCCGTACCTGACGGGCATCCTGAGCCTGACCAGGCGCTGGTCGGCCACGTACTCCAGATAGCGGCGCATCTGGTCCACGCTCATCCCGAGCAGGCCGTCACCGCACAGGTCGGCCGCGAAGGCCAGCTCCGCCGCGACCGCCTCCTCGATCATCCGGGTGACCTGCTCGACGAGCTTGTCGTCGAACAGGTCCGGCTCCTCGGCCCGTACGGTCTCCACGACACCGAAGGCGAACTCCATGTGCATGGACTCGTCGCGGAAGACCCAGTTCGTCCCGGTGGCCAGGCCGCCGAGCAGGCCCCGGGAGCGGAACCAGTAGACGTAGGCGAAGGCCCCGTAGAAGAACAGCCCCTCGATGCACGCCGCGAAGCAGATCAGGTTGAGCAGGAACGCCCGCCGGTCCTCCCGCGTCTCCAGCCGGGTCAGCCCGCCGAGCGAGTCGATCCAGCGGAAGCAGAACTCCGCCTTGTCGCGGATCGAGGGGATGTGCTCGACCGCGGCGAACGCCTTGACCCGCTCGTCGGGATCGGGCAGGTAGGTGTCGAGCAGGGTGAGGTAGAACTGGACGTGCACCGCCTCCTCGAACAGCTGCCTGCTGAGATACAGGCGCGCCTCGGGGGCGTTGAGGTGCTGGTAGAGGTTGAGGACGAGGTTGTTGGCCACGATCGAGTCGCCGGTGGCGAAGAAGGCCACGAGACGGTTGATCAGGTGACGCTCCTCGGGCGTCATCCTCGCCAGGTCCGCCAGGTCGGAGGTGAGGTCCACCTCCTCGACCGTCCAGGTGTTGCGGATCGCGGCCCGGTAGCGCTCGTAGAACTCCGGGTAGCGCATCGGCCGCAGGGTGAGATCCATGCCGGGGTCGAGCAACATCGGCGCATCGCCTTTCTGAGGGCTTCTGAGGGCTTCTGAGGTCTTTCGCAGACCGGAGACGGCTACTGGCAGGCGTCGCAGTACTCGGGGTTCTCCAGGGAGCAGGCGACGGCCTCGGACACGACCTCGGGCACCGCCCCGGGCACGACCTCGGGCACGGCCCGCTCCGCCGGGGCCGCCACGGTGGCCTGCGCGATCCGGGTGGCCGGGCGCGAGCGCAGGTAGTAGGTGGTCTTCAGGCCCGACTTCCACGCGTAGGCGTACATCGAGGAGAGCTTGCCGATGGTCGGCGTGGCCATGAAGAGGTTCAGCGACTGCGACTGGTCGATGTACGGGGTGCGCGCGGCGGCCAGGTCGATCAGCGCCTTCTGCGGCAGCTCCCAGGCGGTCCGGTAGAGCAGCCTCAGGTCGGCGGGGATCTCGGGGATGTCCTGGACCGAGCCGTCGGCGCGCTTGATCGCGTCGCGGATCGGCGCCGTCCACAGGCCGCGGGCCTGGAGGTCACGGACGAGATAGCGATTGACCTGGAGGAACTCCCCCGAGAGGGTCTCGCGCTTGAAGACGTTGGAGACCTGCGGCTCGATGCACTCGTAGCAACCGGCGATGGAGGCGATCGTGGCCGTCGGCGCGATCGCGATCATCAGCGAGTTGCGCAGGCCGGTTTCCGCGATCCGCTCCCTGAGCTCCGTCCACGCGGCCGACGTCGCGGCCCCGTAGTGGTCGGGGTGCAGCACCCCGGTGGCGGCCCTGGTCTCCTCGTACGAGGGATGGCGGCCACGCTCGACGGCCAGGTCCGAGGAGGTCCGGTAGGCGGCGAGCGCGATCTCCTCGGAGATCCGGGTGGACAGCTCCAGCGCGCGCGGCGAGTCGAACGGCAACCGCAGCGTGAACAGCACGTCGGCCAGGCCCATCAGGCCGAGCCCGATCGGACGCCACCTCTGGTTGGCGGCCCTCGCCTCGGGGGTCGGGTAGAAGCCCAGGTCGATGGTTCGGTCGAGGAACCGCACCGCGGTACGGACCGTCGCGCGCAGCCGCGCCCAGTCGATCCCGTCCTCGAGGTCCCCTGACAGGTGGGCGGCGAGGTTGATCGAGCCGAGGTTGCAGACGGCGGTCTCGGCGTCGCCGGTGACCTCGAGGATCTCGGTGCAGAGGTTCGACAGGTGAATGACGTTCTGGGGCATCGCCGTCTGGTTTGATGTCCGGTTCGCCGCGTCCTTGAAGGTCATCCAGCCGTTGCCGGTCTGGGCGAGCGTGCGCATCATCCGCCCGTACAGGGTGCGGGCGGGAATCCGCCGGGTGAAGCGGCCCTCGGCCTCGGCGGCCCGGTAGGCGTCGTCGAACGCGGCGCCGTACAGGTCGGTGAGGTGCGGGACCTCCTTGGGGTCGAACAGCGACCAGGGGCCGTCGGCCTCGACCCGGCGCATGAACTCGTCGGGGATCCAGTTGGCCAGGTTCAGGTTGTGCGTGCGGCGGGCCTCCTCGCCGGTGTTGTCGCGCAGTTCCAGGAACTCCTCGACATCGGCGTGCCAGGGCTCCAGGTAGACGCAGGCCGCGCCCTTGCGGCGGCCTCCCTGGTTCACCGCGGCGACACTGGAGTCGAGCGTGCGCAGCCAGGGCACGATGCCGTTGGAGTGGCCGTTGGTGCCCCGGATCAGCGAGCCCCGCGAGCGGACCCTGGTCCAGGCGATCCCGATGCCCCCCGCGTACTTCGACAGCCGCGCGACCTGCCCGTAGCGCTCGTAGATGGACTCCAGCTCGTCGCGGGGCGAGTCGAGCAGGAAGCACGAGGAGAGCTGGGGCCTGCGCGAGCCCGAGTTGAACAGCGTGGGCGAACTGGGCAGGTAGGACAGGGTGGCCATGAGCGCGTACAACTCGGCGGCCTCCTCGACGGTCTCGGCCAGGCCGCAGGCCACCCGCAGGAAGAAGTGCTGCGGGCGCTCCAGGACCTTGCGCGTCCGCGGGTGGCGCAGCAGGTAGCGGTCGTAGACGGTGCGCAGCCCGAAGTACTCGAACCTGGCGTCCGCCTCCGGATCGACCAGCGCGTCCAGGACCGCGGCGTGGGTGGACACGAACCTCGCGAGTCCGTCGGCGATCAGCCCCGCCTCGTGGGTCGCGGCGACGGACTCGGAGAAGGTACGGACGCCGTGCTCGGCGGCCTCGTCGGCGATCAGCTCGGCCAGCATCGCGGCGGCGACCCTGGAGTTCTCCGGATCGGTGATCACCCGGGCGGCGGCCTCGTCGATGGCCAGCCTGCGGCCGTCCGCGGCGCTCCCGGCGCTCAGGGCGCCGTCGTCGCCCGGCGCGGCCACCGCAGCGCTCTCGGTGTTCCCGGTGTTCCCGGTGTTCCCGGCGCTCCCGGCGCTTCCGGTGTTTCCCGCGCCGCCATGGCCCAACGCGGCCACCACCGCACCTTCGACGCCGCTGTCGCCCGTCGCGGTCGCCGCCGTGCTCCCCGTCGCGGTCTCCGCCAATGCCTGTGTCACGTGGTGCCCCTCGCTCGATCGGACTCGCCCCCACGGCTCCGCCGGATGGGCACGCGTCCGCGAGCGATCCCGGGCACGCCGGATCGCCTCGTTCCGCGGGCCCTCCCACGAGGCCCTGGACATTCACGTCACCGGCAGGTCTTCGGACTCACGGGCGCAATGCGCATGCCTACCGGCCGTCGCTTCCCAGGCGTGGATCGCCCAGTGCTCAATGACGGCTTTCGTTCCCGTTCACCGCTGCGGGGCAGTCCCGGAATCTCACCGGGTTCCCTCTTGCCTCGCCCCCCTCGGGGCGAACCAGCAACGAGCAGGATCCTACATCTAGGGGCGCCTGACGCAACTACCCCAACAAGTTGTGTCGGAGGACTTCAGCAGACCGAGCTCGTGAAGTACACCGCGGGCGCGGGCCGTCTCGGTGGAGAGCCACTGGCGAAAGTCGTCGCCGCTGAGATAGACCCGGCTCCAGCCGTGGGCCGCGCACAGGGAGCGCCAGCCTGGCGCGGCGTCGAGCCTGTCGCACAGGGCGATCGCGGCGTCCCTGTCCTCCGGGCTCATGTCCTTGGGCCCCAGCAGGCCGCACCAGTCGCTGTACTCCAGCCGGACGTCGACCTCCCTGAGCGTCGGCGCGTCGATCCCGTCGATCCGGTCACCGGAGGAGACCGCCAGGGGCCGCAGACGGCCCGCGGCGATCTCGGACCGCAGGGCACGCGCCGATCCCAGCAGGGCCGCCACCTGGCCCACCTGGAGCCCCTCCACGGCGTCCTCGGGGGTGAGGTATCCGGCATACTCCAGCAGCCGGGCGTCCACCCCGAGGCACTTGCCGATCATGCCGTAGAGCACGTGCTCGGAGCCTCCCTCCGGACGACCGCCGACCGCGAGCCCCGCCGGGTTCCGACGCAGCCGCGCGGCGAAGTCCTCGAAGGTCAGCAGGCGGGAGTCGGAGGGGACGACCAGGACCGACCAGTCGCCGACCAGGCGGGCGATGGGGGTGGCGGCGTTCACCACGGCGACGGTGTTGGCGATCTCCGCGGCGGCCACCATCGGCATCGCGGTGACGAGCAGCCTGCCCTCTCGCGCGAAGGGGCCGTGGAAGGCGCCGAACGCGTCGCGAGGGGCGGAGCCCAGGGCGCCGCCCCGCTCGACGGCCATCGCGGTACGCGCCAGTCCCGCCTGGACCACGACGGTCGCCAGCCTGCCCGCGATCCTGTCCCAGCCATGGCCGTCGGCGGTCGGTTCGAGGACGAACAGGCGCTTCACCAGCGAGCCGGCGCCGTTCGCGCCGCACCCCGCGGCGACCAGCACCCCCGCCGCCAGCGCGAAAAACCCCCTACGGCGCATAAGCGCCCCTTCCCCCAAGAACCCCCTATACCAGAGGTTAGTACCTCATCACTATCCGTGATGAGACGGGGGGAGGGGAAGGGCGCGGGGCTCACTCCACCGTGACGCTCTTGGCCAGGTTCCTGGGCTTGTCGACGTCGCGCCCCAGGGCCACGGCCGCGTGGTAGGCGAAGAGCTGCAGCGGGATCGAGAGCAGGATCGGGTCCAGCTCGGTCTCGTTCTTGGGCACCACGACACAGTCGTCGGCGAGCTTGGGGTCGGCGCCGCGGTGGCCCACCATGAGCACCCGGCCGCCCCGGGCGCGGATCTCACCCAGCGTGGTGAGATTCTTGTCCAGCAGCTCGTCGTCGGGGACGATCGCCACCGTCGGCATGTCCGGGCCGATCAGCGCCAGCGGCCCGTGCTTGAGCTCGCTCGCCGGATAGGCCTCGGCGTGCACGTACGAGATCTCCTTGAGCTTCTGCGCGCCCTCGCGGGCCACCGGATAGCCCCTCACCCGGCCCACGAACATCATGCTCGGCGACTCGGCGTACTTACCCGCCAGCTCCTTGAGCTGCGGCTCCAGCGCCAGGATCTCCTTGATCTGGTCAGGCAGCCTGCGCAGGCCGTCGCAGATCCTGCGGCCGTCGGCGGGAGACAGGTCACGCACCCGGCCCAGGTGCAGCGCGAGCAGCGCGAAGGCCACGGCGGTCGAGGTGAACGCCTTGGTGCTCGCCACCGAGACCTCGGGGCCCGCGTGCAGATAGAGGCCGCCGTCGCACTCGCGGGCGATCGCGCTGCCCACCGTGTTGACGATGCCGAGCACCCGGCCGCCCTTGCGCTTGAGCTCCTGCACGGCGGCGAGGGTGTCGTAGGTCTCGCCCGACTGGCTGATCGCCACATAGAGGGTGTCGGCCTCCACCACCGGACTGCGGTAGCGGAACTCGCTCGCCGGCTCCGCGTCGGCGGGGATGCGCGCCAGTTCCTCGATGAGCTGCGCGCCGATCTGGCCCGAGTAGTACGCGGAACCGCAGCCGATGACCTTCACTCGGCGGAACGAGCGGCTCTCCCGCGCGTCCATGTTGAGACCGCCCAGATGGGCGATGTGGAAGCGGTCGTCCAGCCGCCCGCGCAGCGTCCTGGCCACCGTGTCGGGCTGCTCGGAGATCTCCTTGAGCAGGTAGTGCTCGTAGCCGCCGGTGTCGTAGTGCCCGGCCTCCCAGTCGACGGTCAGCGTCTCCTTGGCCGTCTCCCGCGCGTCGCTGGCGAAGGTGTTGAACCCGTCGGCCCGCAGCACGGCGATCTCGCCGTCCTCCAGGTGCACCACCTGGCGCGTGTAGCGGACCAGCGCGGCCACGTCGGACGCGGCGAACATCTCCTTCTCGCCGATGCCCAGCACGATGGGACTGCCGTTGCGCGCCACGACCACCTCGCCGGGACGCTCGGAGTCGATCACCGCGATCCCGTACGTGCCGACGACCCGCTTGAGCGCGGTCCGCACGGCCTCCTCCAGCGAGTCGGCCTCCTTGACCGTACGGGCGATCAGGTGCGACAGCACCTCGGTGTCGGTCTCCGACAGGAAGATCGCACCGTCGGCCTCCAGCTTGGCGCGCAGTTCGTCGGCGTTCTCGATGATGCCGTTGTGCACGACGGCGATGCGCTCGTCGGTGGACAGGTGCGGATGGGCGTTGACGTCGCTGGGCGCGCCGTGGGTGGCCCAGCGGGTGTGACCGATACCCAGGCCGCCCTTGAACCGCGCGGGCACGACCGCAGCCAGGTCGGCCACCCGGCCCTTGACCTTGCGCATCTTGAGGCCCTTGTTGGAGATCACCACACCGGCCGAGTCGTAGCCCCGGTACTCAAGACGCTGCAGGCCCTCCAGCAGAATGGGCGCCGCGTCCTTGGGCCCTACATAGGCCACGATTCCGCACATGTAACCGCTCCTTATTCATGAACATCACTAAACGATCGAGGTGCCGTCGCCTGCTACCCGTAGACGATCCGGCGAAGCTGTCGCAGGGAGAGTTCGGGTGCCGCGACACGGCGTACCGCCAGCTCGGCGGCGACCCTGGGGAAGATCTCGTCGTTGACCAGCCCCCTGGCCCTGAGCTCCGCGTGGCGCCGCCGGACGAACTCGTCGGCGGACTCGGAGAAGTAGGCCAGCACGTCCGCGACGACCCGCGCCGCCTCGCCGGGACCGAGCGCGCTCGTCCGGGTCAGGTGGGTGATCAGATCCTCATGCGGATTCCGTGCCGTGGACACAGATCAGGACCATACGCATCCCGGAGGGACCACACCAAGTTTCCTGCCCGATTTCGGGCAGAGAATCTCCTCAACATCACAACCTCACCACAATGCGCGACAGTCGGTAATCTCTGATAACTCTAGGTAGTTGCCAGAGGGGGAGGAACCGCCATGCGCCGCCTGCCAGGGATCACCGTCGTCACCGCTCTCGCCGTCCTCGCCTCGGTCGCCCCCGCGCAGGCGGCACGTCCCGGGGGTCGGCCGGCGCCCTGGACGCCCTCGCCCCTCTCCGGGACCTCCACACCGTCCGGCACGGCGACGGCGACGGCGGGAACGAGGGCGCGGTCCGGCAGGCAGGCCGCCTTCACCAAGGCCGCACGGACGTACGGGGTGCCACAGAGCGTGCTGCTCGCGGTCTCCTACCTGGAATCCCGCTGGGAGGGCCACGGCGGGCGGCCCAGCGTCTCCGCGGGGTACGGCCCGATGCACCTGGTCGACGGCCGAGCCGCACCCGGACGGCCCCACGGCGCCGGGGAGGACCCGCGCGGCGACGAGACCCGGCCTCGCGTGATCGCCGTTCCGTCCGTCGTGAAGGAGCGGCCGCGAGACACCCTGCGGCGGGCCTCCGAGCTGACCGGCCTGCCCCCCGACCGGCTGCGCGAGGACGCCTCCGCCAACATCATGGGCGGCGCCGCGCTGCTCGCCGACTACCGGCGCCGTGCCGGCGGGGGCCCTCGCGACGACCCGGCCGGCTGGTACGAGGCCGTCGCCCGCTACCCCGGCACCCGGGAGAGAGGCGCGGCGGGAGAGGATGCCTCGCTCTCCTTCGCCGACGAGGTCTACGCGACTATCAGGGCCGGTGCCGCACGGGTGACCGACGACGGCGAGCGGGTGGCCCTCCCCGCCACACCCGACCTGCCCACGCCCCCCGCGCCTCCTGCGCCTTCTACACCTTTTGCGCCTTCCGCGCCCTCCACGCCGCCTTCCGTGTCTCCCGCGTCGTCTCCCGCGTCCCTCGCGGCCTTCGCGCGGCCCGCCCCGGCTGAGCCCTCGAGACCGTCCGAGCCGCGAGCGCCGCTCCCCCTGGAACGGCGCGCCTCGCCCTCCGAGCCACCCTCCGCGTCACCCACCCCCACCCCCACTCCGGTCCCCACCCCGGCGCCCAGCCCCGTCAAGAAGATCGCCATGGTGCCCGCTCCCGGACCCGACTGCCCGAAGAACGTCTCCTGCGAGTGGCTCCCCGCCGCCTACGAACGGCTCCCCGGCGGCGGGTACGGAAATCACGACCGCTCCGACGGCCCTCGGGAGATCGACTACATCGTGATCCACGACGGGGAGACGAGTTACGACGCGATGACCCGCCTGGTCAAAGACCCCACCTATCTGAGCTGGCACTTCACCATCCGCTCCGCCGACGGCCACATCGCCCAGCACCTGCGGGCCAGGGACATCGGCTGGCACGCGGGAAACTGGTACGTCAACTCCCGTTCCATCGGCCTGGAGCACGAGGGCTATCTGGCCAAGGGCGGCGCCTGGTACACCGAGGCGATGTACCTCGCCTCGGCCAGGCTGGTCCGCCACCTCGCGGCCAAGTACGACATTCCCCTCGACCGGGCCCACATCCTGGGGCACGACAACGTGCCGGGCACCACCCCGGAGACCGTGGGAGGCATGCACGAGGACCCCGGCCCCTACTGGGACTGGGCCCACTACTTCGAGTTGCTCGGCAGGCCGCTGCGCGCCTCGGGTGGCGACGCCGCGCGCTCGGTGCTGATCAGGCCCGACTACGGCACCAACAGACCGGGATTCACCGGCTGCGGCGGGGGGTGCCGTGACCTGGGCGCCGCCTCGGTCTGGCTGCGCACGCGCCCTTCCGCCACCGCGCCGCTGGTCAAGGACATCGGCAAGCACCCCACCGGCGACTCCACGTACAGCGTCTACGATCACGCCGCCCGCGCCTCCACCGGCCAGCGGTACGCGCTCGCCGAGCGCAGGGGCGACTGGACCGCGATCTGGTACCTCGGCCAGAAGGCGTGGTTCCACGACCCGGCCGCGGCCCCCACCTCGGTGCGCACGTCCGGCCCTCTGGTGACGCCCAGGCCGGGCCGTTCCCCGGTCAAGGTGTACGGCAGGGCCTATCCGCAGAAACCCGCCTACCCGAAGAGCGTCCCCGCACAGGCCCTGACCCCGCTGCAGTACTCGATACCCGCCGGGCAGGCCTACAGCTCCGGCCCGGCGACACGGGGCTCGTACCTCAGGGCGGCCTCCTTCGACCCGTCGGAACACCGCGTCGTCACGGGCGACGCCCGCTACCGGCAGATCCAGTTCGGGCACCGGATCATGTTCGTCCGGGCCTCCGACGTCCGATCGGTCACCGGATGAGGCTCTCCGATGATCCGGCTCGTTGCGCACATTCGCCCTGCGGAGGCGCTAGAGTTTTCACGTGCCCCGGAGCCGTTTCCCGGGGATCACGCGGAAGTGGCTCAGTGGTAGAGCATCACCTTGCCAAGGTGAGGGTCGCGGGTTCGAATCCCGTCTTCCGCTCCGGCGGGCCTCCAGGGGCCTGACCGGTGGAGTGGCCGAGAGGCGAGGCAACGGCCTGCAAAGCCGTCTACACGGGTTCAAATCCCGTCTCCACCTCAACGCACGACCATCGGACCCTCCGGGATCCGGTAAAGTAGTGCGAGCGCCGAGGGGAAACCCGAAGCGAATACGCGGAAGTGGCTCAGTGGTAGAGCATCACCTTGCCAAGGTGAGGGTCGCGGGTTCGAATCCCGTCTTCCGCTCTGATTCACCCGAGGACGATTAGCTCAGCGGGAGAGCGCTTCCCTGACACGGAAGAGGTCACAGGTTCAATCCCTGTATCGTCCACCATCTCCCATGGAATCCATGGGTTGATCAAGTCAAATGGCCGCCAAAATCCCAGCTCAGGGACGTTGGCGGCCTTCTGCTTTCTACAGCTGACAGCCGCGCCCCGTCTCGCCGGATCAGTCGGCCCCGTCCAAGGACGCCCCTGGAGCCGGCCCGCCGAGGGCGGACCGGCTCCGGAGTCACGTCACATCACGGTCATACCCGGTTCCATCTCTGGCTGGTGCTGCCCTGGCAGGTCCAGATGTGCGCCCTGGTGCCGTTGGCCGTGCCGGAGTTGGACACGTCCAGGCACTTTCCGCTACCGATCGCGGTGATCGTGCCGTCCGAGTTAAAGCGCCACTTCTGGTTGTTCTGACCGTTGCAGTCCCAGATGATCAACACCGTGCCGTTCGCGGTCCCGGCCCCGTTCACGTCCAGGCACTTGTTGCCGTACACCCGCAGCTCGCCCGAACTGGTCGAGGTCCACCGCTGGTTGGTCTGGCCGTTACAGTCCCAGATGTTCACCGCCGCACCGTTGGTCTGCGAGGCGCCGCTGACGTCCAGGCACCGGTTCGACGCCACCCCGCGCAACGCGCTCGTGCTCGCGGTGGGCGTCGGAGTCGGGGTCGGAGTTGGCGTCGGGGTCGGGGTCGGGTTCGGGGTGGTCAGTTCCTTGATGCGGATGTTGCGGAACGCCGCCACGTCGCCGGACCCGTGGTTCTGGATGCCGATGTAGCCCTGCTGGAGCGAGCGGACCGGGTCGGTGTTGGTGAAGTCGTTGATCTTCGTGCCGTTCAGGAAGACCTGCAGCCGCTCACCCTCCACCAGCAACTCGTAGGTGTTCCACTGGCCCGGCGGGTTCAGCGCAGCGTCACGTGCGGCGATGTCCGCCGCCTTGAAGCCGTAGATCGCCCCCGTCGTCTTGTCAGCGCTGTCGGTCGCGTCGATCTGCACCTCGTGTCCGGTGTTGAGCGCCGCGTTCGGGTCACTGGTGGCCGGGAACCCGACGATCACCCCCGAGTTGGAGTCGCCGGTCAGTCTCCAGTCGAGCTTGAGCGAGTAGGAGCCGAACTCCTTGGCGCTGTACCAGAGCATGCCCATGCCACCCTGGGAGCTCAGCGTGGCGTTGCTGTTCGCGAACGATCCCGGACCGGCCTGCGACCAGCCCGTCGTCGACCCGTTGTACAACGCCGTGTAGCCGGTCTCCGGGCGGCAGTCGGCGTTGACCGCCTTGGCCGCGTACCGGATTCCGCCCAGCAGCAGCGTGCGGAAGTTCGAGTCCGAGTACGACGCCTGGGTGTGCCCCAGTCCGGTGTAGAACGAGCGGCCGGAGGCCTGGGGACGGCACCAGGTGATCGGGTGGTCACCCATGCCACCGCCGCTGTAGCTGCTCTCGTCCAGGTTCTGCAGGACCCGCACGTTCGGACGGGGGTTGCTCCGATAGCTGTACCACTCGTCGGACCGGGACCATGTCGTCCCCAGATGGGCGGTCGCGGCGTGCGCCCGGTCCTCGTTCCGCACCGTCGCCTGCTGGATCGCCGGATGGCTGTTGAACCAGGCACCCACCAGCTGCCCGTAGTACGGCCAGTTGTACTCGGTGTCGGCGGCCGAATGGACTCCCACATATCCGCCGCCGCCGTCCACGTACGACTGGAAGGCGTTCTGCTGGGTGTCGTTCAGCACGTCACCGGTGGTGTTGAGGAACACCACCGCCTTGTACTGGGCGAGGTTGGACCCGCTGAAGGCGTTGGAGTCCTCGGTCGCGTCCACGGTGAAGTCGTTGGAAGCCCCCAGGTCGCGGATGGCCTGGATACCGACGGGGATCGCGTCGTGCCGGAACCCGGCCGTCTTGGAGAAGACCAGCACCTTGAAGGCGGCGGCCTGGGCGGGGACGGCGGGGACCATCATCGTGGCGGCGGCGGCGGTGAGCGCCACCGCGGCGGCCGAGAGGCGTCGCAGCACAGGTGTCCTCCGGTCGCCGCCCGCGGCGGATGTCAGATGTCGAAGCATGGGTGTCCTTCCATCGTGGCGCCCGGCGAGGCCTTTTCGGCGATGAGCCGGGCCGCGCCGGGCGCCACATCGATGAGGTGCTCGTGAAGTGGTCGGGGTCGCGTAGGAGGCGGACCGCCTCAGACGCGGTTCCATCTCTGGCTGGTGCTGCCCTGGCAGGTCCAGATGTGCGCCCTGGTGCCGTTGGCGGTACCGGAGTTGGACACGTCCAGGCACTTTCCGCTACCGATCGCGGTGATCGTGCCGTCCGAGTTAAAGCGCCACTTCTGGTTGTTCTGACCGTTGCAGTCCCAGATGATCAACACCGTGCCGTTCGCGGTCCCGGCCCCGTTCACGTCCAGGCACTTGTTGCCGTACACCCGCAGCTCACCCGCACTGGTCGAGGTCCACCGCTGGTTGGTCTGGCCGTTGCAGTCCCAGATGTTCACCGCCGCACCGTTGGTCTGCGAGGCGCCGCTGACGTCCAGGCATCGGTTCGACGCCACCCCGCGCAACGCGCTCGTGTCCCCGGAAGGCGTCGGCGTCGGCGTCGGGTTGGGCGTCGTGCCGGTGCCGAAGGTGAAGGCGTCCAGGTCGAACAGGTAGCCCTGACCGGTCGCGCCGCGGAAGACGAGGTACAGCGTCGTGGCGCCGCTCGGCCCGCCGCTGATGTTCGCCGAGACGTTGGCGAAGGTCTCCCAGCTACCGGTGCTCGTGACGTTCACCGATCCCAGCAGCGTGCCCGTGGCCGAGCCCGCCCGTACCTCGATCCGGCCGCCCGCGCCCGCCGAGGACACCCGCGCGGTGAAGCTCGTGACGTTGCTCAGGTTGTACGGCTGGAAGGAGATCCAGTCACCGTCGTCGACGAAGCCCGCGGTCTTGCCGCCCTCGGCGCTGGTGTGGTCCGCCGTCTGCACGCCCTGCTGGGCACCGAAGTGCTCGGCCTGCCGGTGCCGTGGCTGCAGCGTCCGGCTGCTGGTGGCGGTCAGACCGCCCCCGTCGGTGTAGGAGGCCACGAAGACACCGAAGATGTTCGCCGCGGAGTCGTGCTCGCCGTCGACCGGCACCGCGATGGAGCCGCTGCAGCCGTTCCTGGAGGTGATCTGGTGAGCGTGGCTGTCATGGCCGAGCGAGTAGGTGACCGTCACCTTCGAACAGTCGATCGTGCCGTCCTCGGGGTCGCTCACGCTGACCTGGAACGGCACCGTGTCGCCGAAGGAGAACAGCTGACCGTCGCCCGGCGACGTGAGCGTGACCGACGGGGCGGTGTTGCCGACGGTCACGCTGACACTCGCGCCTCCGGTCAGCCCCTGCGGGTCGCGCACGGTGAGCGTGACGGTGTACGAACCGTTGGTGGTGTAGGTCTTGGTCGGGTTGGCGGCGGTGGAGGTGGTGCCGTCGCCGAAGTTCCACGAGTACGTCAGCGCGCCGCCCTCGGGGTCGGAACTGCCCGACGAGGAGAAGTTCACCGTCAGCGGAGCCGCTCCCGAGGTCTTGTCGGCCGAGGCCCTCGCGATCGGGTTGCGGTTGGCCGCCTGGCCGATGTACTCGATCCGGTAGAGCGCCTGGTTGTTGTTTCCCGTGCCGTAGTCCAGCACGTACAGCGCTCCGTCGGGACCGAAGGCCATGTCCATCACCTGCGTCCCCGACCACGGGAACGAGGAGATCTCGCCGTAACCGCCGTCGCTCTTCACCTCGATGGCCTTGATCCAGCGGCGGCCGTACTCGCCGGCGAAGAACCGTCCGTTGAGCGACTGGGGGAACTTGACGCTTGAGTTCAGGTTCGCGTCGTACCGGTAGACCGGGCCGCCCATCGGCGACTCCGAGCCGCCGCCGAACTCCGGCGGCGAGCCGGAGTCACCGGCGTACTTGATCCACGCCGGCTTGGCCGGGGGCAGCGTGGTCAGTCCGGTGTTGCGGAAGGAGTTGTTGGTCGGGCCTCCCGAGCAGTTGTACTTCGCACCGGTGCTGTTGGAGGCGAAGTTCCACTCGTTGTAGGTCTCGTTGGTGGTGTTGCTGCCCGTGCAGTACGGCCAGCCGTAGTTGCCGGCGGAGGTGATGCGGTTGAACTCCACCTGACCGCTCGGTCCCCGGTTGGAGTTGGTCGACCCCGCGTCCGGCCCGTAGTCGCCCAGGTAGACGACGCCGGTCGCCTTGTCGACGCTCATCCGGAACGGGTTGCGCAGACCCATCGCGTAGATCTCCGGCCGCGTCCCCGACGTCCCCGGCGCGAACAGGTTGCCGCTGGGGATCGTGTAGGTGCCGTCCGCCTGCGGCTTGATCCGCAGCAGCTTGCCGCGCAGGTCGTTGGTGTTGCCGGCCGAGCGCTGGGCGTCGTACTGCGGGTTGCGGTTGGTCCGCTCGTCCAGCGGGGAGTAGCCGCTCGACTCGAAGGGGTTGGTGTCGTCGCCGGTGGTCAGGTACAGGTTGCCCTGCGCGTCGAAGTCGATGTCACCGCCCGCGTGACAGCACTGACCACGGTCGTTGGCGACCCGCAGGACCACCTTCTCGCTGGCCGTGTCGAGCGTTTCATCCGATTTGAGGGTGAAACGGGACAGGTAGAACTCGCCCTTCCACTGGTCGAACTGCGCCTGGGTGCCGGTGGCCGGGGCGTCGCCGTTCGGCGTGCTCAGCCGGGGTGAGTAGTACAGCCAGACGTACCGGTTCGTGGCGAAGTTCGGATCGACTCCGACTCCCTGCAGGCCCTCCTCGTCATGGGTGTAGACGTTGAGCCTGGCGGACACCTTCGTGTTGCCGTTGACGTCGGTCACGCGCAGTGTGCCGTCGCGGGCCGTGTGGAGGACCGATCGGTTCGGCAACACGGCCAGTGACATCGCCTCGCCGATTTCGTTACCGCCCGACGCGAGTGAGATCTGCTGGTAGTCGGACGCCGGGATGTTCAGCGCGAGCGCCTGGGACGACGAACCCGCTCCGTTGACGCCGGATGATGACGCGTGCAGGGCCGGGGTGGCCGCGAGGGTGGAGGTGACGGGGGCGACGAGGGTGAACGCCGCGGCCAGCAACCCGGCGACGATACCGGTCAGGACCGGTCTGCGCGCCATGGCAGGCGAAGATGGTTGCACGGTGGTTCCTTCGGGGGGTGGGGGGTGTGGGTCAGGTCACGCCCTCCGCCTCAGGTGGGTGACGCCCTCCCGAGGTGGAGACCGTCGCCGAACGGGAAGACGTGCGGCGGCGGCCGGCTGCGCGGATCCAGGTCGGGGATCGTCCGGATCATGCCGTTCCGTGGCATGGTGACCGCGATCGGCGGAGCGGCGGAGGCGGCCTCCCGGCCATCACGACACCGATGGGGACGGCCACGCCGGGCCAGGGCGGGCCTCGGCCGCAGGGCTCGTTCGATCGGTCACGTGCTTCTCCCAGGATGGTGCGCCTCACCGGTGACACCACGAAAGAAGGCATGGTGCGGCGAGGTGGTGAATGTCGACATGGCCGATCACGACGTGGAGGGCGCGAAGCGTCCCCACATCCCGCTCATGTGATCCAGCCGCGGAGGCACCGGAAGGATCACCCCTGGGACCTCACTACCCATTACGTTCCGGGCGCTTATCCCCGTCAAGACTTTAAGCCTACTTATTTCACAAATAGCACACCGCCGTTCCGGCCGTGGTGAGCCGTTTTCCGCTCCTACCTGGGACGATGTCCGTCCTGCGGTTACCTGAGCCGACCGGCCCGCATGAAACGTTCAGATGTGTCGTACTGATAGGAGGTCTTCGATCTCGGCGAAGCACCTCCGTGCCCTCCCCCGGCGAAGCGTCCCCGCCCCCTCGGCCCCGCATCGCGGGGGAATAATCGGCATCCGGTCGCGCCTTGGCCCTGAACATGACCGCCACACCATTCGATCCGCGCGCGCTGCTCACGGAAAGCCGCCTCGGCGTCCTCGCGACGATCAAGACCGACGGCCGCCCTCAGCTCTCCCCCGTCATGCCCTTCTACGACCCGGAGGCCAAGGTCGTCTACGTCTCGATGACCGAGGGACGCGCCAAGACGGCGAACCTGCGTCGAGACCCGCGCGCCACGCTGGAGGTGACCGCCCCCGACGGTCTGGCATGGGCCACCGCCGAGGGCACGGCGACACTCACCGGGCCGGGAACCGATCCGCACGGCCCCGAGGTCGAGGCACTGGTGCGCTATTACCGCCTCGCCGCCGGCGAGCACCCGGACTGGGACGAGTACCGGGCGGTGATGGTCTCCGACCGCCGGGTGCTCATGGTCATGACGGTCGACCACGTGTACGGCGAGAGGATCGGCTGACGGCGTCCGGAGGAAACGCCGAACGTCTCGGGCCGCGCCCTCGGTAGCGTGGGCGAGATCAGGTAACACGCTGGGAGCACACCGCATGCGCTGGCAGGTCCACTCAGAAGAACCTCTCTACACCGATCGGTGGCTCGATGTCCGGGTCGCGGACGTGGAACTTCCCGACGGCAGGCGCCTGGACTACCGGCTGATCCGTACCGCGCCGGGGGCCGGAGCCGTCGTCACCGACGATCGGCGGCGGGTGCTGCTGATCTGGCGGCATCGCTTCATCCCCGACTCGTGGGGCTGGGAGATTCCCATCGGCGGGATCGAGGACGGCGAGGAGCCGGCGACGGCCGCCGCACGCGAGTTCGAGGAGGAGACCGGATGGCGGCCTGGACCGCTGCGCCCGCTGCTGCGTGTCCAGCCGAGCAACGGGCTTTCCGACTCGGTCCACCACATCTTCCGCGCCGACGGCGCCGTCCACATCGGCCCACCGACCGACCCGTGGGAGGCCGAGCGCGTCGAGTGGGTGCCACTCGCCGATGTCCGCGACATGGTCGGCAGGGGCGACGTCACGTGCGGCACCAGCATGGCCGCGCTGCTCTACGTCCTCACCGATCCGTAGGACATGAAGCGATCCGTAGGACGCGAAGCGATCCGCCTCCCGGGCCGGCTCTCGACGGCCGCGACCACTTCAAGGCTCCTACCTGCCCGTCTACCAGAACGTCCACCGAGACGGATCCGCCTCAACTCCCGGTCGGCCCGGGAGGACACCCCTTCCCACCTGGGGCGATCTCCGGACAATCATCCCGATCTTCTTTTCGGCACGCGATACTTGATGATAGGGAGCACCATGTAAGGAGGCATGACCTGAAACATGGTTAATCGCTATGCTTTTGAAACACGGCAAAGGGGGCGCCTGTGCAGCGCGTGGTGGTCGATCCTGAGGTGCCCGGGGAGGTCGCCGACCTCTTCCGCCAGAACGGCCCGTTGCTTTACCGCCTCCGCACCAAACGCCCGCCCAGGGACGTGGACGCCCCCAGGGTTCCGGGAGTGCTCATCGGCTTCTTCGGCGGATCGGTCGCTCTCACGGGGGGCGGCCTCCTCGCCGTCGGCGCTCCGATCCCCCAGGCCGTCGTCCTGCTCATCCCGCTGATCATCTTTTATCTCTTCATCCTCGGGGTGGTCTACCTCGCCAGGAAGCCCTCTCCCGCCGACTCCGTCGAGCGGCTCCTGTACGCGCACTCGCGGCACTGGCACGGGCGCTTCCTGATCCTGGAGGACTTCGACTACGACGCCAGACATCTGCTCGGCCGGGTCCAGAGGGCGATCGACCACATCCTGCGCTCGCGGGTCAACGCGATGGGCATGCTCGACAGCGTGCGCAACTCGGTGATGCTCCCCGCCGAGGAGTGGGAGATCGCCCGGCTGCTGAACAAGCTCTCCTCGCTGCGGGCCAAGCACCGCCACCTCGCCAAGGGCGGCAGGAGCCCCGAGGTGCTCGCGGCCATGGCGCCGCTGGAGCGGGCGCTGGCCGCGAGCGAGGCCGCCGTACTCGCGCGGGTCGAGGCCCTGGAGCGCTACGCGGGCCACGTCTCCGACGCCGAGCGGGCGCTGCGCGCCCAGGGGCAGATCGAGGTCCTGCGGGCGCATCTGCCGGAGTACGAGCAGCTCGTCGCCGAGACGGGCGCGGCCAGATTCTCCGGGCCGGAGATCAGGCATCTCAGCGGCGACGCCGACATGCTTCAGCGAGCGCTCCGCGAGAGCGTACGCTCGGCACACGAGGCTTTCCGCCATCTCGACAGCTGACGTCAAATGTGATCGAACGGAGGGACGAGCCTGTGCGGTCAGTGGTGGTCGATCCTGAAGTTCCCCCCCGGACCGCCGACCTGTTCCGCCGGCACGCGTCGATGTTGTCGCGCATCCGCGCCGGTTGGACCCCTGAGCCCTCGCCGCCCAACTCCCGCCTGACCGGACGCTTCCTGAACGCCGGCGGAGGGGTGGCGGCGCTCTTCCTGGTGTGCCTGATGTTCCTCGCCGACGTCGGGCAACTGCTGTTCTTCATGCTCTCGCTGCTCGTCTTCGTGGTCTTCGTCGGCCTGCTGGCCGCCCGCGAGCCCGCGGAGCCCGAGACGGTCGAGCAGGAGCTCTACCGCGAGGCCCGCTGGTACGAGGGCCGCTACCTGCTCCCGGCCGAGGACTTCGACTACGGCGCCGGGCAGTTGCTCGACCGGACCCAGCAGGCGATCGACTACATCCTGCGCTCGCGCGTCAACGCGGCGGGCATGCTCGACAGCGTGCGCAACTCGGTGATGCTCCCCGCGCAGGAGTGGGAGATCGCCCGGCTGCTGAACAAGCTCTCCACACTGCGAAACGAGCACCAGGAGTTCGTGTACGGCGGGAGCACTCCGGAGTTGGCCGCCGCCATGGCGCCGCTGGAGCGGGCGCTGGCCGCGAGCGAGGCCGCCGTACTCGCGCGGGTCGAGGCTTTGGAACGCTACGCGAGCCATGTGGCCGACGCCGAGCGGGCGCTGCGCGCCCATGACCAGATCGAGGCGCTTCGCGCGCGGCTCCCCCGCTATGAGGAACTGCTCGCGGAGTCCGGCGCCGACGCCTTCGCCGTACCGGAGATCGGGAGGCTCACCGAGGACGCCGGTCAGCTGGAACAGGCGTTGCGCGACAGTGTCCGCTCCGCGCACGAGGCGTTCCGCCACCTCGACGCCTCCGCCTCTCCTCCCGCGGACCCGGCTTCGCCCGGGGATTCACCGGAGGAGCCCTCGGCTCGCTGAGAGACTCCGGCTCCGGCGAGGTCGTCTCCCACCCGGGGTGCGGCGCTTCGGGCAGGTCTCGCCCTTGTCATAGGGCACGAAGAAGGCGAGGATAGCTCGCGTTCTTGGGAGGTAGCATGCGGATCCGCCTGGACGTGACCCTCGGCGTGGTCGTGCTCGTCGACGTGCTCCGGGTCTTCCTGCCATCGCTGATCACGCTCTTCGGCCGGGCGGGAAGCACCCCGGCGGAGATGATGGGCCTGTTCGCCGTCTCCTGGTTCGTCCTGGCCTTTCTGACCGTACCGCTCGCCAGATTCGTCCGCCCTCCGCTGATCGCCCTCGGCGCCGCGGGCCTGCTGTTCCTCTCCCGGCTCGCGCTCCAGCTCACCGACGGCGGGGGGCCTCAGCTGTACGTGGCCGGTCTCGGTCTGCTCGCCGGGCTGGTCTGGCTGGTGGCGATCGCGATGAGCGGCATCGACGCCCGGCCCGTGATGGGCGGGGTGATCACCGGCCTGGCCGCCTCCACGGTGATCCACGCGGCGCTCGACGGCATCGACCTGATGTGGCGTCCTGGAGCGGTCCCGTGGCTGCTGCTGGTGGTGGAGCTCCTGCTCTTCTGCGCGTTCACGGTCCGGGCCGAACCCCCGGACGAGGAGTACTCCGGGGCTCCCCGCGCCTGGCTGACGCTCGGCCCCGCCCTGCTGCTCTGGGGCCTCTACACCGGCAACACCGCGCACGCCCAGGCGGCGACCGTCTCCGCGCAGCAGGCCGCCGCCGTGATCGTGGCGGCGTTCGCGGTGGTGTCGGCGGCGCCCGCCGCGCTGCCGGTGCTGCGCCGCCCGCTCCTGCCCGCGGTCGCCCTGGTGGCCTCGGCGGTGGCGTTCACGCTGGGCAGGGCCACCGTGGACGGCGTTCACGGGGTGGCGCCCGGCTGGACGATCGTCGCGCAGATCGTCGGGCAGGTCGCGCTGGGGGCCTGCCTCGCGCACGCCGCGACGACCTTCGGCCGGGATCGGCCGGCCCGGCGGGGCCTGGCGACGGCCGGGGGGATGCTGCTGTTCGTCGTCTTCGTCTTCGGCTACTACGCCGCCTACGACCTCTACCTGCCCAACGCGTGGGTACCGATCTGCGCGGCGCTCGTCGTCGCGTTCGGAGGCGTGACGGGAAGCGCGGGCCTGCCGCGCCGCTCCTACGACCGGCGGTTCGCGGCGGCCGCCGTCGCCGCGGTCGCGCTGGTGGCGGCCGTTCCCCTGTGGCAGGGTACCCACCCCGGCTGGAAGGGCCCAGAGGACGGACTGCGGATCGCGGCGTACAACATCAGGATGGGCTACGGCGAGTCCGGCAGGCTCTCCCTGGAACAGCAGGCCGACGCGCTCAGGGAGCTGAGACCGCACGTGGTGGTGCTGAGCGAGGCCGACAGGGGCTGGTTGCTCAACGGCGGCCACGACGGGGTACGGCTGATCGCCGAACGCCTGGGCATGCACTACATCTGGGCACCGGCAACCGACGAGGTGTGGGGCGACGCCCTGCTCACCGCGCTGCCGATCACCTCGATCAAAAACCACGTGCTCGTCCAGGGCGGCCCGACCGGCGCGCAGGCGCTGGAGGTCGGTCTGCGGTGGCAGGGCGAGGACGTCACCGTGATCGGCACCCACCTGCAGCCTCCGCCGGGCTGGCGCGAGCTCGACCAGGTCGAGCAGCTCGGGGAGATCGTCAGGAACGCCGCGAGGGGTGACACCCCGGTGATCGTGGCCGGTGACCTCAACCTCCAGCCCGGCGATCCGGCCTGGCGGGTGCTGACCGACGCCGGCCTCACCGACCCCTTCGCCCCGGTCAGGCCGTTCAACACCATCCCGTCCCGGAGCGGGCCCGCACAGCAGATCGACCACGTGCTCGTCACCCCGGGATTCACCGGAAAAGACCAGTCCAACCCCGATGTCCCGCACTCCGACCACCGTCCGGTCGCGGTCACCCTGGTCGCCGGGCCTTGATCGGGTCCTCCTGGGTAGTGTCAGGTGCATGACGGAAGAACCTGTACTGGTCTTCGACGGCGACTGCGGTTTCTGCACGACGAGCGTCCGGTTCGCCGAGCGCCGCATCGGGGTGCGCGCCCGGGTCGTCCCCTGGCAGTTCGCGGATCTCCGGGCGCTGGGTGTCACGCGCGAGCGGGCCGAGCGCGAGGTGCTCTGGGTCGAGAACGGCCGGGTGTACGGCGAGGCGCAGGCGGTGGCCAGGCTGCTGATCGCCGCCGGTCTCCCGTGGAGCCCGCTGGGGTTCGTGCTGCGGATCCCGCCGTTCCGGTGGGTGGCCCGGGGGGTCTACCGGCTCGTCGCCGCCAACCGTCACCGCCTGCCGGGCGGCACCCCCGCCTGCGCCCTGCCCTCGGAGCCCTCGAACTCCGGACCCGTGAGCTCCCCTCCCACAGGTTCTCCGTCCACGGGTTCCCCCACCTCGAACCCCGCGGCCCCGAACCCCGCGACCCCAGATCTCGCAGGCTCGGATCTCGCGACGTCGGCCCCCTCGGGCTCGGACCCCGCGGTCTCGGAGCACCGATGAAGGGCGTCCTGCTCGCCGGGCTGGAGCCGCTCGACGGCGCCGCGAACCCGTCGTGGGAGGCGATCGGGCTCGTACCCGGAGTGCGGACCGCGCTGCTCCCCTGCGCGTTCGGCGGGTCGCTGGAGCACCTGCGCGCGGCGGTGGTGGAGCACGATCCAGCGGTGGTCGTGTGCGTCGGGCAGGCCGGAGGGCGGCCCGACGTGACGGTGGAGCGGGTGGCCGTCAACCTCGACGACGCCTGCGTCCCCGACGGCACGGGCCGCCGGCCGATCGACGAGCCGGTGGTGCCCGGTGGTCCCGCCGCCTACTTCTCCACCCTGCCGGTGAAGGCGTGCGTGGCCGCGGCGCGGGCCGTCGGAGTCCCGGCGAGCGTCTCGCAGAGCGCCGGGACGTGCCTGTGCAACCATCTCTTCTACGGCCTCATGCACATGATCACCACCGAGCGGCCGGCGGTTCGCGGGGGCTTCGTGCACGTGCCGTTCAGCCCGGAACAGGTCCTGGGCGAGGCCATGCCCTCCATGCCCGTCACGCTGGTCGCCCAGGCGCTCACCGCGATCGCGACCACCGCCGTCTCCGTCTCCCTGGGCGGCGATCTCCGCCTGGTCGGCGGCTCCCCCCACTGAAAGGGCCCACGGTCTCCGAGCGGCACACCGTACGACCGCCTCCAGCGGCCTCGGGAAGATCGGGCACCGCGCCCTCGCAGCCCTGCGGAGACACCATGTCCTCGAAGCGGCTCCTCAGAGCGGCACGCCGTACACCACGCGACGGCCCACGAACTCGCTCACGCTCCACAGCGTCCTCTTGCCTCGGACACAGGTCAGATCCTCCGGGCCCACCGGATAGGGCCGCTTACGCACCGTGTCGCCGACCACGATCAGGGTGCCGTTCCTGGTGGAACCCGCGGCCTGGCTGAGATACCAGACGCCCTCGTAGGAGAGCGCGCCCTGGATCTTGTCCCCCGGCAGCGCGTAGGCGTCCATCGCCTGGACGACACCCCCGGCAGGGGCGTTCAACGTCCCCTCCGCGGTCAGCGGCCAGCGGGCGACCCGTCCGACCGTGCCCGCGGTGTCGACGTACTCGCCGGAGATCAGCACATCGGGATCGGTGCTGCGGTCGACGGCGGCGAAGGAGAAACGGACGCTGCCGCTGGTGGTGGTCCAGGCGTCGGTCTGCGGCATCACGTACCGGTAGCCGAACGCGTCGTACACGCCGGCCTTCCTTCCGATGGTCTCCGTACCGCTCCCGTTGATCTCGAAGATCTGCCGGGTGTCGAAGACCCGCAGGCCCCGGGTGGTGTCGGCGACGTACAACAGGTTGCCGTACCAGGCGACGCCGCCGGCGTGGATGTTGATCGGCGTGATGCCTCCGTCGGCTCCGGTCCGCACCAGCAGGACGTGCCGGTAGCGGAGCGTCGCGGGATTCACGAAGGTCAGGCGCACGCCCCTCTCCGCCCCCGACGACGGCGTGTGGTACCAGCTCACCACGAACGTGCTCCCGGTGATCCCGGCGTCGGAGGCGCAGGTCAGGCCCTGGGGATACCACTCCTTGGTGGCGTTGTCCCCGGCGTCGAAGGTGTACCAGTCAACCGGTTTCGGCTTCATCGTGCCGAACGCCCCGGTGCCGGCCGACCCCTTCCTGACCGTGACGCGGTTGGCCTTGGCCAGGACGGTGTCGAGTGATGCCCGCTTGAGGTCCTTCTCCAGAATCTTGATTCCGGCCGCGAGGCCGCCTCCGTCCCGCTTCAGCCCGAACGGCTCGGCCGATACGACCTTCATCTGACTCATGAGGGGGGTCTCTTCCTGTCCGGTTCCGCCAGGATCGGCGGATCAAGATACGGAGTTCATGAGTATGCCGGTACTCAAATCCCTTTTGCAGTTAGAAAGGCCAGGTGTGGACGGGTTCCCCGGCCAGCGACAGCTCCCGGTACCGGCTCACCACGCGCGCCGCCGCGGCCTGGTCGCCGCCCTCGCGAACCAGCGCCTCCCGCTGCCAGATCGCACCGGTACGGCGGCGGGCGACGCGTTCCCGCACGATGTCCAGCGCCCACCGGGCCTCGTCCGGGTCCACCCCCATCCTGTCGAGCCCGGCCTCGGCGACCGGCAGCAGCTCAAGGGCGAGCCGCTCGGCGGGGATCTCCTCGTTCAGGCCCGGCCAGCTCAGCGGCGCGTCCAGGCCGTGGATCGCGGCGCGGTAGAAGTTGCGGTAGGCCCCGGCGAAGGGGAAGTCCTCCACCGGCTGGACCGCCAGGGCGGCGGTGAGCCCGAGCAGGAAGGCACTGTTCGCCGCCATGTCGGGCGCGCTCGGCCCGGCGGGCAGGGCACGCATCTCCACCCGCAGGTGGCCGCCGTCACCGGGGTCGTAGACCGGCCGGTTCCACTGCCACACGGTGCCCTGGTGGAGCCGGAGCTCGGCCAGTCCGGGGACGCCGTCGGCGGGCACCTCCTCCGGCGCGAAGGTCATCGGCAGCACCGGCTCGTAGTCGCGGACGCATGTCTCGAAAATCTCCTCGACGCTTCGCACCCAGCCGGAACCGAACCCCACCCGCCGGTTCCTGCGGTCGAGCCGCTCCACGTCCCGGTCGTCCGCGGCCTCCTCGAACAGCGCGATCCTCGTCTCCTCCCACAGCCTCCTGCCCAGGAAGGAGGGCGAGTTCCCGCTGACCGCGAGGACCGGGCCGATGGCCAGCTGGGCGGCGTTGTAGACGCGGGAGAAGTCGGCGGGGGGCGTGCGGAGATGAACCTGCCAGGAGGTGTTGGCGCTCTCCAGGATCACCCCCTCGACCTCAAGCTCCAGCATCTCGACGCCCTCGATGCGCACCCGGAACGGCTCCGTGCGCAGCCGCCGCATGCCCCTGGCCAGCGCCCGGTAGCGGCCCTCGCCGCTCAGCGCCTCGTGGGTGAAGTCGAACTCGCTCAGCGAGGGCAGGATCCCGATCACCACGGCCTGCCCGCCCTGTGTCGTGGCCGCCGCGTCCACCACGGTCATGATCTCCCGCATCTCGCTCACCAGGGCGGTGAACGGCCGCCCGGCGATCGGCAGCGGAGTCAGGTTGGCCTCCAGGTTGAACCTGCCCAGCTCCAACGTGAGCCGACCGTCGCCCGCGGCGACCTGCACCTCGCGGTTACGGGGAAGCGGCCTCCCTTCGGGCGTTATGAGAAACATCTCCAGCTCGGCCCCGATGGTCGCGGGACCGGCGCCGAAACCCGGTCTTGCGAGCACCTCGCGAAGGGTGTCGAGCTGCTCCGCCAGTTTCCCCCTGAAACGGAGGAACTCCGCCTCGGAGTAGCGGTCCTTGTCGACTTGCTGCCCCATCACACCGTCCGATCAGTTGACCCTTGTGACCCTCCCTCTCTCCCAGAGTGCACCTTCTAATCAGGACACCTCACGACCGGCTCAGCGACCGGACCGGCTCACCGACCGAATAGGCTCACCGGTCAGGTGGGCCCACCGGCGGAAAGCGCCGGAGACCACGGGCCGGGGCAGAGGAGTGTGACGGGTGCGAGCGGTGCTTTTCGACGCCTTCGGGGCCGATCCAGAGGTCCGGGAGGTGCCCGCCCCCGAACCTCCGCCCGGTGGAGCGGTGATCCGCGTGGAGGCCACCGGGCTCTGCCGGAGCGACTGGCACGGCTGGCAGGGTCACGACCCCGACATCCGGGTCCTCCCCCACGTGCCGGGGCACGAGTTCGCCGGGGTCGTCGAGGCGGTGGGCACCGGCGTCGCCTCGTGGCGGCCGGGCGACCGGGTGACCGTCCCCTTCGTCTGCGCCTGCGGCTCCTGCCCGGCCTGCCTCTCCGGTGACCAGCAGGTCTGCGAACGCCAGACCCAGCCGGGGTTCACCCGCTGGGGCTCCTTCGCCGAGTACGTGGCCGTCGATCACGCGGACGTGAACCTCGTACGGCTCCCCGAGGAGATGTCCTTCACCACCGCCGCGAGCCTGGGCTGCCGCTTCGCCACCTCCTACCGCGCCGTGACCGCCGTGGGCCGGGTACGGCCGGACGAGTGGGTGGCCGTGCACGGCTGTGGCGGCGTGGGGCTCTCCGCCGTCATGATCGCCGCCGCGGCCGGGGCCCGGGTGGTCGCCGTGGACGTCTCGGCGGGAGCCCTGGAGCTGGCCCGGCGCTTCGGCGCCGTCGCCTGCGTCGGAGCCGAACCACCCGAGGCCGACATCCCCGCGCGGGTCAGGGAGCTGACCTCGGGCGGGGCCCACGTCTCCATCGACGCGCTCGGCAGTCCCGGGACGTGCGTGGCCTCGATCGAGAGCCTGCGCCGCCGTGGACGCCACGTCCAGATCGGCCTGCTGCCAGGACTCACCCCGCTCCCGATGGGCCGGGTGATCGGCTACGAGCTCGAACTCCTCGGCAGCCACGGCATGGCCGCCCACGCCTACCCGGCGATGCTGGAGGCCGTCGCCGACGGCGCCCTGAGCCCGGATGCCCTACTCACCCGCTCCATCGGCCTGGAGGAGGCCGGAGCGGCGCTCGCCTCGATCGGCTCCGTTCCCGGCGTCACGATGATCCTGCCGTCCCCGCGCTGAGGGGTGAGGCGGGAACCCCGGACACGGGGAAGGCTCCGGCGCGGGCCGAAAGCCGCTTGAGAGCGCGCCTGCCAAAGCACGCGCGCAGTCAACGGAGATAGCTTTACTGGTTATGCGTCCTGAAGACCTCGCCCAGCTCACCGTTCCGGGGAGCGTCACGCTCCACGGTGACCTCCTCCTCGTCGACCTGGCCGGTCCCGACCCGGAGGCAGACGCCTACCTGGGAGGTCTGTGGCGGGTGCCCGCCGACGGCCCGCCCGTCAGGTTCACCTTCGGTGAGCGCGACAGCGCACCACGCATCTCCCCCGACGGCGCCTGGGTCGCCTTCCTGCGCTCCGGCGCCACCGAAGGGAGCCGCCCGCAGCTGTATGTGATGCCCACCGGCGGCGGCGAGGCCCGGCCGATCACCGATCTGCCTTTGGGCGCGGGCGTCCCGGT
The DNA here is from genome assembly GCF_040635605.1 of Streptosporangium sp. NPDC006930. Taxonomy (NCBI): domain Bacteria; kingdom Bacillati; phylum Actinomycetota; class Actinomycetes; order Streptosporangiales; family Streptosporangiaceae; genus Streptosporangium; species Streptosporangium sp. NPDC006930. Next base: position 34,950 of record NZ_JBEYID010000004.1, on the reverse strand, counting down.
CTGGGCCCCGGACTCCCGCCGGATCGCGTTCGTCGCCCGGGTCGCCGAGCCCGGCCGGTACGGCACGCAGGAGGGTGTGAGCGCCGTCGCCGAGGCACCTCGCCGAATCACCGGGCTGCGCTACCGGACCGACGGGGTCGGCTTCACCTTCGACCGGCCACAGAGCCTGTTCGTGGTGAACGCCCTCGCCGACGTCCCGCGACCGGTACGGCTGACCGAGGGTCCCTACGACGTGGACTGCCCCGGCTGGACGCCGGACGGCGAGCACGTGCTGGTCTCGGCTCCCCGCGACCTCGACGGCGAGAGCCTGTACACGGACGTGTACGCGGTTCCCTCCGGTGGGGGCGCCCCGATCCTCGCGGTGCGCAGCGACGGCTCCGCCGAGCAGCCCGTCGCCCTGCCGGGCGGGGAGGTGCTCTATCTCGGTACGGCGTTCTCCGGCATCGACGCGGTGGCCCGCAACGCGGGCCTGTACCGCGCGCCGCTGCGGATCGGCGGCGCCGGCGAGAGCGGCGGGGCGGTGGCCGGGACCCGGCTGACCGAGGAGGAGTCGGTGGACTGCGACTCGCTGCCTCCCGTACCCGGAAAGGACGGCGTCCTGGTCGTGGTGCGGACGCGCGGCGCGGTCGAGCTGCGCCTGGTGCCCTCCGGTGCCCTCGACGCGCCGCTGGAGGAGCTCGTCGTGGTCCTGGGTGAGCGGGCGAGCGTGAAGGCGTTCACCGTCTGCGGGGAGAGGGTGGTCGCGGTGGTGTCCACGCCCGCGAGCCCCGGCGAGGTGGTCACTCCCGACGGGGCACTGACCGACTTCTCCGGCACCCTCACCGGGATCAGGCCGCTGCGTGAGATCACCGCCGTCTCCGCCGACGGCTACCCGGTGCACGGCTGGCTCGCCCTGCCCGAGGGCGACGGGCCGCACCCGGTCCTGCTGAACGTGCACGGCGGCCCTTTCCACCAGCACGGGTGGGCGTTCCTGGACGAGACCCAGATCTACGCGGGCGCCGGGTACGCGGTGGTCCTGCCCAATCCTCGCGGCTCCTGCGGGTACGGCCAGGAACACGGCCGATCGGTGATCGGCGCGCTGGGCACCGTGGACGCCGACGACGTGCTCGCCCTGCTGGACGCGGCGCTGGCCACTCCCGAGTGCGACGCTGAGCGGGTGGGCGTGATGGGCGGCTCCTACGGCGGCTTCATGACGAGCCATCTCGCCGCCCACCACGGGAGCCGGTTCAGGGCCGCCTGGAGCGAGCGCGCGGTCAACGCCTGGGACTCCTTCACCGGCTCCTCCGACATCGGCTGGTTCTTCGCCGACGCCTACTGCGGCCCCGATCCGGAGGCCCAGCGCGCGATGAGCCCCCTCTACCGGGCCGACCGGATCACCCTGCCGTTCGCCGTGGTCCACTCCGAGGACGACCTGCGCTGTCCGGTCGAGCAGGCGCAGCGGATGTTCGTCGCGCTGCGCCGCAACGGCGTCCCCACCGAGTTTCTCCTCTTTCCCGGCGAGGGGCACGAGCTCACGCGCAGCGGCCGCCCAAGGCACCGCCTGCAGCGCTTCGAGGCCGTCCTGGAGTGGTGGTCCCGTCACCTGTCCTGATCCTCCGGCGTGGAGTGCGAGCCCAGGAGAGACCGGGGCGGGAAAACCGCTGCCTCAGGTCTGCGCGCCCATCCGCGGGGAACGGCGGCGGGTGGGCGAACCGCTCGGAGGCTGCGGTCGTAGGGTGGGCTCAGGCTCTTGAAGATCGGGAGGTTTGACATGGAATACGTGCGCCTGGGGTCCACCGGTTTGAAGGTGTCGAGGATCTGCCTTGGCATGATGAGCTACGGCGACCCCGCCAAATGGGGTGAATGGGTTCTCGACGAGGCCGCGGCCGAGCCGATCGTGCGCCGGGCGGCCGAGGCGGGGGTGACGTTCTTCGACACCGCCGACGTCTACTCGTTCGGCGCCAGCGAGGAGGTCACCGGCCGCCTGCTCGCCAGGATCTTCCCCGGCAGGGACGACTACGTGCTCGCCACGAAGGTGTGCCTGCCGATGAGCGAGGGCGTCAACGACGGCGGCCTGTCGCGCAAGCACATCCTCTCCTCGATCGACGCCTCGCTGCGCCGCCTGGGCACCGACTACGTGGACCTGTACCAGATCCACCGCTGGGACCCCGACACGCCGATCGAGGAGACCATGGAGGCCCTGCACGACGTGGTCCGCGCCGGCAAGGTCCGATACATCGGTGCCTCCAGCATGTACGCCTGGCAGTTCGCGAAGGCGCAGCACACCGCCGAGATCCACGGCTGGACAAAGTTCGTGTCGATGCAAAATCATCACAATCTTCTTTACCGGGAAGAGGAGCGGGAGATGAACCCGCTCTGCCTCGACCAGGGCATCGGCCTGATCCCGTGGAGCCCGCTGGCCAGGGGCCTGCTGGCCCGCGCCGGATCCGAGGAGGTCACCACCCGGGCGGGCAGCGACCCCCGCATCGAGGCCCTCTACGACGACGCCGACAACGACCGTCTGATCCTCGACCGGGTCGCCCAGGTGGCCGGAGAGCGCGAGGTCGCTCCCGCACGGGTGGCGCTGTCCTGGCTGCTGCACCAGCCGGGCATCTCGGCCCCGATCGTGGGCGCGACCAAGGACGGGCATGTGGACGACGCGGTCGCCGCGGTGGACCTGTCCCTCACCGAGAAGGAACTCGCCTTCCTCGCCGAGCCGTACCGCCCCCGGGCCGTCAAGCTCTGACGTCGCCTCACCCGGCAGGGCTCTCAGCGCGGCGTCGCTCCAGGCCGGGTGAGGGGACGCGGCGTCGCTCCAGGCCGGGTGAGGGGACGCGGCGTCGCTCCAGGCCGGGTGAGGGGAGGCGGCGTCGGCGCGGGAGAGTGCCGGCCGGTCACCGATCCGAGGACCGGCGGTCCGGCTCCTGTCGGTCACGCCGGACGAAGGGCCCGGATCGCCACCGTGACGCCCCGGGCTCCCCGGTGCCGCGTTCCTCGAATGTCCGGAATGATGTCAGCCGCTCAGGAGTCGGCGGGCAGCTCGAACTGGACGCACGTCATGCCGCGCATGTCCAGCCATGCCCGCCCCTGTGCCCTCACGAGCCGGAAGACGACCTCCTCGCACCCGGGGCAGCGGGCCACCAGACCCGGGGCGTGGGTGTAGAGGATCGCCTCGGCCAGTGTGAGGCTTCGCGCGCAGCCGGAGCACCAGCCGGTGGCGGCGGTCAGGTCGACGGCGAACACGTCGCGCAGTGCTCCGCCCGCCGCGTTTCCGTCGAGGTGGTCCTGGCTCATGATGGTCCTCCACTGGGGCCGAAGCGTTCCGTGCGGATCAGGCGGGGGTCGTGCCCCGCCGAGACGAGCAGGCTTGCGACGGTCTCGACGAATCCGGTGGGACCGCACACGAAGACGGCCGGTTTCCGTTCGACGGGCCAGACGGCCTCGGCGAGCAGGGCGGCGTCGACCCGCGCGGGCGGGCGTGCCCAGCCGTCGGGCACCTCGCGCGTGTAGGCGTAGGTGACGTCCAGGCCGGAGCCGTCTGCGCTGTGACGGTCCAGCTCGGCGCGGTAGAGCGCGGAGCCGGGCCCGCGCGTGGAGTACAGCAGCCGGAACGGCGTGCCGACCCCGGCCGAGGCGCGGGCGCGGATCATCGCCATGAGCGGGACGACCCCCGAGCCGCCCGCGACCAGTTGCACCGGCTCGGACGCCTCCGGACGCCAGACGAACCAGCCGCCGATCGGGCCGCGTATCTCCAGCGGGTCACCGGGCGAGAGGACCTGGGCGAGGTAGGGGGAGACCTCACCGTCGGGCAGCGGCTCGACGGTGAGCTCCACGCGTTCCCCGTCCGCGGCGGAGGCGATGGAGTAGGAGCGCTGGGTGGAGTAGCCGTCGGGGGCGGTGAGCCGCACGTCGACGTGCTGGCCGGCGAGGTGGCCGGGCCAGCCGGGAACGTCCAGGGTGATCGTGCGTGCTGCGGAGGTCTCGTCGCGCACGGCGGTGACCGTGGCGACCCTCCAGGTCAGTCGCCCCAGTACCGTTGCTCGCGCCATGGGTCTCCGTAATTGTGATAGCCGACGCCCTCCCAGAATCCTGGCTGGTCCTCGTCGAGGAGCCGGATGTCGCGCACCCACTTGGCGCTCTTCCAGAGGTAGAGGTGCGGCACGAGGAGCCGGGCGGGCCCGCCGTGCTCGGGGGTGATGGGCTCACCCTCGTAGCGGACGGCGATCCAGGCCCGGCCGTCGAGGAGGTCCTCCAGCGGGAGGTTCGTGGTGTAGCCGCCGTAGGAGGTCGCCAGCGCGTATTCCGCGGAGGGCTCCACGCCGTCGAGGAGGGTGTCGAGTGACACGCCCTCCCAGGTGGTGCCGAGCTTGGACCACTTGGTGACGCAGTGCAGGTCGACCGTGAACCGCTCCACGGGCAGCGCGTTGAGCTCCGCCCAGCTCCAGCGGACGACCTCGCCGGTCTCGGTGGTGACGCCGAGGCTCCAGTCGTCGGTGGAGACCAGGGGCGTGGGTCCGGCCGACAGGACGGGGAAGTCCTCCGTGAGGTACTGCCCCGGCGGCAGGTCCGGGTTGCCGGCGCGACGGCGGCCGAAGAACCCGGGCGAGACGATACCGATGACGCCCACCTCCCACTGTCCGGCCGCTGTCCGGCAGGTCATGACGATCGTGGTGTCCCCTCGAACGAGTCTCGAGCGGACGGATCACGCGAACAGGGTAAATCTCATCACATTTAGCCACGGCCCGTGTCATCCGGGGAGGTCCGGCGCGTTTTCTGGCGCCGGACCGGACATCCGATCCCCACCGTCCGGTCACTCGACCAGGCAGGCGCGGCGGGCACGGGATTGGCCTGCTCCACCAACGGGCACCATATGCGTACTTTCCATAAGATTTACTACTTATAGCGTCATATCAACCTATATATGCATATATGAGAAGAGAGAAGGCGTCAGTTCTGACCGTGAATTGATCGACGGAGGATCCGATGACTCGAAAGGCGATCATCATGCTGGCCATCGCCATGGCGGCGACAGGCGGCACGGCCGACCTCGGCGCCGCCTCCGCTCCCCCGCCGCCCAGCCGGCAGGATCGGGAATTCCTCGTCCAGGCGCACCAGGGCAGCCTGTTCGAGATCGAGGCGGGTCTCGCCGTCACCGGGAAGACCGACGACCAGAATGATCGGGAGGCCGGAAAGGCCGTGCGCGTGCTGGGGGCGAAGCTGGTCGCCGACCACACGAAGCTCGACAGGACCATACGGCAGGTGGCCGACCAGCTGGGCGTGAAGCTCCCCGGTGAGCCCAGCGAGGTGCAGCGCCGGCGCCTCAAGGAGGTGATGGCGTTGAGCGGGATGGAGTTCGACAGGGCCTGGATCGGTATGGAGATCGCCAACCACCGCGAGGGGGTCGCCCTCGTGAAGAGGGAGATCGACAACGGCTCCGCCCCCATGGTGAAGAAACTCGCCGTCCTCACCGACCGCGTCGTGCGGGAGCACCTGGAGATGCTCCTCCAGATCGAGAAGGCGATCGTCCCCAGCCCTTCGAAGAGCTGAGGCGCTCAGCCCCTGCCGGGTGCGGTGGTGGAGCCGCGCACCACCAGTTCGGTGGCGAGTTCGACGTGGTGGGAGTCGACCCGCTCCCCCGCCGCCAGGCGCAGGGCCGTGCGTACGGCGACCCCGCCCATCTCCCGCAGCGGCTGGCGCACAGTCGTCAGCGGGGGCGAGGCCATCCGGGCGACCTGGGTGTCGTCGAAGCCGACGATACTGAGGTCCTCGGGCACCCGCAGCCCTCGCGCCCTGGCCGCCTCCAGCACGCCGAGCGCGATCTCGTCGCAGCCGGTGAAGATGGCGGTGGGGAGCTCAGGCAGGTCGAACAGGGCCGTGCCGCCCCTCACCCCCTCCTGGTAGTGGAAGGGCCCCTCCCGTACGTGACTCGGGGGGACCGGGGCGCCCGCGGCCTCCATCGCCGCGCGGTAGCCGTGGAGACGGGCCTGGTTGCAGGCGGCGGTGGCCGGGCCGCCGAGGTAGGCGATGCGCCGGTGCCCGAGTGCGAGCAGGTGCTGTGTCGCGACCAGTCCTCCGGCGAAGTTCGTCGAGCCGACGCTGACGACTCCCCTGGTCTGCGGCATGTTCAGGGGGTCGATCACGACCAGCGGTAGCCGTGCCCGGGACAGGGCGCCGAGCTGCTCGGCGGTCAGCTCGCTGGTGATGGCGATCACGGCCCGCCGTCCGGCCGCGGCGAGGCCGCGCGCCCAGGTCCCGGCGCGGTCGGCGTTCGTGCGGATGCTCACCACGATCGCCGCGTCGGCCTCGGCACGCACCGCGCCCTGAACGATCTCGGTCGAGTACGGGTTGAGATCGGCGTTGAGCTCCACCTCGAGCGTGGCCGGCACGGCCGCGTCGCCCCGGCGGCGCTGCGACAGCGAGACGTAGTCGTGCTCCTCCAGCAACGACTCCACGAGGGAGCGGGTCACCGGGGAGACGTCACCTCGGCCGTTGAGCACCTTGGACACGGTCGCGACCGACACCCCCGCCGAGGCCGCGACCGTGGCCAGCGTGGCCCTCCTAGGACTTGCCGGCATCTGTTCTCCCTTGCTGTGCGGCGGAAGCGCCCGGAGCGGGTTCCACGTCCACCCGGGTGACCAGTCGCCGGTCCACGCCGACGTGACGCGGCGGACCGGTCAGGGTCACGCGGCCCCGGCAGGGCAGGTCGGACGCCGACGCGCCCACGAACACCTCAAGATCCCCCGGCTCCACGACGCGCCGCAGGTCGCGTCCGGTGAACGCGGTCCTGTCGGCGGACACGGTGAAGGTCGCCAGTGCGCTCGCGCCGGGCTCCAGCCTGACCCTGGTGAATCCGGTGAGCTGTAGCACCGGCCGGGTGACCTGGGCGATCACGTCGTGCAGGAAGAGCTGCACGACCTCCTCGCCCACCCGGCTCCCGGTGTTGCGCACCCGCACCGACACGGTGAACTCCCCGTCGGTGGGCACCTCGGCGTCGCTGATCCTCAAGGAGTCGATCGCGAAGGTGGTGTACGAGGCACCGTGCCCGAACGGGAACAGCGGGGTCGGGTCGAGGTTGCTGATGCCCTGGCTGTTGGCGCCCAGCGGCGGCTGCAGGTAGGTGCCGGGCTGCCCGCCAGGGCCGCGCGGGATCTGCACCGGCAGCTTCCCGCTGGGCTGCACCCGGCCGGACAGGACCCCGGCGATGGCCGCTCCGCCCTCCTCCCCGGGCATGAACGCCTGGACGAGCGCGGCGGCCGTCTTCGACACCTCGCCCAGCGCGTACGGGCGACCCGAGACGACGACCACCACGACCGGCGTGCCGGTGGCGGCGAGCTCGGCCAGCAGGTCCTCCTGCGCACCGGGCAGCCGCAGGTCCTCGGCGTCGCAGCCTTCGCCCGACGTACCGAGCCCGAACATCCCCGCCAGGTCGCCGACGACGGCCACGCACACGTCGGCCTCGCGAGCCGCCCGGGTCGCGGCGGCGAAGCCGGAGCGGTCCTCGCTCCGCACCTCGCAGCCCTGCTCGTGGATCAGCTCGGCACCGGGCAACTCGGCCCGCAGCGCGTCGAGCAGGCTGGGCGCGTCCACGCCGAGCCCGAGTCCCGGATGGCGGGGCAGCACGTGGTTGGGGAAGGCGTAGCAGCCCATGAAGGTGCGCGGGTCGTCGGCGCAGGGGCCGACCACGGCCACCCGGCGCGGCTCAGGACGCCCCTCGCCGAGCAGCGGCAGCGCGGTGCCCGCGTCGAGCAGCACGATCGACCGTTCGGCCAGCTCCCTGGCGAGTGCCCGGTTGTCCGGCGAGTCGAGGTCCACGTCCGCCGCCTGGGCGACCGACCTCTCCGGGGTCCAGTCCGGATCCAGCAGTCCGAGCGTCACCTTCTGGGTGAGCAGGCGCCGGGCGGCCCGGTCGACCAGGGACTCCGGCAGCTCGCCCCGCCGCACCCGTTCGACGAGGTGCCGGCCGAAGCCGAGCGTGTCGGGCAGTTCGACGTCGAGGCCCGCGCTCAGCGCCTGCACCCCGGCCTCGTCGGTGTCCGCGGCGACCTGGTGCATCGTCGCGAGGAACGGGATCGCCCAGTAGTCCGACACCACCGTCCCGGTGAAGCCCCACTCGTCGCGCAGCAGGTCGGTCAGCAGCCACGAGTCGGCCGCGGCGGGAACACCGTCCACGTCGGAGTAGGAGTTCATGACCGAACGCGCGCCCCCCTCGACGAGAGCGGTCTCGAAAGGCGGCAGGACCATGTCCATCAGCTCGCGCCGCCCCATCGGCACCGGGCCGTGGTTGCGGGCCGCCCGGGAGGCGGAGTAGCCGGCGAAGTGCTTGAGGGTGGCGATGACCCCGGCGTTCTCCAGGCCGCGCACGTAGGCCGCGCCGAGCATCGCGACGAGGTACGGATCCTCGCCCATCGTCTCCTCGACCCGGCCCCAGCGGTAGTCGCGCACCACGTCCAGCACCGGTGACAGGCCCTGGTGGACGCCCACGGCGCGCATGTCCCGTCCGATGGCGGCGGCCATCCGCTCCACCAGGTCCGGGTCGAACGTCGCCCCCCAGGCGATGGCCGCGGGGTAAACGGTCGCGCCATAAGTAGTGAAACCGGTCAGACACTCCTCGTGGACCAGCGCCGGGATGCCGAGCCGGGAGTGCTTCACCACCTCGGACTGCAGCCGTACCACCTCCGCGGCGCCCTCCGCCGCGGTCACCGGAGCACTGCCGAACACCCGCGTCAGGTGACCGAGCCCGTGGCGGATCGTCTCCTCGAAGGGCACGCTTCCCGAGGCCGCGAAAACGTCCTGCATCGGGGCGACGTTCGCCGTGCCCTCGCGACTCTCCTGACTCTCCTGGGGCTCCCCGCCCTGCTCAGCCCCCATGACGTTGCCCGGCCACCGGCTGCCGAGCTGGCCGACCTTCTCCTCCAGGGTCATCTCCGCAAGAAGGGCGTCGACCCGATCCGCCACGGGGAGTGCCGGGTCCTGCCACGGACGGAGGACCAGGCCCTTCGTGGAGGTCCCATCTAGCGCCGTCATCTGCTCTCCTCAAGAAAAACCCGCACCGCAACCCATTCGAAACTTTTCGGTGTGCCACGAAAGCTCTACCCGAATCCTGCCGCAAACGATACGACCAGGAAAAGTCCAGATGAGAGTACCTTACATAGCGCACATACCAAGCTCATCCCGACATGCGATGACCTCTTGACACGCAACTATCTGAAATCTAAATTGACGTGCCACGCGGTCTGTTTCGGAAATGTTTCGACATGTCAGGCGCAAGAGCGGATGCCTGACAGCGGGGGTGCTGATCCACGACCTACGGCCGCCACCGATTTTTCACACGGAGCCTCGCCCAGCCTCGGCATTCGACATACGGAGATCAGCGTGGAGTCAACGACACCATCTCGCCGCACCTTCCTCGCCCTTTCCATGGGCCTCCCTCTGGGAGCCGCGCTGGCGGCCTGCGGCACTTCCGGCCCCACCCCGGCGGGAGGGACCGGAACCGGCGGCAGCGGCGGGAACGCCGCGAGCAAGGCCACCTACTGGTTCCTGTCGAACCAGCCGCAGGAGGGTGTGCGCACCAGGGCCGTGGAGCGGTTCAACAAGGCCAACCCCAACGGTCAGATCGACTTCACGGCCATGCAGAACGACGCCTACAAGACGAAGATCAAGACGGCGATCGGAGCCGGCCAGGCCCCCACCATCATCTGGGGCTGGGGCGGCGGGACCCTGCGCACGTACGTGCAGGCCAACCAGGTCGAGGACCTCACCCCGTGGTTCGAGGAGAACAAGGCCGTGAAGGACCGGCTGTTCTCCTCCTCCTTCGGCGCGGCCACGATCGACGGCAAGATCTACGCGATGCCGGCCGAGACGATGCAGCCCATCATCCTGTTCTACAACAAGAAGGTGTTCGAGCAGGTCGGCGTGGAGCCGCCGAAGTCGTGGGGCGACATCATGGCCCTCGTCCCCAAGTTCAACGCCGCGGGCATCGCCCCGTTCTCCCTCGGCGGCCAGTCGCGCTGGACGAACATGATGTGGCTGGAGTTCCTCTTCGACCGCATCGGCGGCCCCGAGGTGTTCCAGGCCGTGTTCGACGGCGAGAAGGACGCCTGGTCCCACCCCGCCGCCATCGAGGCCCTGACCAAGATGCAGGAGCTCATCAAGGCGAACGGGTTCATCAAGGGCTTCTCCTCCATCACGGCCGACTCCAACGCCGACCAGGCCCTGCTGTACACCGGCAAGGCCGCGATGATGCTGCACGGCGGCTGGACGTACGGCAGCATGTCCGCCGACGGCGGCGACTTCGTCTCCGGCGGCCACCTCGGCTACATGAACTTCCCGCCGGTCGAGGGCGGCAAGGGCGACCCCGGCAACACCGTCGGCAACCCCGGCCAGTACCTGTCGATCTCCTCCAAGGCGACTCCCGAGCAGAAGGAGATCGCCAAGAAGTTCTTCGCCACCGCCGTGCTGAACGACGAGGACGTCAAGGAGTGGGCGGGCACGGGCGCGGTGCCGATCGTCAACGGCGCCGACAGCGCGTTCGCCGGTTCCAAGGACGAGGAGTTCCTGAAGTTCGTCTACGGCATCGCCAGCAACGCCAAGGCTTTCGCCCAGTCCTGGGACCAGGCGCTCAGCCCCACCGCGGCCGAGGTGCTCCTGGACAACATCGCCAAGCTGTTCCAGCTGTCGATCACGCCTGAGGAGTTCGCCTCCAACCTGAACGCGGTCATCGGCAGTTGAGCGCGCTAACCTCCCCCGCCAGAAGAGGGAGGCCGTCGGCCGCCACGCGAAGGAACCACAGCGCCATCCTTCCGTGGCTGGCCGTACCGGCCCTGCTGATCTTCACCGCCTTCGGGGTAATCCCGCTGCTCGGGGTCCTGTTCCTCAGCTTCAGCACCTGGGACCAGGTCGGCGACATCCAGATGTCCGGGCTCACCAGCTGGCGGGCCGTGCTCAGCGACCCCGGCCTACCGCACGCCCTTTGGGTGACGTTGCTGGTGATGGTCGCCTCCTGGGCGGTCCAGACGCCGGCCAGCATCCTGCTCGGGGTGTTCCTGGCCGGGCAGCAGCGCTACCGCGCGCTGCTGGCCGTGCTGTACTTCATCCCGCTGCTGCTGAGCTCGGCCGCCATCGCGATCGCCTACAAGGCGCTGCTCGACCCGAACTTCGGGCTCGGCGCCGGGCTGGGTATCGACCTGCTCGTACAGGACTGGCTCGGCGACCCCGTCCTCGCCTTCAGTGTCGTGATCTTCGTGGTGTCGTGGCAGTTCATCCCCTTCCACTCGCTGCTCTACCAGGGCGGCGTGCGGCAGATCCCGCGCTCCATGTACGAGGCCGCCGAGATAGACGGCGCGGGCCGCGCCCGCAAGTTCTTCAGCATCACGCTGCCGCAGCTCAAGTACACGATCATCACGTCCTCCACCCTCATGGTCGTCGGATCCCTGACCTTCTTCGACCTGATCTTCGTACTGACCGCGGGCGGTCCCGGCGACGCCACCCGGGTGCTCGCCCTGGACATGTACAAGCGCGGGTTCCAGGCCAACCTGATGGGGCCGGCCAGTGCCATCGCCGTCATCCTCGTCCTCGTGGGCCTCGCCCTGGCGTTGTTCCTGCGCAGGCTCGGCGGCCGCGACGCCAACGCCAGCCAGATGGAAGGGGCCTGAACCATGAGCTTGACGACCCCCACGGGGCTCAAGCGGACCGAGACAGTCGGGGCGGGACACCGGCGCCGGCCGCCGGCACGCAACGGGAAGCAGTCGCGGACACTCGGTGAGCGCCCCAACTGGCTGGGCGGGATCGCGGGCTGGCTGTGGCTCGCGGTCGTGATCGTGCCGATCTACTGGATCGTCATCACCAGTTTCAAGGCCCAGAGCAGCTACTACGCCAGCAACCCGCTGGCGCCGCCCACCGAGCCGACCCTCGACAACTACCGGATGGTCGTCGAGTCCGACTTCCCGCTGTACTTCCTCAACAGCCTCATTGTGACCATCGGCGCGGTCGTCCCCGCGGTCGCGGTCGCGTTCATGGCGGCGTACGCGATCGTCCGGGGCAGCACCATCTTCGGCTTCCTGCGCAGGGTGAACTCGCTCTTCCTCATGGGCCTGGCCATCCCGTTGCAGGCGACCATCATCCCGATCTACCTGATCATCATCCGGCTGCAGCTCTACGACTCACTGACGGCGCTGATCCTGCCGTCGATCGCCTTCGCGATCCCGCTGTCGGTGCTGGTCCTGTCGAACTTCATCCGTGACGTGCCCAAGGAGCTGTTCGAGTCGATGCGGCTGGACGGCGCGAGCGAGATGGCGACGCTCTGGCGGCTCGCCCTTCCGCTCACCATGCCGGCCGTCGTGACGGTGACGATCTACAACGCACTGACGGTCTGGAACGGGTTCCTGCTGCCGCTCATCCTCACCCAGAGCCCCGACAAGCGCACGCTTCCGCTCGCGCTGTGGACCTTCCAGGGGCAGTACAGCGTGAACGTACCGGCCGTGCTCGCCTCGGTCGTGCTGACCACGCTGCCCATCCTGGTCCTGTACGTGGTCGGCCGCCGCCAGCTGCTCAGCGGCCTGACGGCAGGGTTCAGCAAGTAGCCGCACCCTGCCGTCCGGCGCCCCTCCCCCCTTGCCGTCGGCGAGCGGACGGCGAACGGACGGACGGGTCAGGCGCGGAGGAGACGGATCACGTTCCACGAGACGGCGGGCAGCGTGATCTCCAGGGTCCCGGCGTCGAGGCGGGCCTCGGTGTTCGTACGGGGGGCCACCGTGTCCGGGGCGTCGGCGGTGTTGCGGGCGTAGGGGTCGGGGCCGGACAGCACCGTGGCCCCGGCGAGCCTCACCGGACCGAGGGCGCGCAGGTCGGCGGTGAGGGTGAGCGGCCGGTCGGTCGAGCGGTTGACGGCGAACAGCGTGGTGGCGCCGCTCTCCTCGTCGTGGGTGGCGACGGCGTCGAGGGCGGCGACCTCTCCGAACCTCGCGGTCTCGTGGGTGGGAGAGGCGGACTCGATCCGCAGCACCTGACCCACCGCGTACCGGGAGGCCTGGGCGAAGGGGTGGAAGGTGGTCTGCCTCCAGGCCCTGCCGCCCGGTTCGGTCATGATGGGGGCGATCACGTTGACCAGCTGGGCCAGGCAGGCGGACGTCACCCTGTCGCTGTGGCGCAGCAGCGAGATCAGCAGCCCGCCGAAGGTCACCGCGTCGGCCAGGTGGTAGTGGTCTTCGAGCAGCGGCGGAGCGACCGGCCAGTCGCGCGGCGGTTCTGCGTTCTGGAAGCGGGACAGGTACCAGACGTTCCACTCGTCGAACGAGATGTTGATCTTCTTCTTGTTTCTGAGCCTGGCGCCCACGCTGTCGGCCGTCGCCACCACCGCGTCGATGAAGTGGTCCATGTCGGCCGCCGAGGCGAGGAAGCTCGCCAGGTCGCCGTCGTGCTCCTCGTAGTAGGCGTGGCAGGAGACGAAGTCCACCAGGTCGTAGGTCTCCTCCAGCACGGTGGACTCCCACGCGCCGAAGGTGGGCATGCCCGAGCCCGAGCTCCCGCAGGCGACGAGTTCCAGGGCCGGGTCGATCATGCGCATGGCGCGGGCGGTCCCGGCGGCCAGCCGCCCGTACTCGCGGGCGCTCATGTGGCCGATCTGCCACGGGCCGTCCATCTCGTTGCCCAGGCACCACATCCGGATGTCGTGCGGCCTTTTGGCGCCGTGGGCGACGCGCAGGTCCGACAGGTGGGTCCCGGACTCGATGTTGCAGTACTCCAGCAGGTCCAGCGCCTCGGCGACTCCCCGGGTGCCGAGGTTGACGGCCATCATCGGCTCCAGCTCGGCCTTGCGCGTCCAGGCGACGAACTCGTCCAGGCCGAACTCGTTGGTCTCCGTGCTGTGCCAGGCCAGGTCGAGCCGCCGGGGCCGTTCGCTCCTGGGGCCGACGCCGTCCTCCCAGCGGTATCCGGACACGAAGTTCCCACCGGGGTAGCGGGCCGTGGTCACGCCCAGCTCGCGGGTGAGCTCCAGCACGTCCCCCCGGAAGCCCTCCTCGTCGGCGGTGGGGTGGCCGGGTTCGTAGATGCCGGTGTAGACACATCGGCCGAGGTGTTCGACGAACGTCCCGAAGGTGCGCCGGTGGACGGGGGCCACCCTGAACGCGGGGTCGAGGGTGAGGTGCGCGGACAGCACGAAGGTCTCCTCATGTGCGACTCATACTGCGACTCATGTGCGACTCATGCGCGACCCGCGCCGGCCTCCGACGCGAGATCGCCAAACTCGTGGATCACCGCAAAGGCGGGCGACTCCAATTGTTGGCGATAACACGAGCGAAAGGCCAGCCGTTGGCCAGGGGAAGAGATCCTCGGACCGGAGCCTCCCGGGGCCTCCCGAAGCCCTCGGCCCGGCGAGAACCTCCTTCTCCGGTTGCCCGGAGGGAAAGATCCGCAGACCGGGGCCGCCGTCCGTATCATCTCCGCATGGCGCTGAATCCGGAGCCGCGGTTCAGCCGGAGGGCGGTGCTCCTTGCCGCCGGAGGGCTGCTCGCCGGCTGCTCCCGGCAGCCCGAGGCCGACAAGGTCCACCTGCGCCTCGCCACCGGGCCGGCGGGGGCGGTGTACCGGCGCATCGGCGGCGCGCTCGCCGAACACGTCTCCGAGCGGGTGCCGGGCGTCACCCTGGTCACCGTGCCGAGCGGGGCGTCGGCCGACAACATCCGGATGCTGCGGGCCGGCGAGGTCCACCTCGGGCTGACGAGCCTGGACGCGTTGATCACGACCGACGGCAGCGCGCCCGAGGGACTCTCGGCGATATGTCGGCTCTACGACAGCCACCTGCATCTCGTGGTCATGGCCGGTTCCGAGATCGGAGAGTTCCGGGATCTCCACGGCAGGCGTGTGTCCCTGGGCGCTCACGACTCGGGCACCGAGTTCACGTCGCTGCGGGTTCTGGAGCTCGGCCGGATGAAGACCGACGTCCGCTACCTCAGCCAGGCCGAGTCGGCGGCGGCGCTGCGCGACGGCGAGATCGACGCGATGTTCTCCCTGACCGGCGTCCCGACACCCGCCGTCACGGAGCTGGCGCGACGCCACCCGATCCGGCTGATCCCGCTGGACGCGCAGGCCGACGCGCTCTTCGCCGCGTTCCCCGGCCCCTACGCTCCGGCCACGATCCCCGCGACCGCCTACACCGGCGTCCCGGCCACCCGCACCGTCGCCGTGCCGAACGTGCTCCTCGTGCGCGACGACCTGCCCGACGGCCTGGTCCACGCCATCACCGACACGATCTTCACGCACACCGGCACGATCATCTCCGCCAGCCGCGACGACGCCGAGGCCGTTCCAGAGGCGTGGCAGATCAACGTGCGTACCGGGATCTCCACCGCGTCGATCCCGCTCCATCCGGGAGCGGCCGCCTGGTTCCGCGACCGCAAGCGCTGACCCCGGGCGGCGGGCCCGCGACGGAACCTGAGTCTTCTCGGGCGCACGACCTCAGACGCGCGAAGGAGCCGGCTTCCCAGGCGCACCATCTCGGACGCCCGAGGGAACCGGCTTTTCCCAGGCGCACCATCTCGGACGCCCGAGGGAACCGGAGCCTCAGGCGCACGAAGGAGCCTGGTCCTCGGTCGGCGACTCCTGTCCCGAGACGGCCGGCAGCGCGACCACCGCGGCGAATCCGCACCCGGCCCCGTCCGGACGCGGCAACCCGTCCTCCAGCCGCAGCTCGCCCCCGGCCGCCCCGACCAGGTCGGCGCAGATCGCCAGCCCCAGGCCGGTCCCCGGCACGTTCTGGTGCCGCGGTGACCGCCAGAACCTGCCCAGCGCCTGGGCCCGCTCGGAGGCGTCGATTCCCTCGCCGTCGTCACGGACGGTGATCGTGACCACGTCTCCGGAGGCGTCGCCGGCGCCCGTACCTCCGGGGACGAATCCGGCCCTCACCTCCACCACCCGCGCGCCCGAGAGCCGCAACGCGTTGCTGATCAGCTCGTCCAGGATGCTGCCCAGCCCGCCCGTCGGCTCCAGCAGCCGCAGCCCCGACGGCACGTCGACCGCCAACCTCTGCCCCGCCGTCGCCGTCAGCGCCTGCCACCGGTCCACCCGGGTCGCCAGCACCGCGTCGAGATCCACCGGCGACGCCGTGCGTATGCTCTCCATCCGCGCGCTGGCCTGCAGCGAGTTCAGCATCCGCTGCATCGCCTTCAGCTCGTCGACGGCGATGTCGTAGACCTGCCGCCCGCCGCCGGTCTCGCGCAGGTGCGGCTCCAGGCTCTCCACGGCGAGCCGGAGGCTGGTGAGCGGATTGCGCAGTTGGTGCGAGGCGTCGGACACGAACGCCCGCTGCCGCTGCACGGCGTTCTCGACCGCGTCCATCATGGTGTTGAACGACTCCGCCAGCCGCCGCAGCTCGACCGGACCGGCCTCGGCGTCCGCCCGGATGGTGAGGTCGCCCCGTGAGATCCGCGAGCTCGCCGCGTCCAGTTCCCGCACCGGCCGCAGCACCCACGCCGACACCGGCCAGGCGACGGCCACCAGCGCGACCAGCGGGAGCAGCCCGAGCCCTGCGAGCCAGGCCCATCGCACGAGGATGCGACGGTGCGTCTTCGACAGGCCGGAGATCGTCACGACGGCTCCGACGACCTCGCTGTCCCTGCCCACCGGCTCCGCGACCACGAGCGCGGAGCCGTCCCACGGAGCCCACTCCCCGGAGGGCTCGGACCTCGCCCCGGCCAGCGCCGCGGTCACGATCCTGGGCAGCGCCCGCTCGGCCCGCGCCGCCCGCCGGTACGCGGCGGCCGGTCCGAGCAGCACCGTGCCCGAGGTGTCGATCACCGCGGCCGGGATGCCGTACAGCTCGTGGTAGCGCGCCAGCTCCTGTTGGAGCGCCTCGGTCCGCCCGGTCGACAGCGCGGTGTCGGCGAGCGAGGCGAACCGGCCGACGTCGTTGAGCCGATCGACGTAGGTCTCCTGCATCTCCCGCTCGGCCACGGTGACGCTGAGCGGCACCCCGAGCGCCGCGACGAGTAGCACCGCGAGGGGGACGAGGACGACGAGCAGGCGACGGTGCACGGCGCGTCAGCCGATCAGCTCCGGCTGGTCGGCCAGGAGCCGATAGCCGACCCCGTGGATCGTGCGGATGAGCACGGCCGGCCCGATCTTGTGCCGCAGCGCCGCGATGTGGGTGTCCAGGGTGCGGCTGGAGGACTCCCAGGTCGCGCCCCAGATCTGGTCGAGGATGACGTCGCGGCTCACCACGTTCGGAGCCCGCCGGGCCAGCAGCAGGAGCAGCTCGAACTCCTTGCGGGTCAGCGTCACGGGCGTGCCGCCGACGGCGACCTCGCGGGTGCCGACGGCGATCCGCATCGGGCCGAGGACGAGTGGCTCGTCGGGGTGGCTCAGCGCGCGGGCCACCCGGGTGCGCCGCAGGACGGCGTCGATCCTGGCCAGCAGCTCCGGTATGCCGAACGGCTTCACGATGTAGTCGTCGGCGCCGGCGCGCAGGCCGCGGACCCGCTCGTGCTCCTCCGATCGTGCCGTCACGGCGATGACCGCGGTCTCCGGGCGGTCGCGCAGCCTGCGGATCACGTCGAGCCCGTCGCCGTCGGGCAGGCCCAGGTCGACGAGAACCACGTCGGAAGGGGCCGCGCGTACGGCCTCCGCCGCGGTGGCGATGCGGTGGACCTCGAAGCCCGCCTGGGCCAGGACGGTGACCAGACCCCGCGCCACGCGGTCGTCATCCTCGATGATGGTGATCCGCATACCGGCGGATTTTACGGCGTGAATCGCCTTCTGGTCAGCCCTTCATTTTTTTTGATTTCTCTGACATCCATCGCATTCTTTGGATTTCTCTGACACTATTCGCGCCCTCGTCAGTCGAGACTGAGGCCGCGCGCATACCGGCAGATGCGCGTGCGCCAACGAGGAGGCCTCGACATGAGAACGACCGGCAGACACCGGGCCATCGCACGGCTGATCGCCACGATCGGCGCCGTCTCACTTGTCGCCGCCTGCTCCGGCAACGGGGGCGCCACCGGCGGAAGCACCGCCGCCGGTGGCTACCCGGACCAGAACATCACGTTCGTCGTACCGTTCAGCGCGGGCGGCCCGACGGACACCGTCACCCGCATGATCGCCGAACCGATGGCCGCCAAGCTCGGCGCCAAGATCGTCGTCCAGAACGTCGAGGGCGCGGGCGGCACGGTCGGCGCCGGCGAGGTCGCGCGGGCCGCCCCCGACGGCTACACGGTGCTCATGCACCACATCGGCATGTCGACGGCGCCCGCCCTCTACCAGAACCTGGGCTACCAGCCGCTTGAGGACTTCGAGATGGTCGGGCTCGTCACCGAGGTGCCGATGACGGTCGTCGCCCGCAAGGACTTCACGCCCGCGACGCTCCAGGACCTCGTGACCCACGTGAAGGCGAACGCCGGCGAGGTCACGCTGGCCAACGCCGGCATCGGCGCCGCCTCCCACCTGTGCGGCCTGCTCTTCCAGACCGCCGCGGGCGTCAAGCTCCAGGAGGTCCCCTACCAGGGCACCGGCCCCGCGCTGACCGACCTCGTCGGCGGCCAGGTCGACTTCATGTGCGACCAGACGACCAACACCAGCGGCCAGATCTCCGCCGGTGAGGTGAAGGCGTACGCGGTCACCACCCCGGAGCGGGTGAAGAGCCTGCCGGAACTGCCCACCACGGCCGAGGCCGGGCTGCCCGGACTCCAGGTCAGCGTGTGGCACGGCCTCTACGTCCCGGCCGGCACCCCGCAGGACGCCGTCCAGAAGCTGTCCGAGGCGCTGAAGACGGCACTGGCCGACCAGGGAGTCGTCGAGCAGATGGCCAAACTCGGCACCGTACCGGTCCCGGCCGAGGACGCGACCCCGCAGGCGCTGCGGGCCAAGCTCGAAGAGCAGCTCGGCACCTGGGCCAAGGTCATCGCAGACGCCGGCGTCAAGGCCTCCTGAAGTGGAGCGCCGCAGGTCCCTCCCCGACGTCCTCGCCGGGGGAGTCTTCGTCCTGATCGGTGGCGCGTTCGTGGCGGGGTCGCTCGGCCACGAGCTGGGCACCCCGCTGCGGATGGGCCCCGGCGCCTTCCCGCTGCTGGCCGGCGCGATCGTGACGGTCCTGGGTCTGGCGATCGTCGTCAAAGGGCTCGTCGCCGGCGAGGTGATCTCGTTCGGGCCGATCCCCTGGCGTGCGGTCGCCGTCATCACGCTCGCGCTCGTGTTCTTCGGCCTCACCGCCCGGGGCCTTGGATTCGTACCGGCCTCGGCGGCGACCGCCCTGCTCACCGCGCTGGCCGACTCGCGCGTACGGCTGCTCACCGCCGTCGCCGTGGCCGCCGGGCTGACCGCGGCCGCCACGCTCATCTTCGTCGTCGGACTTCAGCTGCGGATCCCGCTGTGGGGCCCGTGGCTGGGGTTCTGACGCGACATCCGGATTGAGGCATGGAACTTCTCGAAAACCTCGCGCTGGGCCTCTCCACCGCCCTGCTACTGCAGAACGTCCTCTACTGCTTCGTGGGGGTGCTGCTCGGGACGGCGGTCGGCGTGCTGCCCGGCATCGGGCCGACGGCGACGGTGGCGATGCTGCTGCCGATCACGTTCGGCTTCGAGCCGGTGACGGCGTTGATCATGCTGGCGGGCATCTACTACGGCGCGCAGTACGGCGGCTCGACGACCGCCATCCTGATCAACCTGCCCGGTGAGTCGTCGGCGGCGGTCACCGCTCTGGACGGGCACGAGATGGCCCGGCAGGGCCGGGCCGGCGCGGCGCTGGCCACCGCCGCGATCGGATCCTTCTTCGCGGGCACGGTCGCCACCGTCGTACTCGCCGTCGCGGCCCCGCCGCTCGCCCGCGTCGCATTGACGTTCGGCCCCGCGGAATACTTCTCGCTGGTGCTGCTCGGCCTGATCGTGTCGATCGCGCTGGCGCGCGGCGCGGCGCTCAAGGCACTGGCGATGATCGGGCTCGGTGTCCTGTTCGGCACGATCGGCCAGGACATCTACACCGGCACGCCCCGGTTCGTGTTCGACCGGCGCGAGCTGTACGGCGGCGTCGACTTCGTGTCGGTCGCCGTCGGCGTGTTCGGGGTGGCCGAGATCCTGCGCAACCTGGAGAACGAGCGGACTACCGCGGCGATCGCCGACAGGGTGAGGAACCTCTGGCCGACCCGCGAGGACCGGCGCCGGATCGTCGGCCCGATCCTGCGGGGCACCGCTCTCGGCTCCGCGCTCGGCGTCCTGCCCGGCGGTGGCCACGTATTGGCCTCGTTCACCTCGTACGCCGTCGAGAAGCGGATCTCAAGGCGGCGGCAGGAGTTCGGGCACGGCGCGATCGAGGGCGTCGCCGGCCCCGAGTCGGCGAACAACGCCGCCGCGCAGACATCGTTCATCCCGCTGCTCACCCTGGGCCTGCCCGCCCACCCGGTGATGGCGCTGATGGTCGGCGCGTTCATCGTCCACGGCATCACCCCCGGCCCGAACGTCATCACCGACGAGCCGGCGCTGTTCTGGGGCCTGATCGCGTCGATGTGGATCGGCAACGTGCTGCTCGTGCTGCTGAACCTGCCGCTGATCGGCCTCTGGGTGCGCATGCTGCGCATCCCGTACCAGGTGCTGTTCCCGATGATCATCCTGTTCGCCGCGATCGGCACGTACTCCCTGGCGTTCAACGCCTACGACGTCTACGCGATCGTGTTCTTCGGGATCCTGGGCTACCTTTTGATCAAGTGTGGCTGCGAGCCCGCGCCGCTGCTGCTCGGCTTCGTCCTCGGCCCCCTGCTCGAGGAGAACCTACGGCGGGCGCTCATCATCTCCCGCGGCGACGCGTCGGTCTTCCTCACCCGGCCGATCTCCGCGACGCTCCTCGCCCTGGCCGCGGCGGCGCTCGTCGTCACCGTCCTGCCGGCGATCCGCAGACGCCGCGAACTCGTGTTCACCGAGGAGGAGTAGGAGTCCTCCCCGGCGGCCGGGGTAAGGCTCTCGTCTCCATCCGCCTGGCGAGCAACCGGATATCTACCTAATTCGCCAGACATTCCACCTTATCGTGGGCGGCATTCCCGACACCGAGCGGCCGAACTCGGTCGGCAGGCGCCGACCGGGTACGACCCGCCAAAGAAGGAGGCGACAGCGATGTCAGGGATGTCAGGGCCCCTCTTCAATCCCGACCTGCGCACGGCGCGGTTCCTGCCGCGCTCGGTGGTCAGTCCGCGTACCCTCGGCCTGGTCCGCAAGCTGGAAGGGCTCGGCGGGAGCAGGCCCCCCTCGAAGGGGACGATCGTGCACGTCGACGCCGACGTCTCCGTGCGCGTCTTCCGGCCGGCGTCGGCCAGGAACCCCGCACCGGCTCTGCTGTGGATCCACGGGGGCGGATACGTCACGGGAACCGCCGCGATGGGAGACCGCATGTGCCGCCATGTCGCCGAGCGGCTGGAGGTCGTCGCGGTGTCGGTGGAATACCGGCGGGCACCGGAGCATCCGTTCCCGACACCGCTGCACGACTGCCACACGGCGCTGCGCTGGCTGGCCGGACAGCCGGACGTCGATCCGGCGCGCATCGCGATCGCCGGCGAGAGCGCCGGCGGCGGGCTCGCCGCCGCACTGACGCTGCTCGCCAGGGAGCGCGCCGAGGTGAACCCGGTGTTGCAGGTGCTGTCCTACCCGATGCTCGACGACCGGACCACGGCGCGGACCGACGTCGACCGGCGCGGGTTGCGCATCTGGAGCCAGGAGAACAACCGCTTCGGATGGCACGCCTACCTCGGCCCCGCGGCCACCGGCGACGTACCTCCGCTGGCCGCGCCGGCCCGCTACGAGGACCTCTCCGGACTTCCGCCCGCCTGGATCGGTGTCGGCACCAACGATCTGTTCCACGACGAGGACGTCGCCTACGCCGAACGACTGCGGCAGGCCGGCGTCCCCTGCACGCTGCACGTGGTGCCCGGCGCCTACCACAGCTTCGACGTGATCCAGAGCGGGGCCGCCGTCTCACGCACCTTCATGCGGCACCAGGTGGCGGCACTGAACGACGCTCTCAACGGCACCGGCCGGACACTCGCCTGACCGACCTCCCCGGCACGCGGGGGTATCGCACCCCCGCGGGGTGGTCAGGCGTCGTCGCCAGGGGCTTCACCGCGCAGGTTCTCGGCGAGCAGGTCCAGCAATGGCTGCCGCCGGACGCACTGCTCCAGGGCGAAGGAGTCGGCCAGGGCGGTGAGTTCCTCGTCGGAGCAACCGCGCAGCAGATCGGCGTACTCGGGCAGCAGCGCCTGGGCGATGAGGATGTGCCGGATCAGGTCGTCGATCTGGTAGCGGGCACCCCACGGGTAGGGATCCCAGGTGGGGAACTCGGTCTCCATCAGCCGATGCAGGGGGGCGAGCTCGCTCGCCGACTCCTCCATCGTCGAGCCCCACCGGTCGGCGCCCAGCCGTCCCTTCTTGGCGATGAAGGCACCGAAGCGGCTCATGTACGGCTCACCCGCGCTGACCAGGCCCTGCAGCCCGACGTCCTTGTAGGTCCACAGCGACCAACCGGCCTCGTAGGAGTCGAAGATCTCCAGCTGGTCGCGCAGGATCTGGTAGCGCTGCCGGTCGATCTCCGGGGTGCCGGTGTAGACGGGGCCGAACTCGCCCACCCAGATGGGGGTACCGGTCTCCCGCTGGAAGATCGTCCGTCGCTCGAAAGAGCGCTCCAGCTGCTCCCGGTCCACCCACTCGCCACGGGTGTGGCCCGGGTAGGGGCCTCCGTGCGCGAAACCGGCCAGGGCGTAGTCGTGGCAGACGAAGACCGTGTTCTCGTACACCTCGCGGAAGATCGAGAAGTCGGTGGAGTAGGTGTTGCCGTCCAGGAACAGCACGTGCTTGGGGTCGACGGCGCGGACGGCCTTGACCAGGCGGTCGTAGAAGGGGCCGACGACCCGCCCGCCGGAGTCGCCCGGCTCGTTGATCGGGTTGTATCCGGCCACCCAGGGGTTGTCCCGGTAGCGGTCGGCCACGACCTCCCACAGGTGGACGGCACGGTCCTGGAAGTGCCGGTGCTGCCAGAACGCAGCGATGTGGGTGGGGTTGTCGGAGTGCCAGTGCTGGTTCTGCGCCCCGGGCAGGGCGTGCAGGTCGATGACGCTGCGGATGCCGTGCTCGGCGAGCAGGGCGATCACCCTGTCCAGGTGACGGAAGCCGTGCTCGACGATCTCGAAGGGGCGGTCGTCGGACTCCAGGTGACGGTAGTTGATCGGGATGCGGACGCAGTTGACACCGAGGCCGGCCAGCAGCGCGGCGTCGTCCGCGCCGAAGAACGAGGTGAGCAGACGGTCGAAGAACAACTCGGCCCGCTCCTCCCCCAGCACCCCCCGCACGGCCTCGCGCATCGCGGCCTCGTTGGCCGGGTAGCCGGTGATGAAGTTCTCCATGTTCAGCCAGCCCCCGAGGCCTACTCCACGCAGCCGTACCGGGGTGCCGGCCGAATCGACGAGACGGGATCCGGCGACACTCAGGGTCATGTTGTCTCACTCTCTACACGACGACGGAATTCGGGTCAGCCCTTGGTGGCGCCCGCGGTGAGGCCGCTGATCAACTGACGCTCGGCGACGGCGTAGAAGGCGAGCGCCGGAACCATGGAGACCATGACGTAGGCGAGGATCCTCGCGGTGTCGGACATGTACTGTCCTCGGAACTCCTGGACACCGAGCGGGAGGGTCCACAGGTTCGGATCGTTGAGGACCACCAGCGGCAGGAAGAAGTTGTTCCAGCTCGCCACGATCGCCAGCACCGAGACGGTGGCGAGGGCGGGCCTGGCTATCGGCAGCAGCACTCTCCAGAAGAAGCCGAAGGGGCTGCAGCCATCGATGATGGCGGCCTCCTCGACCTCCTTGGGGATGGATCGGAAGAACGTCCGCAGGATGATGACGGTCAGCGGGAGTCCGAACGCGGCCTGCGGCAGGATCACCCCGAGAGGGTTGTCCAGCAGGCCGAACGTACGCAGCAGGACGAACAGCGGCAGGATCGCCACCGCGAAGGGGAACATCAGCCCGATGGCGAACAGCGTGAACAGGAACTCCCTGCCGCGGAAGGCGAACCTGGCGAAGGCGAAGGCGGCCATCGCCGACAGGCCGACGACCAGCACGGTGGTCGTGACCGCGATGAACAGGCTGTTGAGGAGCTGACGCCAGAACACCCCGGAACCGATCACGTCGGTGTAGTTCTCGGTGACCCACGGGGAGGGCAGGCCCAGCGGGTTGCCGGAGAGCTGGCCTGAGGTCTTGAAGCCGCCGAGCAGACCGTACAGGAAGGGGACGACGACGAAGACGGCCGCGACCCAGATGATCACGTGCGTCGGGTACGTCCTGAGCCGGGCGATCATCGACGGTCTCCCATGGTGGTACTCGCCCCTTCCAGGTCTCGGCGCAGGACGAACCGCTGGTAGCCGAGGGCGAAGACGAGGCTGATCAGGAACATGACGACGCTGATCGCGCTGGAGTAGCCGATCTGGGTGCGTTTGAAGCCGTACTCGAACATGGTGACGGCCATGGTCTCCGAGGCGTGCGAAGGGCCGCCGCCGGTGAGGATCCAGACCAGGTCGAAGAGCTGGATCGTGCCGATGACGGACAGGAACACGCTGACCCGGACGGTGGGGCCGAGCAGCGGCAGGGTGACGTGGCGGAACACCTGCCAGCCGCCCGCGCCGTCGATCCTGGCCGCCTCGCCCAGCTCCTTGGGGATACCCTGCAGCCCGGCCAGATAGATGATCATGTGGAACCCGAAGTACTTCCAGGTGATCACCAGGAAGAGCGAGAACATCACGGTGTCCGGTTCGGACAGCCAGGGCCACGGCTCCAGCCCCCAGGAGGTGAGCAGCTGGTTGGCCAGGCCCGCCTCGGGCGACAGGATCAGCGAGAACAGCACGCCGGTGATCGCCTCGGAGAGCATGTACGGCGCGAAGAACAGCAGCCGGTAGAAGGCGCGCCCGCGGATTCTCTGGTTCAGCATCACCGCCAGGCCCAGCGAGAGCGGCAGCTGCACCCCCAGGCCCAGCACGATCAGGATGGCGCCGTTGCGCAGGTCGCCGACGAAGATGTCGCTCTGGAACAGCCGGGTGAAGTTGTCCAGGCCGATGAAGTTGCTCGGCGGGCCGATGCCGTTCCACTTGTAGAGGCTGGTGTAGCCGGCCACCAGGATCGGTGCCAGCACCAGCAGCACGAACAGGACGAGCGCGGGGAGCACGAACAGGATCGCGGTGACCCAGCCGCGCCCCCGGCGGGGGCCGTCGGCCCTCCGCCGGGCGGCGGGTTTTTCTGCGTGAGGGGCCGGACGTGCGTCCGGCCCTGTCATCGTCTTCATCCGGGCGGTTACTCCGACTCCGCCTTGGCCGTCTCGGTGATGACCTGGACGACCTCCTCAGGCGTCTTGGTGCCTCCGATCAGCTCGGCCACGGCGTCGTTGACCTCCTGGCCGACGGCCGGCGGGTACTCCTGGTCGAGGTAGAGCTGGAAGCCGCTCGCTGCCGCCAGCGTCTCGGAGACCGTCTTGATGTGGGGGTCGGTGACGGCCGTGTCCTCGCCCTCCTTGAGCACGGGCAGGACCCCGCCGGCCTTCACGGCCTTGCTGTGGTTCTCCGCCGTGAGCGAGAACTTCAGGAAGTCCAGCGCGGCGGGCGGGGCGTTCACGCCCACGGCCATACCGCCGCCGCCGCCGAAGGCGTCGCCCGCCGATCCCTTGCCGCCCTCCACCGCGGGGAAGGTGAAGAAGCCGAGGTCGTCGCCCAGGCCCTTGCCCGAGTCGTTCTGCACGGACGGGGCCCACTGGCCCATCAGCTCCATCGCGGCCTTGCCGTTGCTCACGCTGGCGGCCTGGCCGTCGGGGGTGGAGTAGTCGGCGCCCAGGAAGCCCTTCTGGAACGGCTGAAGGTCGACGAGTTCCTTGAGCCGCTGCCCGGCGGTGACGAAGTCGGGGCCGGTGAAGTCGTTGGTGGTGCCGGCCTGCTTGAGCGCGTCCAGCCCGGCCACCCGCATCGCCAGGTAGGCCCAGTAGTAGTGGCCCGGCCACTTGGCCTTGCCCGCGAGGGCGATCGGGGCGGTGCCGGAGTCCTTCAGCTTCTTCACCGCGTCCAGGAACTCGGTCCAGGTGGCGGGCGGGGTGGTGATGCCGGCCTTCTTGAACAGCGCCTTGTTGTACCAGAAGCCGACCATGCCGATGTCGACGGGCAGCCCGTAGGTCTTGCCGTCGAACTGGTAGGCGGACAGTGACGCCGGGGTGAAGCCGCCGATGACGTCGCCGGCCTCTGAGGACAGGTCCTTCACCAGGCCGGCCTCGATGTGCTGCTTCAGGACGCCGCCGCCCCAGGTGGAGTAGAGGTCGGGCGCCTTGCCCGACTGGGTGAGCGTGGCGAGCTTGGGCTTGTAGGAGTCGTTCTCGATCGCGACGTTCTTGATCGTGACGTTCGGGTGGGCCGCCTGGTACTCCTTGATGCGATCGGCCCAGAAACCCTTGAGGGGTTCCGCCGTCGCGAAGTTCCAGAACTCGAAGGTGACCTTGTCCGAGCCGGCGCTCTCGCCAGATTGGGCTCCGTTGCCGTCTCCGGTCGTACTGCAGGCTCCGAGAAGCAGCGCGGACACCGCCAGAGCCACCACGCCTCGCCGACTCAACATGGAGATCCCCTTTCGGGAGGTAAGGTGAAAGATTTCATATTTTCCCCGAATATTTCGTGATCCGGAGAATAGGTAAATTCGCGGTTACACGTCAATAGCCCGGCGGTAGTGATCCCGAACAGCAACGACCACCTCCACCGGAGGCTCTCCGAAAGGTTTCAGTTAGTATTCGCCACATGCCAACCAAGCCGCGCGTGACGATCGCCCTCATCGCCGAGGAGGCCGGGGTCTCCGCGCCCACGGTCTCGAAAGTCATCAACGGGCGGCCCGAGGTCGCGACCGAGACCAGGCAGCGCATCGAGCGTCTGCTGCACAAGCACGGCTACCAGCGCAGGACCGGTCAGGGTGACGTCCCCGTCGGCCTGGTCGACCTGGTCTTCACCGAGATCGAGAGCCCGTGGGCGATGGAGCTGGTGCGCGGCGTGGAGACCGCGGCCCGCGAGGTCGACGCCGGGGTGGTCGTCTCGGTCCTGCACAGCCACGCCGGGCCGGGCAGGGACTGGGTGGAGCGGATCGCCGCCCGGCGCACCGACGGGGCCATCCTGGTCGGCTCCCGCATCAGCGTCGACCAGCACGGCCAGCTGGCCGCCAGGGCCATCCCGTTCGTGGTGGTGGATCCGGAGGGCGAGCCGCCGCCCGGGGTCGCCTCGGTCGGCGCCACCAACTGGAACGGCGGCCTGGCCGCGACCCGCCACCTACTGGAACTGGGCCACCGCAGGATCGGGATGATCGGCGGCCCCGCCACCATGCTGTGCAGCAGGGCCCGCGTCGACGGCTACCGGGCGGCGCTGGAGACCGCGGGGATTGCGGTGGACACGGAGCTCATCAGGTACGGTGACTTCCTGGTCGGCTCCGGCCGCGACCACGGCCACGACCTGCTGTCCCTGGACGAGCCGCCCACCGCGATCTTCGCCGGCAGCGACATGCAGGCGTTCGGCGTCTTCGAGGCGGCCAGGCAGCGCGGCCTGCGGGTCCCCGACGACCTGTCCGTGGTGGGCTTCGACGACCTGCCGTTGGCACGTTCCGCGTGGCCACCGCTGACCACCGTGCGCCAGCCGCTCCAGGAGATGGCGGAGCTGGCCACCCGGATGGTGCTCGCGCTCGACCGAGGCGGGCACGAGCCCCGGCGGGTGGAGCTGGCCACCGACCTTCTCGTCCGCGAGAGCACCGCCCCGCCGGCCGGCTGACCTCGCCCCGTCTCCGCCGCGATCGGCCTCCCCCGCCCGCGCCCGACCCGGCGCACTCTCCCCCCACGACGCCGCTTTCCGGCCGCGGGCCCCGCCGGACCTCGCCGATCTCCTCCCCCGCCGTGCCCTGACCGGCTGTTGACGACCGCTCTCGAAACATTTACGTTACTTGCCACGAAATATCTCGGTAATATTGGGAAAGTTTCGGAAAGCGGGTTTCCGCATGTCTCGACGCCACAGGGCGCTGCTGGCACCGATCCTCACGCTCCCCCTCCTCGGAATCAGCCCATCCACCATGGAAAACGTCTCTCACGTCCGGGTGGACCACCACGACGTGCTGCAGCGGATCGACGGCTTCGGCTTCTCACAGGCGTTCCGGCGCAACGAGCTGGTCCGCGCGCTGCCCGTCGCCAAACAGCGGGAGATCCTCGATCTGTGGCTCAGTCCCGAGAAGGGCGCGGGGCTCAGCATCCTGCGTCTGGGCATCGGCTCCTCCCCGGCGGGCAGCCCGTACGACCTGATGACCTCCATCCAGCCCGAGGATCCCGGCGGGCCGTCCGCGCCGCCGAGATACGTCTGGGACGGCGAGGACGGCGGCCAGGTCTGGCTGGCCAAGGAGGCGAGGCGCTACGGCGTGAGCCGCTTCTACGCCGACGCCTGGAGCGCCCCCGGCTACATGAAGGACAACGGCTCCGACAGCAACGGCGGGAAACTGCTGCCCGAATGGCGGCAGGCGTACGCGAACTACCTGGTCCAGTACACGAAGTTCTACGCCAGGGAGGGCATCAGGATCACCGACCTCGGGTTCACCAACGAGCCCGACCTCACCGTCTCGTACGCCTCGATGCGGTTCACCCCCGCCGAGGCCGCCGAGTTCGTCAAGGTGCTCGGCCCGGTCGCGGCCCGCACCGGGCTCAAGGTGGTCTGCTGTGACGCCGCCGGTTGGTCCCGGCAGCGCGAGTACACCACCGCCGTCGAGGCCGACCCCGCCGCGCGGCGGTGGGTCGCCACGCACGCCGGGCACCCCTACGTCAGCCCGGTGGACGGCCCGCTGCCCACCGACCGGCCCGTGTGGATGTCGGAGTGGTCGCCCGACGGGACCACCTGGAACGAGGCGTGGGACGACGGCAGCGGCTACGACGGCTTCGCGGTCGCCCGGCAGATCCACGACTCGCTCACCCTGGGCGGGGTGAGCGGTTACGTCTT
Source organism: Streptosporangium sp. NPDC006930 (assembly GCF_040635605.1). Taxonomy (NCBI): domain Bacteria; kingdom Bacillati; phylum Actinomycetota; class Actinomycetes; order Streptosporangiales; family Streptosporangiaceae; genus Streptosporangium; species Streptosporangium sp. NPDC006930. Next base: position 5,981 of record NZ_JBEYID010000004.1, on the reverse strand, counting down.
CTGGTTCGGCGCCTCGCGCGGCACCACCCGGGGACTGATCCAGATCGACGAGGCCACCGCGACCTACCGCGTCTCCAAGCGCCTGTGGGCACTGGCCGCCTACAGCCGCTTCGTCCGCCCCGGCGCGGTCCGGCTCTCCGTCGCCGCGACCGACCCGGCGCTGAAGGTCACCGCCTTCCGCAACGCCGGAGGCGCCGGGAGCATCGGAGGCGCCGGAGGCTCGGAGGTCGTCGAGATCCTCAACACCTCCACCGCCCCCGTCACCACCGAGATCACCACCCGGCCCGGCCGCGCCACCGCCTATCTGACCGACGCTGAGCACTCTCTCGCCGCCACCCCGCTGGTGGGGCTGAGGCCTTCCAGGAGCCTCACCCTCGCCCCGCGCTCCCTGACGACCGTCGTCGTACGGTGACGCGCCCGTGCGAGAACACCTATCCCCGTAACGGACGAAACGGCCTCACGTCGCCTCCGGCGGGGTATGACCGGTCCCGAGCCGCGCCCGGCGGAGGCGTCCGCGGAGTTTTGAGGAGTTTCGAGGAGTGAGGAGCACCCGTGTTCGGTACCGGCGTAAGCGATCTGACCGTCTATGACTGGCCCACCGAGGACGACCTGCGCGGGGGGTCGCCCCACCTGCACACGCTGTGCGCCGAGGCGTACGCCGTGGTGGCCGGTTCCGGCAGCGTCCAGACCCTGACCTGGAGTGGGTACGAGGAGACGGCGCTGGCTCCCGGCTCCGTCGTCCACTTCACCCCCGGCACGATCCACCGCCTGGTCAACGGCGGCGGCCTGCGCATCGTGGTCCTCATGCAGAACAGCGGCCTGCCCGAGGCCGGGGACGCCGTCCTCACCTTTCCCCCCGAGATCCTCGCCGACCCCGCCAGGTACGCCGACGCCGTGCGCTCGGATCCGCGCGAGCGCCGCGACCTGGCCGTCAAGGGGTTCCTCCGGCTCCGCGCGCAGGGGCGGCCCGGCTTCGCCGCCTTCCTGGAGGCCGCCGCCAGGATCGTCGCCCCCCGCCTGGACACCTTCGAGTCCCGCTGGCGCGACGGCCCGCTGCGCGCGGCCGAGACGACCGGCGCCCAGCTGGCGGCCCTGCGCGACGGTGACCTCGCCCACCTGCGCGAGGCCGCGGTGACCCGGGTGCCCTCCGTGCCCCGCGACGGCATGTGCGGCCACCTGCTCACCTATCCCGCGGACCTCTCCGATCCGCCCGACCACGGCCGGGACCGAGAGACCACGGCACCCCCGGGAAACACCGGGGGATAACGGGGGCACCGGAGAACACGAACCGCCGGGCGGCGCGGCGGCGCGCGCCGCCCGGTTCTCCCGGCGTCCCGACGGGAAATGTCGGCGCGATCTTCTAGGCTGGACCCATGGCACGAGCTAACGATGACGTCGCCGCCGCCCTGGAGGAATACGCCGAGCTGTTCGCGATGAACGGCGGCGACGCGTTCCGGGTCCGCAGTTACCAGAAGGCCGCCAAGGCGATCGCGGGGTTTCCCGACGACATCAGGGCCGTGCCCGTGCGGAGCGTCCCCGGGGTGGGCGAGGCGATCGCGAAGAAGGTCGAGGAATACCTGGAGCGAGGCGGCTTCCGGCAGCTCGACGACCTGCGGGAGAAGGTCCCCCAGGGGGTCAGGCGGCTGACCCGGGTGGCCTCGCTCGGGCCGAAGAAGGCCGTCTTCCTCTTCCAGGAGCTGGGCATCGACTCCCCCGAGGCGCTGGTGAAGGCGATCGGGGAGGGGCGCCTCGACGGCGTCAAGGGCTTTGGCGCCAAGACCGTGGAAAACCTCCTCAAGGGCGTCGAGCACCTCGCCGAGCACAGCGCCAGGATGCACACCGGGACGGCGATGGACCTGGCCGAGCGGGTCATCGCCTCGCTGCCGGGCGCCGAGCGGATCGCCTACGCCGGGTCGTTGCGCCGGATGAAGGACACCGTCGGCGACGTCGACATCCTCGCGGTCGGCCCCGAGTCCCTGATGGACGACTTCAAGGCGCAGCCCTACGTCGCGGAGGTCGTCGCCTCGGGCGAGAAGAAGACCTCGATCCGCACCGCCCAGGGCGTCCAGGTCGACCTGCGCCTCATCCCCGCCGAGTCGTGGGGCGCCGCGATGATGTACTTCACGGGTTCCAAGGAGCACACCGTGCACCTGCGGGAGATCGTCGTGAAGAAGGGCTGGAAGCTGTCGGAGTACGGCCTGTTCGACGGCGACCGGGTGATCGCGGCCGCCGGTGAGGAGGAGGTCTTCGGGGCGCTCGGCATGGAGTGGATCCCGCCGACCCTGCGCGAGGACAACGGCGAGATCGCCGCCGCGCTCAGGCACGAGCTGCCCAGGCTGGTCACCGTCGAGGATCTCCGGGGCGATCTGCACACCCACACCGACCTGACCGACGGGATCGCCTCCCTGGAGGACATGGTCGCCGCCGCCGCGGCCCGCGGCTACTCCTACTACGCGGTGACCGACCACGCGCCCGACCTGGCGATGCACCGGATGAAGCTGGAAAAGGCCCTTCAGCAGCGCGAGCGCCTGCGCGAGCTGCAGAAGAAGTATCCGAAGACGCGGCTGCTGCACGGCAGCGAGCTGAACATCGCGCCCGACGGCTCGGTCGACTGGCCGGCCGAGGTGCTGGAGGGCTTCGACGTTTGCGTGGCCAGTGTCCACTCGCACTTCAACCAGTCGCGCGCGGAGATGACCCGGCGCTTCGTCGCCGCCTGCGAGAACCCGGGGGTGAACATCATCGGCCACCCGACCACCCGCAGGATCGGCATCCGCCCGCCGGTGGACGCCGACTGGGACGAGGTGTTCCGCGCCGCGGCCCGCACCGGCACCGCGATGGAGATCGACTCCTTCCCCGACCGTTCCGACCTGCCCGCCGACCTGGTGCGGCTGGCGCGCCACCACGGCGTGAAGTTCTCCGTCGACAGTGACGCCCACGCGGTTCCGCACCTGGGCAACCAGCGGTTCGGCATCGGCGTCGCCCAGCGCGGGTGGCTCACCACCGACGACGTGATCAACACTTGGCCTTTGGAGCGGCTGCTCGCCTTCCTCGGCCGCTGAGGTGACGGCCGGTGCGTGCGAGGTGTGTCACCCTTCACGTATTACCTATTTTAATGGTAGGAAATAAAGGCGAGAGGGCGGCGCCGAAAGCCCATAAGCGAGTATCACCTTCGGAAAAGATCGCCGAGACCACCCTGTCCGGAAGGCGTGCCTACCACGTGAAATGGGAAGGTTACGCAGAGCGACGATCGGTGAGTCTCCGCGCCTTGTCGAGGAGACGTCCGAAAGACGCCGGAGGTCCTACGGAGGAAACGAGAGGGAAACGTGCCGAGGTGATGATGGCAACGCGTGTTCTCCCATTTTCCGCCAGGAGGCCCGACCGATGCGCCAGCTGACCGCGCTCGACGCGCAGTTCCTTCATGCCGAATCGGCGACCACGGCGGCCCACGTCGCAGGACTCGCCATCCTCGACCCCGCCTGCTCCAGGCTTGGAGCCCTCACCCGCGAGTGTCTGATCGGGCTGCTCCGCGAGCGGCTGCACCTGGCGCCGGCGCTGAGGCTGCGCCTGGCCACCGTGCCGTTCGGCCTCGACCGGCCGTACTGGACGGAAGATCCCGAGTTCGACGTCGCCGGCCACATCCACGAGGTGGCCCTCGCGGGTCCCGGTGACGAGGCCCAGCTCGCCGAGAAGGTGGCCAGGATCCACGAGCGGCATCTCGACCGGACCCGCCCGCTGTGGGAGATGCACCTCATCCACGGCCTGACCGGCGGCCGGGTCGCCCTGTACGCCAAGGTCCACCACTGCGCCATCGACGGGGTGTCGGGGGCCGAGCTGCTCGCGGCGCTGCTGGACCTGACACCCGAGCCCCGCGCCGTCGAGCCGCCGACGCCCGGCCCGCGGACCACCGCCCCCGGCCTGGCCGGCATGCTCGCCGGGGCCGTGGCCAGGACTGCGCTCCAGCCCGCCAGGGCGCTGTACTCGCTGGGCCGCATGGCGACCGAGCTCGACACGATGCCGCTCACCTCGGCCCTGCCCGGTGCCCGCCAGGTGGCCGCCGCCACCAGGAAGATCGCGGGGAGGGCGTCGGAGCCGTCCGAGCCGCCCATGCTGACCGCGCCGCGCACCCCGTTCAACGGCCCGATCGGCCCCGAGCGGCGCTTCTCCTACGGGTCGATCCCGCTCGCGGACGTCAAGCGGGTGGCCAGGAGCGCGGGAGCCAGCGTCAACGACGTGGTCATGACGCTGTGCGCCTCCGCGCTGCGCGCGTGGCTGCACGAGCGCGACGCGCTGCCCGACCGGCCGCTGATCGCCGCGGTCCCGGTCGCGGTCCGCACCGCGAGCGCGCGGCAGGTGGTCGGCAACCAGATCTCCGTCATGGTCACCCCGATCCCGACCGACCTGGCCTGCCCCCGCGAGCGCCTGCGTGTCATGGCGGGCACCATGCTCGCCGCCAAGCGGCGCTTCGCCGGCGCCCCCACGGCCTGGCTGGGCGAGCTGTCGTCGCTGCTGCCCTCGGCCGTCACCGCGCTGGCGACCTCCGCGGTGTTCCGGCTGGCCTCGATCGTGCTGCCGCCGATCAACCTGATCGTCTCCAACGTGCCGGGTCCGCAGCTCCCGCTGTACCTGTGCGGCGCCAGGGTGCTCGCCTACCACCCCATGTCGGTGCTGACCGACGTGAGCGGCGGGGTCAACATCACCTGCTTCTCCTACGACGGCTCGCTCGACTTCGGCATCCTGTCCTGTCCTGACCGGGTGGCCGACGTGTGGCGGCTCATGGGCCACCTGCGGGAGGCGATGGACGAGCTGATCGCGCAGATCGATCCGCCCGCGCCGGCCGGGCGGATCGACCAGACGGAGCGGCCCCTGCCGGTCAGGGAGATGGTGCCCGCCTGAACGCGGCGCGAGAGTGCCAAGGCCCCGTGCCCACGTGATCGGTCAAGAAATAGAGTTGGCCTATGAGCTTTTCTGAGCTGAACCTGTTTCCTCTCTGCCTCGGCGGCAACGTCTTCGGCTGGACCGCCGACCGGGACGACTCCTTCGCCGTCCTGGACGCCTACGCCGAGGCGGGCGGAAACCTCATCGACACCGCGGACTCCTACTCCGCGTGGGTCCCCGGGCACGCCGGCGGGGAGTCGGAAACCGTGATCGGCGAGTGGATGGCCTCTCGCCGCAACCGCGACCGGATCGTGGTGGCGACCAAGGTGGGTTCCCTGGGCAGCCGTGCCGGGCTGTCGGCGGCCAACATCCGCGCGGCGGCCGAGGACTCGCTCCGGCGGCTGCGTACGGACTACATCGACCTGTACTGGGCCCACATCGACGACGCGAACACTCCTTTGGAGGAGACCCTCGGCGCGTTCGACGAGCTGGTCACCGAGGGCAAGGTGCGCAACATCGGCGCCTCGAACCACAGTGCCGAGCGGCTCGCGCAGGCGCTCGCGATCTCCGAGGAGGCCGGTCTGGCCCGGTACGGGGTGCTGCAGCAGCACTACAACCTGCTGGAGCGCGACTACGAGGGCGCGCTGCGCGACGTGGTGACCGAGGCCGGGCTGACCAGCACCCCCTACTACGGCCTGGCCAGCGGCTTCCTGACCGGCAAGTACCGGCCGGGGGTCACGGCGGACAGCCCGCGCGCGGCCGGGGCGGCACGCTACCTGGAGACCGAGCGCGGCCCGCGGGTGCTCGACGCCCTGGACAAGATCGCCGCCGCCCACGGCGCCGCCCCGGCCACCGTCGCGCTCGCCTGGCTGGCCGCCCAGCCCACGGTGGCCGCGCCGATCGCCAGCGCCCGCAACGTCGAGCAGCTCCGGCCGCTGCTCGCCGTCGCCGACATGACGCTGTCGCAGGAGGAACTGACCCTGCTGGACGAGGCCTCCCGGTAGGAGCACGACGGTCCCGGTTGACCGGTTACCGGGGCGACGACGTCCTGGACCCGGCCGGGATGGCGCAGGCGTCGGGGCGGCCCGCGCACGAGGTGGTCCGCA